>NZ_JAQQGL010000002.1:0-330288 GCF_028550675.1 Sphingomonas sp. BLCC-B65 | reverse complement strand
CGGGGGCCCGGTCCGTGGAACCGGGCCCCCGCGCCGCGTCTGGTCGGATCAGGCCGAGGCGATCGCCTTCTTGGTGAGACGCTCGCCCGACTCGATGTCGAACGCGTGCACGTGGTGCGGCACGGGGGCGAGCACGACGGTCTCGCCCGCGTTCGGGTGGTTGCGGCCGTCGACACGCGCGACGATGTCGGTGCGCTTGCCGGCGATCTCGGTGTGGCCGTAGAGGTAGCCGTCCGCGCCGAGCTCCTCGACGAGGTCGACCGTCACCGAGAGACCCTGGCCGTCGGCCGGGTTCACGATGATGTCCTCGGGGCGGATGCCGGCGGTGACCTGCGTCGCGCTGGTGGGACGGTCGATGTCGGCGTCGACGACGGCGGTGCCGAACTGGATGCCGCCGGCGCTCGCCAGGTCGACCTGGAACAGGTTCATGGCGGGCGAGCCGATGAAGCCGGCGACGAAGACGTTGTTCGGCTTCTCGTACAGGTCACGCGGCGTGCCGACCTGCTGCAGCAGACCGTCCTTGAGAACCGCGATGCGGTCGCCCATGGTCAGAGCCTCGGTCTGGTCGTGGGTCACGTACACCGTGGTGACGCCGAGGTTGCGCTGCAGCGACGCGATCTGGGTGCGCGTCTGCACGCGCAGCTTCGCGTCGAGGTTCGACAGGGGCTCGTCCATGAGGAACACCTGGGGCTTGCGCACGATCGCGCGGCCCATCGCGACGCGCTGACGCTGACCACCGGAGAGGGCCTTCGGCTTGCGGGTCAGGTAATCCTCGAGGTCGAGGAGCTTCGCGGCCTCGAGCACGCGCTGCGCGCGCTCTTCCTTGCCGACGCCGGCGATCTTGAGCGCGAAGCCCATGTTCTCGGCGACCGTCATGTGCGGGTACAGCGCGTAGTTCTGGAACACCATCGCGATGTCGCGGTCCTTCGGCGGGATGTCGGTGACATCGCGATCGCCGATCAGGATGCGGCCGGAGTTGACCTCTTCGAGGCCGGCCAGCATGCGCAGCGACGTCGACTTTCCACAACCGGACGGGCCGACGAGGACGAGGAACTCGCCGTCACCGACCTCGAGGTTGAGCTTGTCGACGGCCGGGCGGGTGCCGCCCGGGTACAGACGGGTTGCGTTGTCAAAGGTGACGGACGCCATGTTTTCTTCTCCTTCACCGGCAGGTACGTGCCGGACGATCCGTAGTGATGGAATGAGCGGGGGCTTGGCCCGCACGTCCTGCGATGGACGCGTTCTCAGTATCGCACGTTCTCCTCTGCGAAGAAGAGGCCTCGTCTGGGCATTTCACAGGCTCGCTGGCTAGCATCGACACATCGCCTTGCTCCGTCCGCGACGCTGGACCCGATCCGGATCGTGACGACCGGGATGCACCGCGATGTGCCCTCGAGCTGCCTCCCACAGAAGGTCCCATGTCCCACGACGACGCCCCGAACGAGCCCACGCCTGCTGGCCGCCGCGATGCGGTGCGCGAGAAGGCGCAGCTCGTCCACGCGAAGCAGTCGCGGGCACGCGTGTTGCGCCGCTCGGCGCTCGCCGTCGTCGCCGCTGCCGCCGTCGTCGCGGTCGCGGTCGCGGTGTCGTGGGCGGTGCGCTCCAACAGCGATCGGCCGCAGCTGCAGCCGGCCGATGCCACCGCCGACGGCTTCCGGGTGACGTCAGTGTCTTCGGTCTCGCCGGGAACGCCGATCGACGGCGCGAGCTCGGTGCCCACGGCTGCGGCCGAGCCGCAGGCGACACCTTCGCCGTCCACCTCGGCATCCGTGGTCGACATCCACGTCTACGTCGATTACCTCTCGCCGGCGGCGCGACAGTGGCAGCTCGCCAACGCGAAGCAGCTGGCGTCGTGGGTGTCGGACGGGGCGGCAACCCTGACCTACCACCCGGTCTCGATGCTCACCGCCAAGTCGAACGGAACGAAGTACTCGTTGCGCGCGGCGAGCGCAGCCGCTTGTGTCGCGACTCTCGATCCGTCGAAGTTCTTCAGCTTCAACAACGACCTCCTCACCCGTCAGCCGGCTGTCGACTCCGACGGCTTCTCCGACAAGGAACTCGCCGACATCGCCCAGGCGAACGGCTCTGACGATCCGAAGCGCCTTCGCGACTGCATCGAGACCGAGTCGTACTCGTCGTGGGTGAAGGGTGCCACCGAGCGCGCGATCAGCGGCATCCCCGGGACGAACGGGCTCACCCTGACGGGGACGCCGATGGTCGTCGTGAACGGCCAGCAGTACGTGGGCGACATGACGGATGCCGCGGAGTTCTCGCAGTTCGTGCTCACGAGCGCGAGCGGGGCGTACTACAAGTCGCAGACCGCGACGCCCACGCCCACCGTGACGCCGACGGCCGCGCCGTAGCGCGCGGCGCGGCCCGGATAGCCTCGGCGGTCTGGTTTCTCACAGCCTCCGAAGGAGACGTACCAGGCGCCCGCTCCGATGTCGGTGATCACTGCGGAGTTCTCGTCCATGCTCAACAGGACGACGCGGGTCGCCTCCGTCGTGGAATCGAAGAGGGAAGGATCCTCCGGATCGGACGCGAGCGGATGATCGCTCGTGGAGTGCGCGCCCCGCGCCTTCGCTTCCGTCACCGTGTCGCCGACGGAGATGCCGGAAACAGTGCGGACCGGCACAGCGCCGATGCGCGGCGAGGTGGACGAGACGAACGTGCCACGGCAGGCGTCCGCGCACTCGTCAGGGCTGAAGAAGGTCGTGATGATCAGACCCTCCCACGTGAAGGTGGCTGTGAACTTCGCGCCCTCCGGTCCGCCCGGCTTGGTCGTCTCGGTGACTTCCGATCCGGCTGCGGTGCTGATCGATTCGGCAAACTGAGTGGGATCCTCGCCTCTGAGGTTGAGGTGCGGGCGGACCCGGCCTTGTTCATCGAGCAGGGTGAGGTCGGTCGCCGAAATGACCAGGGCGGCATCTTCCGAACCGGGTCCGGGACTCGACGTCGGTGTCGGGGTCGCAGCGATCACCGGCGCGACGGTTGTCGCTGTCGGCGGCTCCGTTCGCGGAGAGGCTGAAGGCGTGGGCGCGGGCTGGGCGTCTGTGCAGCCTGCCAGAGATACGGTCAGGATGCCGGCTGCAATAAGTGCCCAGATTCTGCGCATGTGCCCATGATCGCGGACCACAACGCGGGAGCCGTCGCTCTTCGATGTGCGTGCGGTACGCCGCATCACGTAACCTCTATGGGCGGGGGAGACCCCCGATGCCCGGACTCCGGGCCCGCCGGCTTGGCGCAATTGGTAGCGCACCGTACTTGTAATACGGGGGTTGCAGGTTCAAGTCCTGTAGCCGGCACCGTTTATCTGACACCCTGACCAGCTGACTTCCGCGAAATCACGCGGAAGGGGCGCGATCGATCATGGAGCGAGCGCCTCGGTTCATGGAGGACAAGCTGCTTACGGGTGGCGAATGGGTGGCGAATAGGGGCCTTTCTTCGTCGCGAAGGTGGCAGCCGGGAGAACACCCGGCTGCCACCGAGATAGTCGTGTCTAGTTGCAGGCGGACGCGATGAAACCGAGCAGGCCCTTATCGGCGGCGTCAGTTTCGAGGTTCCACGGAGACTTGAAGGCGCCTCCGACCATGTGGCAGCCAATCTGGTTACCGGTCGTGGCGCGGTTGATCTTCGCCTTGTTGCCGCTAGTTACCTGCGCGTTGGCGAGCTCGGACTGCGCTACTCCCTGCCACGTGGCGGCGCAGACGACGTTGCCCGGGCACGCCGCCTTCGCGAACAGAGTCGGCGTCATCGCGATGCGAGTAGCGCCGCTGTACCAGGACCATGACTCGACCCATGTGCCTCCTAGCCACGGATCTGCAACCACCGGGTAAACGTTCGACGATCCGTGAGCGACGTGTTGAACGAGAGCGTTGCCTGCGATGGCGTAACTGGTGGCTACAGCGTCGCCGTTGGCGTCGACAGCCCAGGGCGCAAGTACGCCGAAGAGCACACTGCCGTCTGCAGCTTTCACCGCCACGCCGCCATCCTCGACGCGGTTGAGCGTCGCGCCAGCGGGCAAGTCGAACTCGTATCGATATTCCGTGGGGCTAGAGGGGCCGTCGATAACGGAAATCAGCTGCACGGAACCGTCCATCTTCGCGACTGGAACGGACGTCGACCCATCTCCACCGTCGAAGCCCACAAGGCCGTCCCCGATCGTGACCGCATCAGCTGCAGCGCCGGGAAGAGTGACTTCTATCGCTGCGTCACCCGATGCGATGACAATGGGGTCGGAGGAGTTGCCCGGGACGGTAACACCGACACTGGCAGGGTCGGCAGTGCTCGACAGGACATCGGGAGCCTCGTCGGTCTGGGCGGTTGCGGCGAGGGCGCTCAAGACATCGTCGCCGGGCTTATCCGCGGCGACGGCCGCCGTTGCGCCAAGCGAGGCAATCAACAACCCTCCAATTGCTGCCATGCACAGTCCCGCATGCAGTCGTCGATTCATTGCGAACGATCCTCCTCGATCGGTGCGCGTCGGTTTACCCGCGCGCGTTGTGGTGCGCCTACCGTCCATGGCTCGGCGCTGGGCGGCGGCCCGCTTGGGGTAACTCTATTCAGTCAGAGTTTCACTTCGCCATATATTCTGAGCAAGCGGAATATATGTCTGATACGATGCGTGACATGAGCGTCACTGATCTGCAGTTCGCTGTGTTGTCCTCGCTGGCCTCGGGCCGCAGGCATGGCTACGGTCTTTTACGCGATGCGGAAGACCAGCTCGAGAAGTCTCTCCCCATCGCCACTCTTTACGCCGCGCTGGAATCCATGGCGAGTAAGGGCTGGATTCTTCCCGACGGTGAGGAAGTCGTGCACAAGCGCACGCGGCGTTACTACGTGCTGTCCACAGACGGCATGCAGATACTGAAGCGCCGCGCCGACCAGCTCGCAGCTCAGGCTCAGCTAGCTCAGCGACGACTTCGGGAAGTTAACGGGAAGGCGGTCACGGCATGAGCACGATCGAGCGCGATGTCGAACGGATGCTTCGCTGGTACCCGCGGAGGTGGCGCGAAACGCACGGGGCTGCGCTCATTGATTTGCATATGGAGCGTTCTGAGCACTCCGACTCCACGCAGCTCAGCCAAGAAGAGCGGGCGGCGATGCGAGCTGCTGGTCTCTTCGAGCGCACTCGCCATCTCCTCCCGATTGCCGCGTCTGGGCTCGGAACGGTTGCGCTCGCAGTGGGGTACATCCTTGCGTTGGGTGGTAACAACGCGGTAGGTAATCCGCTGTGGCTCTTCGTCGGTCCACTCCTGCTCAGCGCCTCGGTCTGGAGTCTTCGTGCAGCTACTGACGGGCGATGGAGCGTCCGCACCGCTGTGCCGGTGGTCGCGTCTGCATTCGCGGCGCTCGCGGCTATGGCGGCCCTGAACCTTGCAGTTCTTCGAGATGGCGGCGGCGTCATCCCAAACGTGGAGAGCCTGTGGGCGGTGGGCGCGTTGAGTGCTGCATTCATCGGCATTGCTGTGGCCGTCGCGACCGCGCCGAGTCTTCAGCGCGGCGGAATGACGCGAGACTGGGCCCTCACTATCGGCTTCGTCGCTGGTTTCCTAGGCACGGTGCCCCTCTACCTCGGCCTGCTCGCCGCACCTGCCGGCGTGCTAACCGGTGTCATACTGTGCGGGATCGCCATCCGCTCTGCGGCTCGTAGCCGCCGCGGAGCGGCAGCCGTGGGCGATCCTCGCGGCGAACTCGCCTAAATGCCGTCGATCACCGACCCAAGCCACACCGGTTCTCGCCGGCTGGCGGTGACGCTCGCGCAGTCCTCCGACGTGCCGTGCGGCCATCTTGTGACGGGCGCGCCAAGGATCACGCGCGGTTGCGACCGGTGGTGCGCGACTTGCTCCTGGCCTAATTTGCGCCGAGCCGAGACCAGTCGGCGTAGCGTGAGCGCGTGGACACGACTGAACTACGGTTGCTTGATTCTCAGGTGAGGGCTGGCCGCGTGTCACTCTTCCATGGTGGTGCGCCCGATTTACGCCCTGGCGACTGGGTTCTTCCGCCGTCTCTGTCGGGCATGCCGAGCATGCGCGAGAGGTCCGAAGCTGCCGGATTCACGCGCGTAATGACGTCGGAAGACCTCGTCTATGTCACCACGGAGCGTGCTCTTGCTGCCGCGTTCGCGGCCGATTGGACGACGCGGATGCCCGGAACGGGCCGAGGCTGGCTCTACCGAGTGGATCTTGAGGATCACGAGCTCGTGCCCGACGATGATCTTCCTCGGGGACCATTCATCAGCTTCCAGCTGCCCCGTGTCCGAGTGTCCGCTGTACTCGATCGCGGTGTCGATCCGAACGATCGACGGCACGTGCGCGAACTTCGCCGGTTTGTTGCTCTTATTGCATGAACGGCGGGGCGCGAGAGGTGGCGGCCACTGGGGAGCTTGCCCGAGCTCTGAGGAATCGGTGTCGCCATCGCCGGTGCGGACTCTCGGGTGGCGAATGGGTGGCGAATAGCACTGGCTGGAGGAGTGCTCGACTGGTTGCGCTTGGTCATGTAGGGCCACTACTCGCGGCAAAGTCAGCTCGTCAGATGCCCGCTCTGGTAATACGGGGGTTGCAGGTTCAAGTCCTGTAGCCGGCACTGTCTATCTGACACTCTGACCAGCTGACTTCCGTGGAATCACGCGGGAGGGCGTTCGGCGACCCTTCGCGCATACGTCGCCCTACCTGACCAGGCTTCTCCGACGCAACTCGTCCGGCGCCGTGCATGTGGTGGCTATGAGCGATATGAGTGTTGATCTGGACCCCTTCGAGATGTGGGACGAGGTGGAGCTGTCCGTGCGCACGGGCTTCCACGTCCGCAAAATCCGGCGACACCCTCGCGGTGCCGAAAATGACCCGCTTGGCCCGCAACGTCGAGGACACGCTGCACATGGCTCGCGATCTCACTGGGCGGGGAGCGATCTTCCAGATGGGCCACACGGTCTACGACCCGCGTGACCCGTGGTCGAAGCTGTTCCTGAGCTTTCTCGCCGCGATCGCGGAAGCCGAGGGTGAGTCGATCAGCCTGCGCACCCAGGGGCGGATGGAGAGCGGGCGATGAAGCTGATACCGATCCCCGACGTCGATCGGAACCCGCAGCTTTGGGTCAACGTCGATCACCTGGTGAGCGTGATGCCCATTTGCATGGGCGGCGCGATGGGGATCGTCGTCGACGCGGCGGACCTGAAGATCGATGGGATGCAGCCGTACCGGGTCAGACTCGGAGAGCATGCCAATCGCGCCGCTGCGCAGCTGGCGTTCGAGAAGTGGATGGAGCAGCTGCAGGGCGATCTGTCCTGAGCGCAGCAGCGAGAGGTGACCCAAGGGGGCTTCGGTCGCGATAGGGAAAGGGTTCAGTTCTGCACACACTCGCGGGCTGGATTGAACTTGTCGCCGGTTCATCCCCCACACCGCACTCAGTTTTCTGCGCTCGAGATGTCTCCATCGTCGCCCAGCTCGAGAATCGAAGCAGCAGCACGGGTGGCCTCGTCCACGCGGCAGTCCTTCGGTGGGAAGAAGAGCCCGACGCCGCCACCGATCAGGTAAGCGTCCCACGTTCGTCCCTGCACATCAGCGACTCGTACGGCTCGAGCGTGCCCGGGTAAGGGGAGGAACCGCACACTGCCTACGCTGACGATCTGATCAGATGGCAAATCGACGAGCGTCGCTCCGTGCCGGTCGACGATGCGCAGACGCGATCGGTCTGCATAGAGGACACTTGCTCCGTCATCTCTCATCCCGCGTCGATCATCGGGCCCATAGGGAAAGGTAGCGACGGCCGCCAGAGCGAGAGCGAGCTGCCCTGACTCCGTTGCTTTGTGCGCTACTCTCTGCACGATCTTTCGCGGCTTGATCCGCAACTGATAGACGAGGGTTGCAGCGAATCCAAGTACTGCGACGGCCCAGGCCGCCTGCAGGTAGTCCCCGCGAACGACCCCGATGGAGAAGAGCGTTGCGCATGCAAGGCCACTGCAAAGAAGCAGAAACGAGTACATCCACGCACCAACGCGTGATGACGCCATGACGAACTCAATACCGAGCATTAGCGCATCTCTCTGGGGGCGTCATGGATCGCCACGGGCCCTGCTTGGTGAGACTGATGATGATCGTCCAATTCTATGGAGGGGCCTTACGACGCTTCGATCGCGCTGAGTCCGAAACTGTGCACGTATGAGGGAAGGTCGAGTCTGGATTGTCGGGATGTCGCGTAGACAGTCGCGGACCCAGAGACCGTCTCCAGCCGCGTATCGTCGACCTCCACTATCACTGTCCCAACGTCGACGTGCGGCAAGTCGTGTCGAAAGCGCTCACCGACCAGTGCAACTGCGCTCTCTTTGGTGTCGGTAAGAGCTAGGGAATACCTGTCGTGCAATGTGTCGGAATCCTCGTTCCAGATGGTCCGCACTCCGAAGAGCGATACTCCTGCATACGGCGGTAGGCGCGCGGCGTACAGCTGCTGTTCGAGCGAGAACGGTCCCATCGACCGGGGTCGGCTCCCCGGGCTGAGGGGAATCAACGGGGCAGGATCGCGAACTAACAGGCGGGCTTCGATCCCCGGTTTCCTGATTCGCCAGTCGAGCAGCGTGGGCGTGAGGTCTTCGACCCCGACAGAATGTTCTCGTTTCGCTATCTGTAGCTGCCGTCAGATCCACGCCTGGACAGCTGAGCTTGCGGTCGACGCTGGGCGCTCTTGGCGCTGGTGATCCCGTATTTCCGCGTTTGCCCGGCCTTTGTGATCTCGTAAACGGGGTAGTTCTTGTCCGGTCTGTAGTTTCGTCCGCTGGGACGGGGCACCACGCGTGGCTCGGCACGCGCGATCTGTTCCGCCGCAACGCCAACGACGGCGACAACGGCAGCCACGGCCACAACGCCACGTACGGCCCACCCGATGGGGCCGAGAATCGCCAGAGGCGCCGCGGCTACGAGCATTGCAAATTGACCGGACAGGTCGAGCTGGTTGATGGGGTCGGTGGGGTAGATGTAGTCATTTTCGACGCCGCCTTCTACGGGATCGACGGAGAGGAACCGTCCAAGGCCGGGGACGTACTGGCATGCGCCCCTCTGGATCGTTGCGACAGATCCTGTGTGCTCGTAGAGCTTCTGGTGCTGTCCGAGCCATCCGGGGTCCGCGTCACTGCCGCGCAGCGTGGGAGGAAGCTGACGCAGTTGTATCCGAGAAAGACGTCCTCGTCGACGGTCGATCCGGATGTTGGGTGTCGCCGACGTTCTTCTCGAGAGTCACATTCTCGCCGGCGAGACTCATCTCGGCTACTTGAATGGAGGCGGTGAGCTTGGCGCGGTTCCCGGGCCGGCTCTCTTCGTCGACCATGCTGCGATTCCGCGGTGGCGGGGGTCTTGTTATCGGCAGAGTTGAGGTGGCCAAGGCCTGAGAGGCGGAGGCGTGGGTCTGCATGGCAATATGTCGATAGGTAAGGAGCCTCATGTTCGATGAGTTCCGACGCGAGTTCGGCGCACGACGCGACGTGGTGTCGAGTGCAGGCCTGCCCTGGCACGATGACGCACTGCTTACGGTGCCCGGATACTCGTCCTTCATGGACGAATTCGCAGGGGCATCGTTTCGTGGCGGTCTTTACCGACTTCATGACGATGAGTCGGGCCCGGCCGCAGCACAGTGGATCTCAGAGATGTTTCCGACGACGGACATCCGCCCCTTCGCCTTCGATTGGCTCGGGCGTCAGTTCGGCTTCGACGCCGCGGCTGCGGAAGATGCACGTTTCCGATCGGTGCTTCTCGTCGAACCCGGGACGGGAGAGATCCTGACGATCCCCGCGACGTTCGACGATTTCCATGACTCAACGCTGCACGAATACGAAGACGCTGCGCTTGCGTCAGCCTTCTTCTTGGAGTGGGTGAATGAGTGCGGGCCTACGCTGCCGATCAGCCATGACTACTGCGTTGGGTACCGAGTCCCGTTGTTCCTCGGCGGGGCGGATGCTGTGACAAACCTGGAGCTCACAGACATGGCGGTCTACTGGGGAGTCACGGGTCAGCTGTGGCTGGCGACGAGAGCGATGCAACCGGGGACTGGACTGGGGAGCGTGAGCATCGGTCGTGGCGACAGCTGAAGGGCAGAAGCAGCAGCTCGATGCTCGCGCCGTCATCCGAGAAGGAGCGGAGGATCTGTCTGCCCTGCAACGCCGTGAGGGCGCGGATCGCTATCCGGCATCGCCGAGAGACGGCTCTCGGGACGTGCGGCGTGGAGGCCCACAGTGAATCGAACACCCAGGCAGTACACGGCGCACCACGAGCCCATCTGGCGAGAGCGTGCCAACTTCATCGTCGTCGCGCCGTTGCCGGAGCAGGACCGACATGAGCAGCTGTGGTGCCGGCAGCTGACCGAATCGACATTCGAGGTCTGCTGCATACCGTTCTTCCTCTACGACGTCGCGCTCGGAGACGTTGTCGAAACCGAGACGACGTCGGAAGGAGCTTTCAGCGTCCGTCGCGTGACGGAGCATTCGGGGCGTTACGTCTTCCGCGTGCTCTTCTCTGACCTCTCAGCCGAGACGCAGGCCGAGGTCCAGGACCGTGTGATGGGTCTTGGAGGAGCGGTGGAGCGGGGGACCCCCAAGCTGATCGCGATCGACGCGGAGAATCAGAGGGTCGCTTCCCGAGTCGCCGATTATCTGCAAACCCAGGAGGCTGACGGCAGGCTCTTCTACGAGACGGGCAGAGTATGACCGCGCCAGGAGGTCAAGAGGTGGTGCTGGAAGAGCTCGCCCGCCGTGGATACCACTTCGACTCGCTGGCAAACCTGCGTCGGTCTGGGCTCCGGTACGTCAGCGCGATCCCCGTGCTTGTACAGGCGCTCGAAGGATCAGATGATGACCGTGTCGCGATGGAGATCGTCCGTGCGCTGAGCGTTCCGTGGGCGCGACCGACGGCGACCCGCGCGCTCATTCAGTTTTTCCGTCGAGCTGATGTGCCGTCAAATATGGGTGTTCGTTGGGCCGCAGGTAACGCGCTGGAGACGTCCTGGGATGACGCGGCTTTCGATGAGTTGGTCGATCTGGCTATGGATGTGCGGTATGGGCGGGGACGAGAGATGATCGTGTTCGGGTTCGCCAAGTCCAAGCGTCCGGAAGCGAATCAGGTGTTGCTGCGGTTGTTGTCTGATCGTGACGTCAATGGGCATGCCGTGTCGGCGCTTCGGAAGCGAAAGGTGCGGTTGCCCGCTTCTGTGCTCGACGGACTGCTCCACGATGACCGCACGTGGGTGCGCAGAGAGGCGCAGAAGGTTCTGGAGGCGTACCCGGTTGGCTCCGCTGGGACACGTCAGGTCCGTACTCTGCATTCGAGCAATCTGGACGACGTCAATGCGCCATGAACCGGAACTCTATGGTCGAATCTGCGGGTACCAGCCGCCGGACCTTCCGTGGGGAACGAGCGGAGAAGACCCATCCTGGGATATTTGTCCTTGCTGCCGTGTTGAACATGGATACGAGGACTCAACGCCCTCCAGCTCGCTTCGCTTCCGCGATCGGTGGCTCGCCGCCGGTGCGCCTCTGTTCAAACCCAGGATCGTCGATGACGATCTCGCAGTGCCCGACCGTCTGCACCGCGTGCCTGAGCAGTATCGGTAGATGCCGCCCGTCTCACCCCCGTCATATGGTCGTTTCCCGCGAGATGCGAGGCTGCGTGCCCCTGAAGGAAGTGACCGCTTACGGTGCTCGATGCGCGTGGATCGCTCGAGCAGCCAGGAACGGCTTGATGGAGGAGAGGGCGACAACCACACCGCTCGCTACTCCTGCAAACCCCATGAAGCCCTGCGCGGCATAGGGCAAGCTGAGGAACGTCAGCATGAGGCCCAGGAGTACGAGCAGAACCCCGCCGATGATGTTCGCCCTCATGATCCGACTCTACTGACGCCGCGCAGAGGAGTTCCGGAGGTCGGTGCGCCAGCTGGGGGCGTCTTGTGACGTAGTCAGACGGGTCGGCATACTGGACCGACGTCCATTACTCGACGTTCGTGACTATTCGAGGGGCCATGGAGTGACAAGCCTTGTGGAACCTCTGCGGGCGGGGATGGGGAGCGCCTTTGTGCTGCTTGCCGGGAGACGAAACGAGATCGCCACGGCCCGGTGGAAGTGGAGCACGGGGCTGGGAGTTGCGGTGCGCGTTGTGCGCGGGCGGAAGATGAGGGACGCGGCGGGCGTATTCGACGAGTTCGCGGCTGCTCTGCAGTTCCCCACCTACTTCGGAGAGAACAGGGATGCGTTCGACGAGTGCATCAGTGAAGCGGACGAGTTCTCTCGTGACGTTGGGCTCGTCGTTCTCCTGACTGAGCCGGATCAAGTGCTGGCGGATGAGTCGCCGGCGTCTCTGAAGTGGCTGGTGTCATCGCTCGAGCACGCTGCGCTGGAGTGGGGAACACCGATCGCCTTGGGGGAATGGTGGGACCGCCCGGCTGTTCCCTTCCATGTCGTTCTTGCCGGCGAAGGCCCCACGATCGCGGCATCGATTGCACGCTGGGAAGCGGCCGGCCTCTCGGATCTCGGCACGGTGGACGCCGACGGAACGATCGGCTAGTTTCTGGCAGTGATTCCTCTTGCAGACGTGCTACGCCCTCACGGCGTTGATCTAGCGGGATTGCCGGCCGCCGAGGCCGATCCCTTCGCTCAGGAAGGTGCCCTACAGGAAGCACAGCTCTTGTCCGTCCGGTTCGATGCCGTGACGGGTGTTGCCGGGCTCCTTTTCGAGATGCGCCCGTCGTTGCAGGTCCGGGATGCGAACACAGGTGTGCTTGTGGCACGGCGTGTTCGAGAGCTTTCATGGTCGAGCCCAGCGCGAAGCGGTGGGCTGTCGGCCTGGCCGGTCGGGAGTTCCACCACCCATCGTCGCGCCGGGATGGTGCGATTCGAGCTCGATATGTGGCCGGCGCCCGGGGCATCTCTCTCCTTCGAGGCGTCGGACGCCGACTTCTTCCTCGGCAGGGTCCCAGGGCTCACGGCTGCGCCGCCTGACTACACAGAGGTGTCGCCAAAGGAGGCGGACGGTCGGATCGCCGATTGGAACTCGAGCTTCGTGCCCGTCGGGCTTTCACGATGTCTCCCGATCCCGCCCGATGCTCGCGTCGGGTAGGCCGGGAGTTCCGGCCCTGCAGGAGTCGATTTCTCGGCACGATCGATCGGTTCACGCCGCCATGAATGTCGTTCACCCATCCAGCGAAGAGTCGATCCTCTCGCAGCTCGCGACCCTCGGCTACGCATCCTCGTCGTTGGCTGATTTGCGACGTTCTGGCATCCGATACGTGAGCGCCATCCCCGTGTTGGTGGATGCTCTGGAACGAGAGACGGATGATCGCGAAGCAGAGGAGATCGTCCGCGCACTGAGTGTGCCATGGGCGAAGCCGGTCGCTATTCCGGCGCTCATTCGGTTCTTCCGGCGCGCATCTGACCCAACCAACCTGGGAGCACGGTGGGCTACAGGGAGCGCTCTGGAGATCATTTGGGACGATGCGTACTTCGACGAGCTGGTCGATCTGGCGACGGATGTGCGGTATGGGCGGGGACGAGAGATGGTTGTGCTCGGGTTCGCCAAGTCGAAGCATCCGGAGGCGAATCAGGTCTTGTTGGGGTTGTTGGCGGATCGTGACGTCAATGGGCACGCCGTGTCGGCGCTCCGGAAGCGAAAGGTGCGGTTGCCCGCTTCGGTGCTCGGCGGACTTCTCCGGGATGACCGCACGTGGGTACGCAAAGAGGCGCAGAAGGTTCTCGAGTAGGCGATCGTCGGCTTCGTAGCGGCGATGGTGATCGCCCGCCGTGCGATGCGATAGCGAGGCCCCTCAGCGTTGCCTGAGCGCACCGGGTGCGCGAACTCGATTCAGCCGAGGCTGACCGACTGATAGTAGGCGACGGCTGCCCAGACGAGCACGCCCACGCCGATCATCAGAGTGCCGACGCCGACGAACTGCCAGATGACGAGTCGGCGCTCGGGGGCGGGGAGGTCGCGAAAGGCCATGCGGTGATCGTAGCGAGTCCGCTGCGTCCATCGCGTGTCCATCGCGTTATCCACGGCGATGCGCTCGGCATCCGCCGGCTCGCACCCCTAGATTCGATTCCGTGGACGAGCACGAGCCGCGTACCGAACCCGACACCGTCACCGAAGCGATCTGCATTCTGGGCTACGACTGACCGATCGGCTCCTCTCCCACGCGCCCGGCTAGGCTGAGGAGTCGTGACCGCACCGACGACGTCCCGGCTTCCCGCCGGTGTGGCTCTCGGTGGTGCCGTGCTGGTCGGCGTGCTGACGGCGCTCCAAGCCCGCATCAACGGGCAACTCGGTCTGCGCATCGGTGACGGGCTCGTCGCCGCGGTCATCTCCTTCGGGTCGGGCCTCCTGGTGCTGGCTGTGGTGTCGGCGCTGCTGCCGACGGGCCGCCGAGGTTTCGGCGCTCTGGTCGCCGGCATCCGGGCGCGCACGATCCCGTGGTGGATGCTGGCAGGCGGCCTCGCCGGAGCGCTCACCGTCGCAACGCAAGGCCTCGCCGTCGCCGTGATCGGCGTTTCCCTGTTCACTGTCGGGGTCGTGGCCGGACAGACACTGAACGGCCTGGTGCTCGACCGCGTCGGCTACGGCCCGGCGGGCGTCGTCGCGGTCACCATGCCACGCATCGCGGGCGGCGCGCTGGCCCTCATCGCCGTCGGTATCTCGTTGCAGGGCGGCGTGGTGGAGCGCGTGCCCTTGTGGATGCTGGTGCTGCCCTTTCTGGCCGGTGTCGGCATCGCGTGGCAGCAGGCGACAAACGGGCGGCTGCGCCAGCGCGTCGGGACGCCGTTGACCGCGACCTTCGTCAACTTCTTCGGTGGAACGGTGGTCCTTGCCATCGCGGCCATCGTTCACGTCGCCGTCGTCGGCGCGCCCCGCGCACTGCCGACCGAGGCGTGGCTCTACCTCGGCGGCGTGGTCGGGGTAATCTACATCTTCCTGTCGGCGGCGCTCGTCGCGCACACGGGCGTGCTGCTGCTCGGCCTCGGCGTCGTGGTCGGCCAGCTCGCCACTGCATTCGCCCTCGACGCCGTGTGGCCCGCCGATGCCGGGCCCCGCTGGGGAACGGAGCTGTTGATGGTCATGGTAGCCGCAAGCTCGGTCGTCGTCGCCCTCGCCCCCTGGCGGCGACGGCGACAGTGATCGGCCGCCACGGCCCGTCAGCTCTTCTTCTTGTCTTTCTTCACGCCGGTCTTCGTCGCCCCGCCGTCCTTGTCCGCCGCCTTCGCGGAGGCGGGCATGCGGCTCAGATGTGCGCGCGGATCGACGCTCTTGCGCCGGCCGGGACGTGCGCCGCTGGGCTTGCCGCCGACATACAGCCAGCCGAGCAGTTCCTCGTCCTTCGTGAGTCCGTGCGCCTTGGCGACCGCCTTGGCTCGCGTGTAATGACCGGTGCGCCAGATGACGCCCCAGCCCGCCTCATCCAGCAGGAGGCTGAGCACATGGGCGACGCCCGAGGCAACCGCCTCCTGCTCCCAGCGCGGAACCTTCTCGCTCTTGCGGTAGCTGGCGACCACGGCGAGGAGCAGCGGGGCGCGCAGAGGCTTCGTCGACGGCTTGTCGTCGCCCTCGGCCTTGGCGATCGCGGCGCCGAGGGTCGCCCGGTCATCTCCGCGCAGCTCGATCACACGCCACGGTCGCAGCGAGGAGTGGTCAGCGACCCGCCCCGCTGCCGCGATCAGGGTGAGAAGCTCGGCCCGGGTGGGAGCGGCCTCCGTCACCTTCGACCACGAGCGGCGGTTTCGCACCGCCGCCAAGGCGGGGTAATCCGTGACCGTCTCGATCACGACGCGTCCGCCTCCGGGGCCGGGGTGAACGACAGCGACAGCGAGTTCATGCAGTACCGGTCGCCGGTGGGCGTGCCGAAGCCGTCGGGGAAGACATGTCCGAGATGCGAGCCGCAGTTCGCGCAGCGCACCTCGGTGCGGACCATGCCGTGGCTGCGGTCTTCGATCAGCTCGACGGCCTCGGGGCGCACCGACTCGTAGAAGCTCGGCCACCCGCAGTGCGAGTCGAACTTCGTTCCACTCTGGAACAGTTCGGCGCCGCAGGCGGCGCACGTGTAGAGACCGGCGCGGCTCTCGTCGAGCAGCTCGCCGGTCCAGGCGCGCTCGGTACCCGCCTGGCGGAGCACCGCGTACTGTTCGGCGGTGAGTTCCGAACGCCACTCGTCGTCGGTCTTGGTCACGCGGTAGGTCATGTCTGGCTCCTTACTCCACCCACCATTCAACCCGACGCAGGCCGCGGTCGGCTCGGCCCGCGAGAATGTCACCCATGAGTTCCCTCCCAGAATCGGTGTCGGCCCGCTATGGCCGGTTCGCCCGCGAGGAGGCTCCCGGACGTTCCGCGCTGTACGGCGAGTGGGCCGCCGGAGTCGCGGCGGATGCCGCGGCGCAGGAGGTGCTCGGTCGGATCGCGCCTTCTCATCGTCAGCCCCCGCTCGTCTTCGCCGCCGCGCGGATGCTCGGATCCGGCGAAGGCGGGTACCGCGAGTGGCGGCAATGGGTGCTCGCCCACGGCGACGAGCTGGTCGCGGAATGCGGGGCGCGCTCTCTGCAGACCAACGAACCCCTCCGGTGCGCCGCCCTGCTGCCCGCGCTTGCGGGCATCGACGGGCCGATCGCGCTGCTCGAGGTCGGAGCGAGCGCGGGACTGTGCCTCTACCCCGACCGCTACTCGTACCGGTATCGAGGCGTCGCCGGCGAGATCGTGCTCGATCCCCCCGACGGGGCGTCGTCGGTCGTGCTCGAGAGCGAGCTGCGCGGTCAGCACGTGCCCCCGTTGCGGCATCCGGAGATCGTCTGGCGGGCGGGCATCGATCTCGCGCCACTGGATCCGGCCGACCCCGCCACCGAGGCGTGGTTGACGGCTCTCGTCTGGCCGGGCGAGACCGGACGCGCGGATCGGGTGCGTTCCGCGCTGCGCATCGCGGCGGCGGACCCGCCCCTCATGTTCGCGGGAGACGGCGTCGAACAGCTCGCCCCCGCGGTCGCGGCGGCGCCGCGGGAGACGGCACTCGTCGTTCAGACGCCGGGTGTCCTGGCCCATCTCGGATGGCATGCGCGACACGAGCTGATCGAGGCGGCGTCTGCCGCAGGACGATGGATCACCCTCGATGCCCCCGCTCTCCACGAGGGCTGGCGTGGTGGCGCGCCGGCGACGCGCGCGGCGGAGGGCTTCGCGCTCGCACGAGACGGCATCGTCCTCGGCCGTGCCGATCCTCTTGGGCGATGGCTGGAGTGGCATCCCGGCGGGTGCGGCTGACGGGGTTAGCGTGAGGACGTGCCCCTCTCCGACCGCGATCGTCTCCTCCTCGACTTCGAGTCGCGGTGGATCGCGCACGACGCCGTGAAGGAGGAGGCCATCCGCGCCGAACTCGACCTGGCGCCGGCCCGGTACTACCAGCTGCTCGCCCGCATCATCGATCAACCGGATGCCGCGGCGCACGACGCCATGCTGGTGCACCGTCTGCGCCGGCTCCGCGACGCGCGCGAGAGCGAGCGCGAGGGACGCGCGGCCGTTCCCGCCGTCCGCACGGGAACAGGCCGATAGCATTCTGGGGTGCCGAGTACGCCCCCGCAGAAAGACCGCTTCGATGATCTCGCCCTCGAGGGAGGGCGCATCGGTGCTCACCGCGCCGAGAATCCGCGTCTGCGAGGCGGAGTCGTGGTGCTGTGGTCGATCATCGCGATCGTCGTTCTGGTCGCGGTCGGCATCTTCGGCACGCTGATCGCCACTGGCCGCGTCACCCTCTTTCCCACGCCGAGCGCCACGCCGACGACCATCGCGACCGCCGAGCCGGTCATCGACACGTCCTACGCGGTGACGGTCCTCAATGCGACGACGCAGTCGGGTCTGGCCGGCTCCCTCGCGCAGACCATCGTCGCGGCCGGATGGGCGTCCGACAGAGTCACCGCCGGCGACGCCAGCTCTAAGGACTTCCCGACCACGACGGTCTTCTACTCCGATCCCGCCGAAGAAGGGGCGGCGCGCGGCCTCGCCCAGGTGATCGGCGGCGCGACGGTGACCCTCAGCGACGCCTACGCCTCTCTTGCGGGTGGCGACGGCAGCAAGCTCCTCGTCGTCGTCATCGGCGCGGATCGCACGGATGCCGGAGCCACTCCGGCCGGCTGACCCCACCGCCCCGTGATCACGAGCGTGGTCATGAGCGCCGAGCGTGTTTCGCGCGTGTGAACAGTTCGATGCGCCCGTGTCAACAGTTGCCGGAACGGCGATTTCGCCGCTCTCGCGCTGGTTAGCATTGCGACGTCCCACCGCAGCATCAGGAGATTCGCATGGCCCAAGGCACCGTCAAGTGGTTCAACGCCGAGAAGGGTTTCGGCTTCATCACCGTGACCGACGGCCAGGACGTGTTCGTCCACTACTCCAACATCGACATGTCGGGATTCCGCGTCCTGGAGGAGGGGCAGACGGTCGAGTTCACCGTCGGAGCCGGTCAGAAGGGCCCCCAGGCCGAGTCGGTCCGCGTCGTCGCCTGACGCCGTCCGGCCCTCCCATCGCGCCCGCTCGGCGCGGCTTGCACTCGTCATGCCAGAGTGCCAGAATGAGTTAGCACTCAATCATCGCGAGTGCTAAAGACTCATCCTCACGTCCGGGAGGGACGACACACTTATGGCAAAGATCATCGCTTTCGACGAGGAGGCCCGCCGTGGCCTCGAGCGTGGCCTGAACATCCTGGCCGACGCCGTCAAGGTGACCCTGGGCCCGCGCGGTCGCAACGTCGTGCTCGAGAAGAAGTGGGGCGCCCCCACGATCACGAACGACGGTGTCTCGATCGCCAAGGAGATCGAGCTCGACGACCCGTACGAGAAGATCGGCGCGGAGCTCGTCAAGGAGGTCGCCAAGAAGACGGACGACGTCGCCGGTGACGGCACCACGACGGCCACCGTCCTCGCCCAGGCCCTCGTGCGCGAAGGTCTGCGCAACGTCGCAGCCGGCGCCGACCCCATCTCCCTGAAGAAGGGCATCGAGAAGGCCGTCAAGGCGCTCTCCGACGAGCTGCTCGCGTCCGCCAAGGAGGTCGAGACCAAGGAGGAGATCGCCGCCACGGCATCCATCTCCGCCGCAGACCCCGAGATCGGCGAGCTCATCGCCGAGGCGATCGACAAGGTCGGCAAGGAAGGCGTCGTCACCGTCGAGGAGTCGAACACGTTCGGCACCGAGCTCGAGCTCACCGAGGGCATGCGCTTCGACAAGGGCTACATCAACCCCTACTTCGTCACGGACCCGGAGCGCCAGGAGGCCGTCTTCGAGGACCCGTACATCCTCATCGCGAACCAGAAGATCTCCAACATCAAGGACCTGCTGCCGATCGTCGACAAGGTGATCCAGGAGGGCAAGGAGCTCGTCATCATCGCCGAGGACGTCGAGGGTGAGGCTCTCGCGACCCTCGTGCTCAACAAGATCCGAGGCATCTTCAAGTCGGTGGCCGTCAAGGCTCCCGGCTTCGGCGACCGTCGCAAGGCCCAGCTGCAGGACATCGCGATCCTCACCGGCGGCCAGGTCATCACGGAGGAGGTCGGTCTCAAGCTCGAGAACGCCACCACCGACCTGCTCGGCAAGGCCCGCAAGGTGATCGTCACCAAGGACGAGACCACGATCGTCGAGGGCGCCGGTGAGTCGGCGCAGATCGAGGGTCGTGTGACGCAGATCAAGCGCGAGATCGAGAACACCGACAGCGACTACGACCGCGAGAAGCTCCAGGAGCGTCTCGCCAAGCTCGCCGGCGGCGTCGCCGTCATCAAGGCGGGCGCGGCCACCGAGGTCGAGCTCAAGGAGCGCAAGCACCGCATCGAGGACGCCGTCCGCAACGCCAAGGCGGCCGTCGAGGAAGGCATCGTCCCCGGTGGTGGCGTGGCCCTCATCCAGGCCGGCAAGAACGCGTTCGCCAAGCTCGAGCTCACCGGTGACGAGGCCACGGGTGCGAACATCGTCAAGGTCGCCATCGAGGCGCCCCTGAAGCAGATCGCGCTCAACGCCGGCCTCGAGCCGGGCGTCGTCGCCAACAAGGTGTCGGAGCTCCCCGTCGGTCAGGGCCTGAACGCCGCGACCGGCGAGTACGTCGACATGTTCGCTGCGGGCATCATCGACCCGGCCAAGGTGACGCGCTCGGCGCTGCAGAACGCCGCGTCGATCGCCGGTCTGTTCCTCACGACCGAGGCCGTCGTCGCCGACAAGCCCGAGAAGGTCGCGGCTCCGGCCGGCGACCCCACGGGTGGCATGGACTTCTGAGTCCGGATCTCCACGGAAAGGCCCCTCTTCGGAGGGGCCTTTCTGCGTGACGGAGCACGATGACGACCGCGTCAGCGGAACATGCTCGCGGCGGTGCTCTCGGTCTGCGCGTACTGGGCGCCGGCGTTCCCCAGGGCGGTGCCGATGTCGCCGAGCGCGCTCTCCAGCTCGGTCTGTGCGGCCCGCCACCGATCGACCAACCCCTGGAAAGCAACGGCGGCGCTGCCCGTCCACGCACTCTGCAGCTGGGTGAGCTGGCCGAGCATCGCGGCGGTCTCTGATTGCAGGCGATCGGCGGTCGCGCGAATCGCCCCGGTGGCGCTGAGTACGGCATCCGAATCAACACTGAACGCGGTCATGGTGAGCTCCTTTCGTCGGTGTGGCGCCACGCTACCCAGCGGTGCAGGGGCGCGCGATGACGGCGAGTGCGCGCGTGCAGAATGCGCTCAGGAGAGGCGCTGGGGAGGAGCCGGCGCGCGGCGTCGCCGGCTCGGGGTCTCAGGGCTCGATGTGCAGCCGAGGCAGGGGCTGGGTCTCGATGAAGAGGTGCTCGGCGGCGTCGCGGCTCTGCGCGAGCGGGAAGGCGACGCGGAAGGTGGCACCCCCGCCGGGCGTCTCGCTCACCACGATCGATCCGTGCAGCGCGTCGACCACCGACGCCACGATGGACAGACCGAGACCGGAGCCGCCGGTCTCGCGCGTGCGTGAGGTGTCGGCGCGCCAGAACCGCTGGAAGATCTTCTCCCGCAGTTGCGGGGCGATGCCCTCGCCGTGATCGATGACCGAGATCCATCCCATTCCGCCCGGTTCGTCGACGCCCACGGCGAGCTCGATCGGCGAGCCGTCGGGTGTATAGCGGCGCGCATTGCCGAGCAGGTTCGCGACGACCTGGCGGATGCGGTTCTCGTCGCCCAGGACGATGGGCTCCCGCTCGGAGGGCAGGGGCACCGCGGGGGCGGGGGAAGGTGCCGTGACCGTCTCGCCGTCGGCGCGTGGCCGGCGTCGCAGCAGTGCACCGATCGCCGCGGTCGGGGGCCGTCGACGCGTCGGGGCGCTTGCCGTGGGCGGCGCGGATGCCGGACGCAGCACCGCCGGGCGTGAGTCGTCGTCGACGAACGAGACGGTCCGTTCCGGCGAGGTCGCGCGCGCATCCAGCACCGCGTCGCGGGCGATCGGGCGCAGGTCTACGGGAGCGACGACGATGTCACGGCGCTCGTCGAGGCGGGCGAGGGCGAGCAGGTCCTCGACGAGGCCGCCCATGCGGATGGCCTCTTTCTCGATGCGTTCCATCGATTGCGCCGTCTGCTCGTCGCCCGAGATGGCGCCCATCCGGTACAGCTCCGCGTATCCGCGCACGGTCACCAGGGGTGTGCGCAGTTCATGACTGGCGTCGCCGATGAAGCGTCGCATCTGCAGCACGGTGGCGTCGCGCTGGCCGAGCGCCTGATCCACGCGGTCGAGCATGGCGTTGATCGCCGTCTTGAGCTTCCCGACTTCGGTGCCGGGAGCGATGTCGCCCATGCGCTGGCCGAAGTCGCCCCGCGCGATGGACATCGCCGTCTGCTCCACCTGCCCGAGGCTCCGGAACGCCAGCGTGACGAGCCAGCGGGTGAGCAGGGCGCTCACCAGGATCGTCATGAGCGCCAGAATCGTGTAGATGCCGACGAAGCTCGCCACCGTCTGATTCACGGGCGTCAACGGCAGGGCGAGCAGCTGGACGTTGTTCTCGCGTGCTCCTGGGATCTGCAGGATGTCGACGGCGGCGTGGAAGGTCGTCTTGCCGTCGGCCGAGGTGAGATCGAACGGAGTCGTTCCCTGCATGAGGGTGCTGTCGAGACCGAACGTGGTCGGGAACACCGGTGGGTTGTCGGAGGGCGGGCCCCCGGTGGCCAGCCTCGTGCCGTCGGGCCCGTAGACGGCGATGTAGAAGGATGTCAGCGGCGGATAGTCGGCGGGCTCGAATTTGGCGACCCCGTCGACGACCTCGACGTTGAGCAGGCTGCTGGCCTGATCGAGCGTCACCGTCTGGCTGATCGACTGGTCGCGCTCGGCGATCTGGGCGTTGCGCAGGAACACCGCTGTACCGAACCCGGCGACGAGCAGTCCGCCGGTCAGCACGGCCACGGTGACGCCCGTGACCTTGGCCCGCAGGCTGATGCCGCGCCACCACGAGGTGAGGCGGTCGTTCTTCTTCGCGTGTGCCGCGTACACGCCGTCCGCCGTCATCGCCCCGCGATCAGGCGGTCTTGCCGGCCTTCAGCATGTAGCCGAAGCCGCGCTTGGTCTGGATGAGCGGCTCCGAGGAGTACGGGTCGATCTTGCGGCGCAGGTACGAGATGTAGCTCTCCACGATGCCCGCGTCGCCGTTGAAGTCGTACTCCCAGACGTGATCGAGGATCTGCGCCTTGCTGAGCACCCGGTTGGGGTTGAGCATGAGATAGCGCAGGAGCTTGAACTCGGTGGGGGACAGGTCGATCGAGACGTCTCCCACCGTGACGTCGTGCGTGTCCTGGTCCATGGTCAGCTCGCCGGCGCGGATGGTCGACTCCTCGTCGGCCTGCATGGTGCGTCGGAGAATCGCCTGGAGTCGCGCGACGATCTCGTCGAGGGAGAAGGGCTTGGTGACGTAGTCGTCGCCACCGGCGTTCAGCCCTTCGATCTTGTCCTCGGTCTCGTCCTTCGCCGTGAGGAAGAGGATGGGCGCCGTGTACCCCGCGCCGCGGAGGCGCTTGGTGACGCTGAACCCGTTCATGTCGGGGAGCATCACGTCGAGGATGATGAGGTCTGGTTCCTCTTCGAGCACGGCCGAGATGGTCTGCGCGCCGTTCGCGACGGCGCGCACCTGGTAGCCGGCGAACCTGAGGCTCGTGACCAGCAGGTCCCGGATGTTCGGTTCGTCGTCCACGACGAGGATGCGCGGTGCGGTCATAGCCCCATCCTGGCATCGCAACCCTTCCCTTTGCTGGATATCGGAGAAGATGGATGGATGACGACGCCCGCGCCGCAGGTCCCCGTCCCCCCGTCGGCACCGCTGTTCGCACCCCCGACGCCGCCCGTCCCGCCCACGATCGTCCGCACGGCCCGCGCCCTCCCGGTCGACGCCGTGATCGGTGGTCTCGCCTTCCACCGGCTGAACTTCGCGCGCCGTCGGTCGGGATGGTGGACCCCGCTGGTGACCGGCATCCTGGGCCTCGCGATCTACCTCGGGTTCCTCGTGTTCGTCATGGTCGTCATCGGGATCGCGCTCTTCCGCGACCCGGAGCGCCTGGACGACCTCGCACGCCTCGGTCAGTCGGGCGGCGTCGACATGGGCGACCCCCTCATGGTCGCGATCCTGCTCGGGACGATCGCCCTCATGCTTCCGGCCTACATCCTCGCGTCACTGATCGTGAACGGACGCCGGGTCGGGCTCGTCTCCTCGGCCGCGGGACGGCTGCGCTGGCGCTGGATGCTGCTGTGCGGTGCGCTCGCCGTCGGCGTGTCCGCCGTGCTGACCGTGGTCGGTCTCCTCCTCCCCGGCGGCATGGAGGAGCCCGCGACGGGCGGCCCGGCCCCGACCTGGCCGATCACGCTCGTGGTCGTGCTGCTGCTCGTTCCCGTGCAGGCGGCGGCGGAGGAGTACATCTTCCGCGGTTATCTCATGCAGAGCATCGGACGCTGGCTGCGGCATCCGGCGTTCGCGATCCTCCTGCCGGTGCCGCTGTTCGTCCTCGGCCACGGCTACGACCTGCTCGGTCAGATCGGCGTCGGCCTGTTTGCCGTCGCTGCCGGCTGGCTCACGTGGCGCACCGGAGGACTGGAGGCGGCGATCGCCCTGCACGTCGTGAACAACCTCTCGGCGTTCCTGCTCTCGCTCGCCTCCGGCTCCAGCCCCACCGAGAGTTCGACGGGACTGGTCAGTTTTCTGTGGTCGTTCCTGCTGATCGCCGGATACGTCGCGATCGTCGAGTGGATGCTGGCGCGTCGTCCGCTGCCGCGCACGCTCGTCCTGCCGCCACCGGCTCCCGTGTGGTGAGCTACGCGGCGGCGATGCCCTCGGCATCCAGGATCGTGTAGCTGTAGCCCTGCTCGGCGAGGAAGCGCTGCCGGTTCTGCGCGAAGTCCTGGTCGACCGTGTCGCGCGCGATGAGCGTGTAGAAGCTCGCCGTGTGCCCGTTCGACTTCGGACGCAGCAGTCGTCCGAGCCGCTGCGCCTCCTCCTGGCGCGAGCCGAATGATCCCGACACCTGGATCGCGACCGAGGCGTCGGGCAGATCGATCGAGAAGTTCGCGACCTTCGAGACGACGAGGACAGGCAGGCGCGCCTCACGGAAGGCGGCGAACAGCTCCTCGCGCTCGTCCACGGGCGTCGCTCCGGTGATCTTCGGTGCGTCCAGAGCCTCGGACAGCACGTCGATCTGATCGAGATACTGGCCGATGACGAGGATCTGCTCTCCCGCGTGGCGGGCGACGAGATCCTTCACCACGCCGATCTTCGCGTGGGCCGTGGCGGCGAGACGGTAGCGCTCGTCGTCGGCGGATGCCGCGTACTCCATGCGGTCGGACGGCGGGAGGTCGACGCGCACCTCGTAGCAGACGGCCGGAGAGATGAAGCCCTGGGCCTCGATCTCCTTCCACGGAGCATCGAAGCGCTTGGGGCCGATGAGGCTGAAGACGTCCCCTTCGCGCCCGTCCTCTCGGACGAGCGTCGCGGTGAGTCCGAGTCGGCGACGCGCCTGCAGGTCGGCGGTGAGCTTGAAGACCGGTGCGGGAAGCAGATGCACCTCGTCGTAGACGATGAGGCCCCAGTCCAGCGCATCCAGGAGCGCGAGGTGCGCGTACTGGCCCTTTCGCTTCGCCGTGAGGATCTGATAGGTCGCGATGGTGACCGGCTTGATCTCCTTGGTCTGACCCGAGTATTCGCCGATCTCCTCGGGGGTCAGCGTCGTGCGCTTGAGCAGCTCGTCGCGCCACTGGCGCGCGCTGACGGTGTTGGTGACGAGGATGAGGGTCGTCGTCTTCGTCTCGGCCATCGCCGCGGCCCCCACGAGCGTCTTGCCGGCGCCGCAGGGAAGTACGACGACACCCGAGCCGCCTTCGCTGAAGATGTCGACGGCTTGGCGCTGATACGGACGCAGGGTCCAGCCGTCCTCGTGCAGATCGATCTCGTGCGGGGTACCGGGGGTGTAGCCGGCGTGATCCTCCGCCGGCCAGCCGATCTTCAGCAGTTCTTGCTTGATGTGCCCGCGCGCCCACGCGTCGATCACGTACGTGTCGGGGGAGGGGTGGCCGATCAGCAGGGGCTGGATGCGCTTGTTCTTCGCCATCTCGGCGAGAACCGCGGGGTCGGAGCCTCGCAGCACGAGTGCGCCCTCGGCATCCCGCTCGATGACCAGACGTCCGTAGCGGTTCACCGTCTCACGGATGTCGATCGACACCGAGGCGGGCACGGGGAAGCGCGACCAGCGGTCGAGGGTGGCCAGCATGTCGTCGGCGCTGTGCCCCGCGGCGCGCGCGTTCCAGAGCCCCAGTCGGGTGACCCGGTAGGTGTGGATGTGCTCGGGTGCGCGCTCGAGCTCGGCGAAGATGGCGAGCTCGTGGCGCGCCGTCTCCGCTTGGGGGTGCGCGACTTCGAGCAGCACGGTGCGGTCGCTTTGCACGATGAGGGGGCCGTCAGCCATAGCGTCCCAGTCTACCGACCTCGCAGCGGCGGGGGCTCGCGTCACCAGCCGTGCGTGCGCGTGCGGACGGTCAGAGGGGGCGGATGCCGCTGATGCTGGATACCGGCAGGGTGCGCTCCACATCGACCGCCCTGTCGAGTCCCCGCAGGCGTCCGCCGCCGAGGCCGGTCGCCTCGATCGTGAACTCGCGCTCGGTGCCGTCGGGCATGCGGACGGCGACGACGATGGTGGCGCGCGCCTTGACCGCGTGATCCAGTTCGCGGCCGAGCCAGGCGGCGTCGGCATCGTCAGCGGGCGCGGCGCGCAGTCGTGCGAGGAGCGCGGCATACGTGTCGCGCGCGGGCGCGGGCTGCGACGGCGACGGCGCCAGGCGGTGGCGGTCGAGTCGTCGGCGCTCGCCGTCGGCATCCACCGCGACGACCGGGTAGCGGGCGTCGGCGATCATCCAGAACGCGGTATCGACTCCGCTGCGGGTCACGAGTGCGTCGGCATCCGGTACCAGTCCGAGGGGACGCAGCGCCTGGTCGACGGCGAGGGTGCGCAGCAGGGCCTCGTCGTCGCTCGAGACCCGGGTGCGACCCTCCTGGTCGGGGCCGACGCGGACCATCCCGTGCGTGCGCGCCGTGCGTTCGATCTCGTACGCCAGCGGCTGGGGCACACCGGTGAGCGACAGGTCGGAGAGGAAGGCGCGCAGCGACTCGGCGCTCTCGCCCGCCGTGAGTGCATCGGCGATGCTCTCGGCGGTGAAGCGGTAGCTCGACGCCTGTGCGCGCGACTCCCGCCGCGCCATGGAGCGCAGTCGCATGTCGAGGTGCGGCGAGAGAGGTCCGGGCGCAATCGCGGTCAGATCGTTCTGCAGGTACACCCTGTCGACCTCGCTGGGCAGCAGCCGCGCGAGGGTGTCGAGGGCGGCGGTCGGGAACGGCGATCCCGCGCCGTCGAGGAATGCACCCCGCGCCCACGAGGTGGGGCGCCCAGCGTCGTCGAGGACGCCCCAGCGTCGGAGGAGCCCACGAAGATCCGCCGCTGTCTCCGGCCAGAGCACGTCCCACGGGTAGGCCTGCGCCCACGCGGCGGGCGCGATCCAGCCGCCGGTCGGTCGCCGCAGTCCGCGCGGCAGCCCTTCGAGGAACGCGGCGGCGACGGCGCTCCACCGTGCGATCGTGTCGGAGTGCAGCCACTGAGCACCCGCGGGCGTCACGAGCCAGCTCTTGTCCTGACCCGACAGCAGACCCGTCCGCTCGGCGATCTCGACGAGGTCATCGGCGGTGGCGCCGTCGTCGACGATCCCGTCCTCCATCAGCCGGCGGCGGTCGGCGGCCCCGAGCGCTCCGGAACCGATGCGGCCGAACGGGTGCGTGAGCGCAGCATGCAGGATGTCGCCGAGTGAGCCGAGCGAGGAGAACGCCCGCTCGGCGGCAGCGGCGTCGTCCGGCCGTGCCGCGGCATCCGTGTCATCGGCTTCGTCGACGTCGGCCGCGGGCGTCGATGCCGCGGTGAGGGCCGTCAGTGCGGACGACACCGCCTCGTACATCATTCCCTGCTCGTCGACGAGCGCCAGCTGCTGCAGCCGCGAGCGGGCAGCGTCGTCCGTGTCGACGGCGGCGTCGGCGAGGGCGGAGATCTCGCCCGAGGTCAGGCCCCGCAGGGCGCGCTCGATCGACGAGGGCTCCAGAAGCGCCTCGGCGGCGTCGAAGGCGTCGTTCCAGCTGGCGGTCGGGGATACGTGGCGTGCCGCGAACAGGGCCGCCAGTGCGTCGTCGCTGCGCTGCACGAGGTGCTGTGCGAGAGCGCGCGCGTCCGACCCGGTCACGTCAGCGGCCCTTGCCGACCCGGGCCTTCCGCACGAAGGTCATGATGAGCACTGCCATGAGCAAGATGAACGCGACGATCGGCGCGATGTACACCAGCGTGCCGACCAGCGGCCACACGCCCTGTCCGAAGTCGTCGTGCTTCATGCCCGCGGCCGAGCCGATCATGATCGCGACGAAGCAGATCACGGACAGCAGCAGCAGACCCAGGGACATGAACGCGAGGACGCGGTCGATGCGGCGGACGGGGAGATCGTCGGCCGAGTCGGGTGTGCGAGAAGACGAAGAGGGCATCGGGATCACCCTACTGCGTCCCCGCGCCGGGCGTGGGGGTGTCGTAGGCTGGAGTGGGCATGATGCCCACCCTCGTGCCCTCACGGCACGGGTCACGATGTCACCGCGCGCGAAGGCGCCGACGAGCGAGGTTTTGCGATGCCCACCGGCAAGGTCAGGTTCTACGACGACGAGAAGGGGTTCGGCTTCATCACCACCGATGACGGTCAGGACGTCTTCCTGCACGCCACGGCCCTCCCCGCGGGCACCGAGGGGCTGAAGGCCGGGACGCGCCTCGATTTCGGCGTCGCCGACGGCAAGCGCGGGCTGCAGGCGCTCGCGGTGCGGGTGCTCGACGCTCCCGTCAGCCTCGCCAAGCGCAACCGGATGAAGCCGGATGACATGGCGATCGTGGTCGAGGATCTCGTCAAGCTGCTCGACAAGGTCGGCGGCGACCTGCGTCACGGTCACTATCCGAACGCGGGACAGGGCAAGAAGGTCGCCGCGATCCTGCGCAAGGTCGCCGATGAACTCGACGCCTGAGTCGGTCGACTCCGGCGCGGATGCCGAGGGCGAGGCGCCGGCGCTCGTCGCCGACGACCGCCTGCTCGCGGCCCACGACCTGGCACTGTCCGCGCTGCGGGAGATCACGCCGGCGGCGACGATCGGCGAGCCCGCCGGATACACGGTCGAGGCGGACGGCGTCGTGTCGTTGCGCTTCGCCACCACGATGGAGGGCTACCCCGGCTGGTTCTGGACGGTGAGCCTGGCCGTCGTCGACGACGCCGAGCCGACGGTGCTCGAGGCCGAGCTCCTACCGGGCGAGGGTGCGCTCTTGGCTCCGGAGTGGGTGCCGTGGGCGGTTCGTCTGGCGGAGTATCAGGCCGCGCAGGCGGCGCTGGCCGCCGAACGCGGTGTCGAGGCCGAAGACGCCGAGGGCGTCGACGACGATGAGTCCGACGAGGAACTCGACGACGACGACCTCGACGACGTGGATGATCTGGATGCCGCCGACTTCGACGACGACGGATCGCCGATCCTGCACGCCGGTGACGTCGACGGCGTCGACATCGACGTGCTGGACGACGATTCCGACGAGGACGAGGACGACGAGGACTAGCGGCGTTTCGTCTCGTGCCGGGGGCGCTCGCTCAATGACCGGGCGTCAGAGCACGACGTGGAACCGTGCGCTCTGCAGGACCTCGTCGCGCGATGACGGACCGACCAGCAGGTCGAAGGCGCCGGGCTCGACGATCCGCTCACCACGGGCATCGACGATGGTGCAGGCGCGCACGGCGACGGCGAGTTCGACGGTGCGCTCCTCACCCGCCGCCAGCGTCACTCGTCGATATGCCTTCAGCTCCTTGTCCGCCCAGCTGGCGGACGTCACCGCATCCCGCACGTAGACCTGCACGAGTTCGTCGACCGGTCGCATCCCTGTGTTGCGGACGGTCACGTGCGCACGCACCGTGTCGTCCAGTCCCACCTGTGAGGCCTCGAGCGCGGGAGGCCCGTATTCGACCGTCGAGTACGACAACCCTTCGCCGAAGACGTGTGCAGGGCGCTGTGTGAGGTCGGCGTAGCGATCGCCGTGCTGCCCGCGGAGCTGGTTGTAGTAGGTGGGCTGCTGCCCCACGTGCTCGGCGAACGAGATCGGCAGGCGTCCGCAGGGCTCGATACGGCCGAGCAGGAGTTCAGCGATGGCGCGTCCGCCTTGCATCCCGGGGTTCGCGACCCAGAGCAGGCAGCAATTGCGCACCGCCTCGGGGAGCACGAGCGGTTTGGAGGCCATGAGGACGACCACCACCGGCGTACCGGTCGCGACAAGGGCCTCCAGAAGTGCCGTCTGGGCGCCGATCAGCTCGAGCGTTGCGGTCGAGCGACCTTCGCCGACCAGTTCGATCCGATCGCCGACCACCGCCACGACGACGTCGGACGCGTGCGCGGCAGCGACGGCCTCGGCGATCAGCTCCTCGTCGGGCCGGGCGGCAACGACGACACGCGGTCGGGGCTGTCCGTCGGGGAAGTGGGAGCCCGCAGGGTCGTCCTCCCACGTCAGAATGTCCGCGCCCCGCGCGTGCGCGAGTTCCCAGTCGGAGGGCAGCAGCTCGCGCAGGCCGTCGATCACGGTGGTGATCTGCGAGCGCGGCTGACCATCCGGCATCCAGTCCACCTGGCCCGAGGAGCCGGCCCAGTCGCCCAGCTGCGTCTGCGCGTCGTCGGCGAGCGGGCCGACGACGGCGATTCTGCGCGCCGGGGATCCGGCGCGCTCCAACGGGAGAGTGCCGTCGTTGCGGAGCAGGACGAGCGAGCGGCGCGCGACGTCGAGGTTGAGGGCCGTGTGCGCGGCGGTCGCTATGTTGTCGCTGATGCGCACCGCCTCGGGCAGGCGTGGATTCTCGAACAGCCCGAGCTCGAACTTCAGGGTGAGAATCCGCCGGACGGCCCGATCGAGGTCTCCCTCCGACAGGAGGCCGGCATCGATCGCCGCCAGCGCCCCGTCGAAGAAGCCCGGTGTGGTCATGACCATGTCGTTGCCGGCGCGAATGGCCGCCGCGGCGGCGTGAGCGTAGTCGGGCTGTATCTTCTGCTCCCACACCATGCGGCCGACGTTGTCCCAGTCGGTGATGAGTGTGCCCGTGTAGCCCCACTCGCCACGCAGCACGTCGTCCAGCAGCCAGTCGTTGACGGTGATCGGAACCCCGTCGGTGGTCTGGTAGCCGAGCATGAACGTCGCGCAGCCCTCGCGCGCGACGCGTTCGAACGGAGGGAGGAACCACGAGCGGAGCTTGCGGCGCGAGATGTCCGCTTCGCTCGCATCGCGCCCGCCCTGCGTCTCGGAGTAGCCGGCGAAGTGCTTCGCGGTCGCGAGGATCGCGGTCTCGTCGCGCAGTCCGCGTCCTTGGTAGCCACGGACCATGGCGCTGGCGAGCTCGCCGATCAGGAACGGGTCTTCACCGAAGGTCTCGCCCACCCGCCCCCAGCGCAGATCGCGTGCGATGCAGAGCACCGGTGAGAAGGTCCAATGGATGCCGGTCGCCGCCACCTCCGTCGCCGTCGCGCGGGCGACGCGCTCAAGGAGGTCGGGGTCCCACGTCGCGGCCATGCCCAGCTGCGTCGGGTAGATGGTGGCGCCCTCCCAGAACGAGTGGCCGTGGATGCAGTCCTCGGCGACGATCAGGGGGATGCGAAGACGCGTCTGGGCGGTCAACTCCGCGGCGCGCAGGACCTTCTCGGGAGAGGTGTGCAGGATCGAGCCGGCATGGCGCTCGAGGATGATGTGGTCCAGATCCTCGCGGGCGTCCCACTGCATCATCTGGCCGACCTTCTCGGCGACCGTCATCCGGCCGACGAGGTCGGCGACCCGGTGCGATACGGCAAGGGACGCGTCCAGGTAGGCGGCGGTGTCGCGGTCGATGAGGCTCATTCGGCATCCTTCGTATTCGGCGCTGCCGTCGTCGGCGTCGCCGTGCGGACCGCGGTGACGGCGCTCGTCGCCTTCAGGCCCTTCTTCCTCAGCGCGCGAGCACGCTCGCCGGCCGAGCGCAGTCGCGGGTTGACGTACTCGTCGATCCCGAAATTGATCAGGGCGAGTGCGACCCCCAGCAGGGCGATGCACAGACCCGCCGGCACGTACCACCACCAGTAGTCGGGAAAGGCCGAGTTCTGCTGGGCCCAAAACAGGATCGTGCCCCAGTTGAGATTCGACACCGGGATCACTCCGATGAAGGCCAGCGTCGTCAGACCGAGCACCGCGGCGGTCATGGTGCCCACGAAGCTGGAGGCGATGATCGCCAGGAGGTTCGGCAGCATCTCGACCAGGATGATCCGGTGCAGCGGTTCGCCGTTCGCCCGCGCCGCCTGCACGAAGTCGCGGTTGCGCAGCGACATGGTCTGCGCGCGCAGCACGCGGGCGCCCCATGCCCACCCGGTCAATCCCAGGACGGCGGCGATGAGCACGAGCGGGGGGTCCTGGAACTGTGAGGCGATGATGATCATCAGCGGCAGCGCCGGAAGCACCAGGAACACGTTCGACAGCGCCGAGAGCGACTCGCTCTTCCAGCCGCGGAGGTAGCCCGCCGTCACCCCCACCAGGATGGCGACGACCGTGGCCATGATGGTCGCGAGGAAGCCGACGATCAGCACGCCGCGGGTGCCGTAGACGATCTGGCTGAACACGTCCTCGCCGATGTGCGTCGTGCCCAGCAGATGTTGAGCGGACGGAGGCTGCAGGGTCGCACTCAGATTCTGCGCCGTCGGATCGTAGGGAGCGATCACGGGCGCGAAGATCGCGACGAGCACGAAGACGGCGAGGATCACGAGGCCGGTCGCCGACTTCGGGTTCGCGAACATCGCCACCGACGCTCGGAGCTGGCGCAGGAACGTGCGTCTGGGCGGCGCGGACGGCGACGCGGTGAGCACCGCGGCGGTTTCGGGGATCGACATGGTCAGGCCTCCGTCTCTCGGACGCGGGGGTCGAGGATGGCGTACGCGATGTCCGCCAGGATGTTCGCGATCAGCACCGCGAGAACCAGCACCAGGAAGATCCCCTGCATGAGGGCGTAGTCCTTCGCGTTGGTGGCGTTGAGCAGCAGCAAGCCGATACCCGGATAGGAGAAGACCATCTCCATCACTAGCGTGCCGCCGACGATGAAGCCGAGCGCCAACGCGAAGCTCTGGATCTGGGGGAGTACCGCGTTGCGTGCCGCATACCGCCAGAGCACGCGGCGGTCGGGCAGGCCCTTCGCCTGGGCGACGGTGATGTAGTCCTCGTCGAGCACCGTCAGCATCATGTTGCGCATACCGAGCACCCAACCGCCCAGAGAGGCGATGACGATCGTCAACGCCGGAAGAGCGGCATGCGAGACCACCTGGCCGATGAACTCCGCATTCCAGCCCGGCTCCACGCCCAACTCGTAGGCGTGCCCGGCGGGGAACCACCCGAGAAGCGTCGAGAACACAGCGATGAAGATGAGGCCCAGCCAGAAGTACGGCACCGTTCCGAGGAACGTCGTGATCGGCACGAGCACGTCGAGCCGTCCTCCTCGTCGCCATCCGATGACCGCGCCGAGCACGGTTCCCACGACGAAGGAGAGGATGGTCGCCGTGCCGACCAGGCCCAGCGTCCAGGGCAGTGCCGAGCCGATCACGTCGCCGACGGGGGCCATGCCGCTGGAGATGGAGATTCCCAGGTCGCCCCGCAGCAGCATCCCCCAGTAGTTGACGTACTGATCCCACAGCGTCGTGGACGAGTCGAGGCCGAACATCAACCGCAGCGCCTTCTCGGCCTCGGGCTGCAACTGTCCACGGGCCTGCGCCATGTACGCGGTGACCGCATCGCCGCGCATCATGCGCGGGATGAAGAAGTTGATCGTGATGGCCGCCCACGCCGTGAACGCGTAGAACAGCACTCTGCCGCCGATGAAACGCCACGGAACCCGCATGCGTCCCCGTTCGGCATGGGTCGCGGTCGTGCCCACGAGCGTGGGATCGACGGTCGAGATGTCGCTGATCATCGTTCACCTCCGGCGGCCGCAGCCGCTCGTCTGCGGAAGAACTCCTCCGGATCGGGAGATGCCGCACGCAACTCCCGCGTGTAGGGATCGCGCGGCCGGAGGATGACGTCGTCCGCGGTTCCCCGCTCGACGACGCGGCCCTGATTGAGCACCATGATCTCGTCGCTGAAGTGGCGCGCCGTGGCCAGGTCGTGCGTGATGTACAGCACCCCCAGACCCTCCTCGCGCTGGAGATCGGCGAGGAGGTTCAGCACACCGAGACGAATCGACACGTCGAGCATCGACACCGGCTCATCGGCGATGAGCAGGGCGGGACGCGAGGCCAGGGCGCGCGCGATGGCGACGCGCTGACGCTGGCCGCCGGACAACTCGTGGGGACGCCGCTCCATGACGACGTCGGGGTCGAGGCGCACACGCTCCAGCAGGCGGCGCACCTCGGCATCCGTCTCGCCGCGCGCCACCACGCGGTCAAGCCGCAACGGGCGCTCGATGTGGTGACGGATCGTGTGCGACGGGTTCAGGGAGGCGAAGGGGTCTTGGAAGACCATCCGCAGCTTCTGCCGATAGGCGCGCAGGCCCGGGCCGCGGCGGGGGATGGGACGCCCGTCCAGCAGCACCTCGCCGCGCGTGGGCACTTCGAGCTGGGTGAGGATCTTCGCGATGGTGGACTTGCCGCTGCCGGACTGACCGACGAGTCCGATCGTCTGGCCGGCGCTCAGGCGAAAGCTGACATCGTCGAGCGCGGTGATGTGTCCCGCGCCGCGCACGTTGTAGATCTTCGTGACACCGGCGACGTCGAGCGTCGTCATCGTGCCACCACCCCCTTCTCGCCGGTGAGGCGCGGGAAGGAGCGCAGCAGCGTGCGTGTGTAGTCGTGGTGCGGATCGGACCAGATCTGCTCGGCCGTGGCGAGCTCGACGATCTCGCCTTCCCGCATGATCGCGATCCGGTCGCTGATCTCCAGCAGGAGCGGGAGGTCGTGGGTGATGAAGATCACGGAGAAGCCGAACTCGTGGCGCAGCTGGGAGATCTGCCGAAGGATCTCACGCTGCACGAGAACGTCGAGAGCCGTCGTGGGCTCATCCATGACCATCAGCTGGGGGCGCAGTGCGAGGGCCATGGCGATCATGACGCGCTGTCGCATGCCTCCGGACAGCTCGTGCGGGTACGACCGCAGTCGCTGGGCGCCGACCTTGACCGTCTCGAGGAGGTCGATCACCGCGGCACGCCGCTCGGCCCGACTCATCGACGGCCGGTGCACCACGAAGACGTCGTCGAGCTGCGCACCGATAGTGCTGACCGGGTTCAGCGCGTTCATCGCGCCCTGGAAGACCATCGAGATCTTGTCCCACCGGAAGCGACGCATCTGCTCGGCGTCGAGCGTGTTGACGTCGATGTCGAGTCCGGACTCGTCGTGGAAGACGACACGGCCGCTCGTGATGACGGCGGGCGGCTTCAGCAGTCGCTGGATGCCGTAGGCAAGGGTCGTCTTGCCGCTACCGCTCTCGCCGGCCAGGCCCACGATCTCGCCGCGGCGGATCTCGAGACTCACGTTCGCGACGGCGGTGACGGCCGGGTCCACGTCGTAGACGACCGAGAAGTCGTCGATGGTCAGAAGGGTGTCTGTCATCTGCTCGTGCTTTCGGGTTCTCCTGAGGCTCGAGCGGACGGTCGCCGCGATGGCGTGCCGTCCGCCCGAGCGTGAGGCAGGAATGCTGATCGGAGCCCGCGCCTACGTGGCCGGTGTGAGCTTCATCACGACCTGCACGGCGGACGGCGCCGTCGGGTCCGCCGTCGCGTACTGGTCGTCTTCGCTCGGCCATCCGACGAAGCTGCGCGTGTTGTACTCGCCAAGGGTCGGGTGGGTTCCGATCGGGATGGCAGGCACGTCCTCGACGAAGATCTTCTGGATCTGGTTCAACGTGTCGGTTCGGGTCGCGTCATCCGAGGCGCTCGCGTACTTCTGCAGGAGCGCCGTCGCCGTCGGGTTGTCGTAGCGCCCGAAGTTGTCCGAGACCTGACCGCCCGAGGCCTGCTGCAGGTACGCGCCGTTCATGACGTCGTCGTAGATGTGCCACGGGTTGGAGCCCGATCCGCTCCAGTGCAGTGCCGCCTCGAAGTTGCCCGAGGAGAGGTTGCCGAACCAGGTGTTGGCATCGGGGGTGGCGACCTTCGCGTCCGCGCCGAGCGTGTTCTTGACCTGCGTCGCCACGAGCTGGATGCCGGTGACGTAGTCGTTCCATCCCTGCGGGTCTTGCAGCGTGAAGGACACGGGCGCGCCCGACGGGTCCATCAGGGCGCCGTCCTTCCACGTGTAGCCGGCGTCCGTCAGCACCTTCTTCGCGCCGTCGACGTCGATCGTGAAGTTCTGGTCCTTGTACTCGGGGGCGATGTACTGGTCGCCGGTGGGCTGCGGGATGCCGGTGACGTTCGTCAGTTCGGGGCCCGCATTGCTGCGTGCCTTCTCGGCGTGGGCCTTGCGGTCGATGACCATGTTGACGGCCTTGCGGAAGGCGACGTCGTTGAACGGGGCCTTCGTCGTGTTGACGACGATCATGTCGGGGCTCAGCACGTTGGCGCCCCAGAACACGTTGTGCTGCGGGTCCTTGTCGACGTAGTTCGTCTGGTAGTCGGTGATGAAGATCTGCGCCCAGTCGACCTCCTTGGTCTGCAGCGCACGCAGCAGACCGGTGTTGTCGTTGTACTCCAGGTACTTCAGTTCGGCCACGGGGACGGTCCCGCCCCAGTAGTCCGTGCGGGCGGAGAGGACGACACCCTGCGACGAGAAGCTCTTGACCGTGTAGGGGCCGGTGCCGATCGCGTCTTTGACGGCGTCCTTCGACGGGTCCGCGATGCCCTTCCACTGGTGCTCGGGAACGATCGCGGTCTGCAGGACGTCACCCTGCTTGACGAACTTCGACTCGCTGAAGGAGAGCACGACGTTATCGCCGTCCTTCGCGATGCTCGACAGCTTGAGTCCGGCGAGGTCGAGAGCCGGTGTGTTCTTGATCATCGTGAAGGTGAAGATGATGTCGTCGGCGGTGAAGTCCTGGCCGTCGCTCCACTTCACGCCCGCGCGGGGGTGCACGGTCAGCTGGGTGTAGTCGGCGTTCCATTCCACCTTGTCGGCGAGCCAGGGCGTGGTCTCGTTCTTGCCGACGGGGTTCACCAAGGCGAGGGGCTCGTAGATCATGCGGTCGTAGCCGAGCGACATGCCGGAGCCCGTGGTGATGAACGGGTTGTTGATCTGGGTGGCCAGCACGGCGGCGCCGTCGGGCTTGGCGATCGTGAGCGAACCGGTGCTCGCGCTGCTGCCGCCGGACGTCCCGCCCGCGCAGCCGCTGAGCACGAGAGCTCCGAGGAGGACAGCGGTGGCGCCCGCGATCACATGCTTTTTGAACCTCATTGTTTCTCCTTGTGATGGACGTCCTCGCCTTCGAGGTCGACGATGGGTAACTTACTTGTCAGTAAGTAAAACTGCAAACGCCCCATAGGCTACGGTTCGATAACGGAAGAACGGAGACCGGACGCGCATGCCCGTCGACAAGCGCCAGACGCGCAATCGCCCCGAGACGCTGACGCGACGTCGCGAAATCCTCGACGCCGCGGTGGAGATCTTCGGCAGCAAGGGCTTCGCGAGCGGGACGCTCGGCGACATCGCGGAGCAGGTCGGAATGACCCACGCCGGCATCCTGCACCACTTCGGCTCGAAGGATCAGCTGCTGCTCGAAGTGCTCAAGCATCGCGATGCCTCGGATGTCGCACATCTGGACGATCAGCACATCCCCGATGGGATGCCGCTGTTTCGCCATCTCGTGCGCACGGCGTTCCTGAACGCCCAGCGTGCCGGCATCGTGCAGGCCTACGCCGTGCTCTCCGCGGAATCGGTCACCGACGATCACCCGGGTCGCGAGTTCTTCGAGCGCCGCTACCGCACGCTCCGGGCCGAGGTCGCGCACGCGTTCGCCGTCGTCTGCGCGGAGCGCGGTGTGACCGCCCCGCACCGGATCGCCGACGCCTCCGCCGCCATCCTCGCCGTCATGGACGGACTGCAGGTGCAGTGGCTGCTCGAGCCCGATGCGCTCGATCTCGGGACGGCATCCGAATTCGCGATCGAGGCCATCGTCGCGGCCGTGCTCGATCCGCGGCCCTCACCGCTGGCCTGAGCCGGCGGCGCGGCCCTGCGGGCCTTAGGCCTGCATGTGCTCGATGGTGTAGTCGATCGCCTTGATGAGCTGGCGGACATCGTCGGGCTCGATCGAGACGAACGTCGCGATGCGCAGCTGGTTGCGTCCGAGCTTGCGGTACGGCTCGGTGTCGACGATGCCGTTGGCGCGCAGGCTGGCGGCGACGGCCGCGGCATCCACGCTCTCATCGAAGTCGATGGTGACAACGACGGGGGAGCGGTCGGCGGGATCGGCGACGAACGGGGTGGCCACCGGCGAGCTCTCGGCCCACTGGTAGAGAGCCTGCGAGGACTGCGCCGTGCGGGCCGCGGCCCAGCCGAGGCCCCCGTTGCCGTTGATCCATTCGAGCTGCTTGTCCAGAAGGACGAGGGTGGCGACCGCGGGGGTGTTCAGCGTCTGGTTGAGTCGCGAGTTGTCGAGAGCGTTCTTCAGGCTGAGGAACTCGGGGATGTAGCGACCGGATGCCGCGACGCGCTCGATGCGCTCGATCGCGGCGGGGGAGACCGCCGCGAACCACAGTCCGCCGTCGGAGCCGAGGTTCTTCTGCGGGGCGAAGTAGTAGACATCGGTCTGCGAGACGGCGAAGTTGATGCCGCCGGCCGCGCTCGTCGCATCGATCACCGTGAGGGCACCCTCGTCACCGGAGACACGGGAGATGGGTGCCGCGACGCCGGTGGAGGTCTCGTTGTGCGGCCAGGCGTACACGTCGACGCCCTCGACCGCCTCGGCGACCGTGCGCGTTCCGGCATCCGCCTTGCGCACGTCGGGCGCGTCGAGCCACGGGGCCGCGGCCGCCGCGGCGAACTTGCCGCCGAACTCGCCGAAGACGAGGTTCTGCGCTCGACGTTCGATGAGACCGAACGCGGCCGCGTCCCAGAACGCCGTCGAGCCGCCGTTGCCGAGGATGATCTCGTAGCCGTCGGGAAGACGCAGCAGGTCGCTGAGTCCCATGCGAACCTGGCCGACGAGGTTCTTGATCGGAGCCTGCCGGTGCGAGGTCCCCATCAGCACCGCGCCGGGGCCCGCCAGGGCAGCGAGCTGCTCCGGCCGGATCTTGGACGGTCCGCAACCGAAGCGACCGTCGGCGGGCAGGATCTCGCGGGGCAGCGTGACGTGGGCCATGCTCCCGATTCTAGGGTCAGCGCCGCCGGCGCCCCGCCGCGTCGCCGTAAGAAACGGATAGGCTGAGAAGACACCCACGAACGTGCGCGAGGCCTGCCCATGACCGATCTGATCGACACCACCGAGATGTACCTGCGTACCATCCTCGAGCTCGAGGAGGAGGGCATCGTCCCCCTGCGCGCGCGCATCTCGGAGCGTCTCGGACATTCCGGTCCGACCGTGTCGCAGACGATCGGGCGGATGGAGCGCGACGGTCTCGTCGTGGTCTCCGACGACCGTTCGCTCGAGCTCACGACGCCCGGGCGGCAGAAGGCCGTCGACGTCATGCGCAAGCATCGCCTGGCGGAGCGTCTGCTCAGCGACGTGATCGGTCTGGACTGGGCGTACGTGCACGAAGAGGCCTGCCGCTGGGAGCACGTGATGAGCGAGCTCGTCGAGCGTCGCCTGATCGAGCTGCTCGGTCATCCCACCGAGTCGCCCTACGGCAACCCGATCCCCGGGCTCGACCAGCTGGGCGACGTTCCGGCCCGCACCTTCGACGACGGCGTGGTGGGCCTGGTGCGCCTGCTCAACCAGACGGGCGGTCCCGTGCGCGGCACCGTCCGGCGCCTCGCCGAGCCGGTGCAGGTCGATCCCGAACTCCTCGAGCAGCTCCGCGACGCCGGCGTCGTGCCGGGAGGCGTCGGCGACTTCCGCTTCAGCGAGGGCTACGTGCTGGTGCAGATGGCGGACAAGGCGGATGGGCTGGAGCTGCCGGTCGAGGTCGCCTCGCACATCTTCCTCGTCGATGCCGTGCCGCACGCCTGAGCGTCACCCGGGAAGCGCCTGGGCATGAACACCTGTGCGTGACTTATTCGTTACCTTCCGGTAGCCTCGAAAAGTCCACGTGGCGAGAAGCCCGCCACGGACCTCCGCACGGATTGCCTCATCGGTTCGTCGTTCGCGCGGTGACACCCGTACATCTGTGCCCTGACACCGAGTGCCGACGAACCAGCGAGCCGTCCCGAGCGGGATCGCAGAGGCGCCGGAGGACAATTGGCTGAACAGTACGACCCGTCGCAGGAGATTCCCGAGTCCGAAGCGACGACACCCACCCGCCGCAGTCGCGCGCAGCGCGCCGCCGTGACCCGCGCTGCGGGCTCCGCCCCCGCCGTGCGCGAGGCGGCCGTCGCCAGGTCCGCGACGCCGCGACGAGCGCGCCGCAAAGGCCATCCCGTCCGCAGCTTCATCACGGTCGCCGCCGTCGGCGGTCTGATCGCCACGGTCGCGATCGCTCCCGCCTTCGCCGCCTCGAGCTCTAATTCCGCCGAAGCGGTCACGCTCCAGCAGGTCGCCGCGGAGAACGCGCAGGCGCTCGTCATCGCGTCCGAGGCGACGCCGGCCGCGCTGGCACGCGACAGCTACTCGGCGACGACGCCCGAGGAGATCCAGACCAAGAAGAACGAGGATGCCGCGAAGGCTGCCGCGGCGGCCCGCATCGCGGCGGCATCCACCGCCTCGGCCGATGCCTCGGTCTACACCGGCTCGCTCGCCGAGACCATCGCTCCGGCCGGCTCCGTCGTTCGTCCGCTGCCGTTCTTCAACCACTTCGGTGAGCCGTACCCGGGCCACAAGGGCACGGACTACATGGTCGACCGGTACACCCCGATCTATGCGATCGCCGACGGCGTCGTGGTCGAGTCGAGCGAGGACGGTCCCGGGTGGGGCGTCTACGTCAAGATCGCCCACAACATCGGCGGCAACACGGTGACCTCGCTGTACGCCCACATGTCGTACGGCACCCGCCGCGTCGTCGTCGGCGACACCGTGCGCGCCGGACAGATCATCGGTCAGGTCGGTGACACGGGCCGCGCGTTCGGCACCCACCTGCACCTCGAGATCTACGTCAACGGGTCGTGGACCAACGCCGAGGACTTCCTCGTCGCCAACGTCCACTGACGCCGTTCGCTCCCTTCGGGAGACACGCGGCATCCGTTCACCTCTGATTCGCCCTGGCGGCTTCTGCGTGCGTTAGCCTGATCCCGACGCTCGCACAGCCGAGGGGGAGCCGCATGGACACAGGACCTCGCATTCGAACCGTGAATGCGCTGGGCCGCTATGTCCTTCGGCATCGTGTGCACGACTGCCGCGACACTCGTCGTGGGTTCAAGGCGCTGTCTTCATGACAGCGCCTTTTTTCGTGCCCGCGCCGCCGCGCCTGTGCGACGTCGACAACGGAGAGCCGTCGAAGCCATCGACGGCCGTTCGAGAGGAACGCGCATGCGCACACTGGTGCTGAACGCCGGATACGAACCCCTGGCCGTCGTCTCGTTCAAGAGAGCCCTCGTGCTCGTCATGAACGAGAAGGCGACCGTCATCGAACGCATGGACGGCAATCCCGTCTGGGGCATCCGGGGGGCGTGCGACCGGCCGGCGGTGATCGTCCTCACCCGGTACGTGCGCGTGCCCGGGGCGCGCCGAGTGCCGGTCACCCGCCGCGGGGTCCTCCGCCGCGACGCCCACCGCTGCGCCTACTGCGGCAAGGGCGCCACGACCATCGATCACGTCCTGCCGCGTTCGCGCGGTGGTGCCGACTCGTGGGAGAACCTGGTGGCCGCCTGTCTGCGCTGCAACAACATGAAGGGCGATCGGACCCCGCAGGAGATGGGCTGGGAGCTGCGGTGGGCGCCGCAGCCGCCGCGCGGACCCCAGTGGACGGTGCGCGGCACCGAGCGCTCGGAGCCGGCATGGGAGCCCTATCTGTCGCTCGCCGCGTGAGGGACCTCGCCCGTCCGCCACGCGGCGGGTTCAGCCGGGCAGCACCGTGAGAGTCCAGCTGTCGGCGTCGCGCGTGTAGGCGATGCGGCGGCTGGCGGCGAGCGGGTTGGAGACCCAGAACACCAGGCGGCGCGGCGTGACGGCGAATCCGGCCCACGACGCGGGCGGGGTGAAGGAAGGGTCGTCGGCACCGCCGTGCGCCCGCAGGAACTCGTCCCAGCGCGCGCGCCGCTCGGTGAGCGGTAGCTGCGCGAAAGCGGCGGTGTTCTGCCACGCGAGCTGCTGGAGGTAGGGCGAGCGCCGACGGTACGCCTCATCGGACTCGGCGCGCGAGGAGCGCGACGCCGTGCCCTGGACGACCAGCTGCCGCGTGAACCCGGGCCACAGGATCGTGAGCGCGACGCCGGGGTCGGCGGCGAGTTCGGCGGCCTTGCGGCTGTCGGCATCGGTGTGGAAGAAGAATCGTTCCCCGTCGAAGTCGCTCAGCATCGTCGTGCGTGCGTCGGGCACTCCGTCGAGGCCGATGGTGGACACCGTCATCAGCAGGCGGTCCTCGCCCGGACCCGGAAGCCATTCGCGGGCGAGGGCGAGTGGGTCGGCGAGGGGCGTGTCGGATTGCACCGGGTCGCTGTCGTGATCGATCACCACGGGCGCGGGCGGGATGCCGGGAGCGTAGGAAGCCGTCACCCGAACACGAACCCGTCGATCTCGGCGAGCGCTTCGCACACGAAGTCGACCCCGCGCTCGTAGAGCTCCTTGCCGTGCGCGGCGTTCGCGCCGGTCGCGTCTCCGATCACTCCTTCCGGGCCGAAGTCGTCGCTCGTCCAGCCGAACATCACCGGCTTGCGGTTGAAGCCGATGTGGGTGAGACCGGCGATGTGCTCGGGGATGTTCCGCGCCGGCATCTCGGGGGCGACGAGGTGAGGGGCCAGGTGCATGACCAGCGAGGTCTCCGAGAAGCCGCCGTGGATGCCCTGGCCCTTCTCGTCGGGCCGGCCGTCGAGACCGTCGCCGGCTCCGGCGGCGGTCGCCGGCATCGAGAACGTGCGCAGGCCGAAGCGCCGGCGCAGTTCGCGATTGGCCCAGCCGAGCAGCATCACGTTGCCGCCGTGACCGTTGACGAACACGACGGTCGTGGCCGGAGTCATCGAGATGGAGCGGCCGATGTCGACCAGCGTCTCCAGCACCGTCGTGCCTTCGAGCCAGACGGTGCCGGGCGCCCAGTGGTGTTCGTCGGACTTGGCGTAGCTGATCGTCGGCAGCACCCACGCGTCGATCCCGTCGGCGGCGACCCGTTCGACCGCGGCGGTGGCGATCGCCTCGGCGACGAGGGCGTCGGTGCGCAGCGGCAGATGGGGGCCGTGGTGCTCGATCGCGCCGATCGGTACGACGGCGATCGACCTTTCCGTGAGCGCCGCCGTGAGCGCGGGCCCGGACAGGTCGGCCCAGTGGCGGGATGTCGGGGTGAACGGAGGCGTGAACGCGGCGGTCATCGGATGGATCCCTTCACCGGACCGGCGTAGTCCGGGTTGAGCTTGCCGGGGTTGAGGAGGCCCCGCGGGTCGGTGCTGCGGGCGAGTGCGACCGTCTCGGGCAGGCGGAAGTCGACGTTCCACTGGTGCGGGCTGTGCACGCCCACGCCGAGGGCGGTGAGCGCGGCGATGCCGTCGGCGACCTGTTCCGGGCTCTCGTAGACACCGGCCAGCATGCCGATCGGACGCAGCGCCGTCGCCTCGATGTGCAGGTGCGCGCCGGGGTAGACGGCCATGACCTCGTCGTGGCGATCGATGAGCGCGTCGCCGCCCACCTCGACGTGGAAGTAGACGCCCGGCTCGGACTTCTGCAGCCATTCGATCGGGTGGTTGTAGCTGAGCACCGAGATCGCGGCCGAGACCTGGGGGCCTTCGCGCACGTCTTCGATGCGGCCGCCGGCGGCCGTGATGATGCGCGAGGCCTCCTCGACCAGGCTCGCGTCGATGATCGTGCGCAGCGAGCTGCGCCCCTCCGGGAAGGCCGGGTCCGGCGGAAGCTGGGCCGACACGTGCGGATCATCGGCGGAGACGAGCCGCGGGGTCGGGCTCAGCGCCGCCAGACGCTGGAGAACCGACATCGAGCCGGCGAAGTCGTCGAAAGACGCGTAGAGCCCGCGCCAGTCGTTCATCGGCTCGAGGCGCACCGTGGCACGCGCGATGATGCCCGCCGTGCCGTAGTTGTGCACGTAGCCGAGCGCGTCGTCGCCCTCGACGTGCACGAGCGCGCCTTCGGATGCCGGGGTCACGACGTCCAACGCCAGGACGAACCCCTCGTGGTTGGAGCCGTGCGCGATCGAACCGGTGCCGCCGGAGCCGCCGGAGAGGAACCCTCCGAGCGTCGAGTGCACTGTCGAGGGGTACATCCACAGCTGCTGGCCGTGCTGGCGGGCGGCGAGCTCGAGGGTAGCCATCGGAGCGCCCGCCTCGGCCGTGATCCACCCGTCGCCGACCTCGACGATCGCGCGGGCGCGGGAGGTGTCGAGCACGAGTCCGCCGGGCATGGGGATCGCCTGGCCGTAGTTGCCGGTGCCCTTTCCGCGCGGCGTCACCGGCGCACCGTGCGCCACGGCGATGCGGACGGTCTCCGCGATCTGCTCGGCATCCGCGGGAAAGGCGACGAGGTCGGCGACGCCGAGCGGAAGCTGCTCGGCGATGATCGGCGACATGCGCGCGCCGTCGACCGATGCCTTCTCGCGCTGACGCGGGTCGCTGGAGATGCCGCGGGGTCCGAGCGCGGCGGCCAGGTCCGCCTCGAGGGCGGCGTAGTCGGGGGTCGGCGCGGCGACAGTCGCCGCGGGATCGAGGACGTCGGTGGGGGTCGCGCCGGTCATCTCGGTTTCCTTTCGTGTGTCATAGTCTTCAGTCATGTCGGATGCCGCCTCCTCGCGCCGTGGCGCCCCGGGTGACGACGGGCCCGCATCCGCGTCGCGGGCGCTGGGTGCCCGGATCCGGGCGCTGCGCCAGAGTCGCGGGATGACGCTCACCCAGGTCGCGGTGCAGGCGGAGCTGTCGCACTCGTTCCTGAGCCAGGTCGAGCGCGGGCTGGAACGGATGAGCATGACGTCGCTGTTCCGCGTCGCGCAGGCGCTGGGCACCACGCAGCAGGCGCTGCTGACCGACGACGCCGACGCGGCGCCGAGAGGCGCGGGCAGCTTCCACGTCTTCCGCGCGAGCGAAGCGACGCCACTGGATGCCGGGGGCAGCCCGATGCGGGTGCTCGCCCGCGATCATCCGCGCTTCGTGCCGATGGTGATGTCGGGGACTTTCACCGAGGACCTGTGGTGGGTGCACGACGAGGAGGAGTTCGTCTACGTGCTCCAGGGACGACTCGTGGTGGTGCTGGAGGCCGAGGAGTTCGCTCTGGAAGCGGGGGATGCCGTGTATTACCAAGGCGGCATACGTCACCGCTGGCGCACCGATCCGGGTGAGAGCGTGCAGGTCCTCACCGTCAAGGAAGGCAGCGCCGGCGCGCACTGAGAGACGGATCACGACCCGCCTCCGAGCTCGCGTGCGACGGTGGCGAGGTCTGCGGCATACGCGGCCTCATCCCCGGGTCGGGCACCTCCCGCGATGACCACGCCGCCGACCTCGCCCGTGGCGATCAGCGCCTGCCCGTAAGCGACGGCGAGGCGGATGCCCTCTGCACGCACGTCGCGCGCGGCGAAGAGGCGATCGATGAAGCCGGACGGCAGCTTCGCGGCGTGGAAGGAGACGAGCAGCTCAGCGCCCTCGCGATCGACCACGAGAGGAACGCCGGGAAGCACCGGCACGTCGGAGCCCGCCGCGCGGCAGAGCGCCACGAAGGCGGCGACCTCCTCGGCATCCCCGGCGTACTGCGTGAGGCACATCCTCCCTCCGGCGCGCTGCTTCTCGGCGACGCGTGCGCCGCGTTCGGCGATGGGCGGGGCGGCGGGCGACTCGGCGAACGACGTGAGAAGCCCGAGGGCGGCCGCGCGCGGGAGCGTCGTGGTCGATTCGAGGTCGAACACGGGGCGTGCGTCGGGGCGGTCGCCCGTCTGCGTGTGATCGCCCGTGACGCAGTGCACCCCGGCGACACCCAGGGCTCGCAGCGAGAGCAGTTCGCGCTCCAGCGCGGTGCGGTTGCGGTCGCGGGTGTTGAACCCCATCCACAGTCGCAGCCCGGTCGCGCCGATCAGCGCCGCACGGTAGGACGGAGGAAACTGCACGCGGGAGCGTCCGGCGTCGCCGGACAGGACGGCGTCGACGCTGCCGATCAGCGCCTCGGCCGTCGTGCCCACGGCGTCGGCGCGCAAGGCGCGCACGGGAAAGCCCGTGAACACGAGTGGTCGCCGCGCCGCGATCGCGACCAGCTCGCGCCCGGCGAGTGTCGATGCCGTCGACGGGTCACCGGAGCCGGCCTCCGGATCCGTCGCACGCGCCGCAGCGCCCGTCCAGCGTACGGGCAGCTCGCGAGCGAGGAACACGCACGGGGTCGGGTGCACCTCGCACGTGCCGTCGGCGTTCACACCGCCGCAGGGACCGTAGGCCATCGACTTCGGGCACCCGGCGACGCGGCTGGACAGCGCCGCGGGCGTGGAGGTCACGATGCTCATGCGATGCTCGCCGTCTCCGCGGCGATCACGGCCCGCAGTCGCGCCGCTGCCGACGCCAGAGCATCGACCGCGGCGAGTTCGGCGGCGTCCGCCCGATCGGGCGGCTCGGTGGCCCCAGCCGCGATCGCCGACAGGTGGACGCCCACGACCCCGGGGATCGCGAGTGCACGGTGCGCCCAGGCGACGGCGGCGGCGATGCCCGACTCGACCGGGTCGTCGGCGCCGGCCACCGCCATGACGAGTTCGTCCGGCAGTCCGACTCCGGGAAGCGCGGCCAGCCGTCGGGTCGTCGCGGCCGACGTGAGCACCGGAACCGACACGAGAACCGGCACGGGAGTCGCCGTGGTTGCCAGAGCGGCGGTGAAGCGGCGGATCTCGGCGAGGTCGCCGCAGAGGTTCAGGATGCCGAGTTCCGCCCCGGCGTGCGCTTTGCGCGCGAGACGGGTGGGACGGTAGTCGACCGGCGGCGCGGAGGGCTGCTCGGCCACGGCGACGAAGAGCCCGGCCCGGCGGGCGAGCGCCGCGAGACGTGTCGCGTCGAGGTCGAAGACCGGCTGCGCCTGCGGGAGGGCGGTGGAGGCAGGGTGATCGCCGGTCACGGCGAGCACGCCGGACACGCCCAGGTCGGCGAGCGCGGCGAGCTCACCCTCGATCGCGACGCGGTTGCGGTCGCGGCAGGTGAGACCGGCCACCACGCGAGATCCGGCGGCGGCGAGCAGGAGCGCCTTGTGAGTCGGGCTGAGCGCCTCCCGCAGCCCGGGCGGCTCACCGGCGATCACGGCGGTCAGCTCTCGCAGTCGCACGCCCGCCTCGGTGATGACGCCCGGGTCGACGGAGCGCACCGGAAGGTCGGCCGTGATGACCGCACCCGCGTCGACCAGGGCCGCGAACGCCGTCGACGCCTCTCCTCGCGGCAGGACCGGCAGCGCGTCGCCGCTGTCGCGGGCGGCGACCGGAGCGTCCACCTCTGCGGTGGAGAACTCCAGATGACGCAGCGCCGCGGCGTCATCGACGAACGAGCATCGGATGCCGGGCACTTCGCAGCCGCCGTCGATCGTGACACCGCCGCAGGGCCCGTGGATCATGCGTTTCGGGCAGCGCCGTGTCGCCTCATGCAGGCGCAGAGAAGCGGTCACGGGTGTTCCTCTCGCGGTGGCGGGCCGGTCCGACGATGTTGGTGTCGCCAACAATGCCACTGTAGAAGCCCGCCGTTTCGCCGGTGTTACGGTCGCGTGTGCGTCGATGTCGGCGCGAGATCACGCGGTGTGCGGGCCCTAGAGTGAGGCCCATGCCGATGTCCGAGCTTGCCGCCTCCCGCCTCGACGACTGGCTGGAGAAGCTGTCCGCGCCCGTGCCCGATCCCGGTGGGGGCGCCGCCGCCGGGATCGTGATCGCCACCGGTGCCGCCCTGGTCGCCATGGCGGCCGGGTACGTCCGGGCAGACGCGGCGGCGGAGCTCGTCGCCACGGCGACCCGGGTGCGCGGCGAAGCGCTCGCCGCCGCGGAGCACGACGGGCGGATGTCGGGCCTGCTCGTCGCCGCCTTCCGGCGCCCGACCGACGACCCCGGGCGCGAGGAGGCGCTGCGCACCGCCACCGTCGCCGCTGCGGATGCCGGTGCCGGTCTGGTCGCGCTCGCGGCATCCCTGGACGGCACCCTCCTCTGGCTGGAGCGTTTCGGCGAGGCGCGCCTGGCTCCCGATGTCGCCGTCGCGGCGCGAATGCTCGCCTGCGGCATCCGCTCGACCGCCGTCAACATCCGTGGGAACACCACGAGCGCCGCCGCTGCGGGAGTCGACGCTCCGACCCTGCAGCGGCTGCGCGCCGCGGGGGAGCGGGCGGAGCAGGCCGCTGCCCGCTTGGACGCGGTGGCAGAGCGGGTGACCGCGACGCTCTGAGAACACGCCGATGCCCTGACCCCGCGGAGGGAGTCAGGGCATCGGCCGTGAGGACGGTCAGTTCATCTTGATCGACGTGTCGATGAACTGGTTCGTGTAGAGCTCGGACGGATCGATCGCCGATGCGGCGGCCTGCGTGATGCTACCGGCGGTGACGAGGAAGGGCGTGAAGTCCTTCACGATCGACGCCATACGGTCGGGGTCGAACTGGCCGAACACGCCCGATGCCTTGTCGTTGGCGACGAGCCCCAGCTTCTTCTGCTGCTCGACGGAGAACTGCGCGACGCCCTCGGAGTAGGTCCAGCCCGTGTCGTACTTCTCGACGAGGTCGAGGATCACGGCGTTGCCGTGCTCGGGCGCGTTGAGGAAGTCGATCTGCGACTGCTGCATGATCGGGACGAGCTTCTTCAGGCAGTCGGCCTTGTCGGTGACGTCGGCCTTTCGCACCGCGAGCGGCTCGGGGTAGATGTTGTAGCCGAGCTCGGACAGCAGCTGGTAGCCGACGTCCTTGCCCCACTGCGAGATCTCGTTCTTGTAGATGTAGGGCTCGGCGGTCGCGAAGCCCTGCTGCAGGATCTTCGGGTCGGAGACGAAGCGCTGCGGGGTGCCCTCGTAGCTCGTGTCGATCTGCGACTTCGTGATGATGCCCTGCGAGAGCAGGAGGTTCGGGATCACGTCGCCGGAGGTGACGATCGGGTCGCCGCCGGACGCGGCCTCCTTGATCGTCGTCGCGCCGTTGTGGCTCGCCGGGTCCCACATGAGGATCTGCGGGCTGAAGGTCAGCTGCGAGGTCACCGCGACGGTGGGCTGGTCGGCGTTCGCGACGATCGCGGCGTCGGTGTTGACCGCACCGATGAGGATGTCGGTGTCGAGGTACATCAGGGCGGGGACGGGCTGGAAGTTGACCGCGGGGCCGCCGGAGCGCACCTCGATCTTGACACCGGTGTCGGTGCCGTTGACGACCAGGGGACCGGTGACCGTCTTCTTGTCGGTGTCGACGGTGTAGCCGTCGCCGACGAGGTTGTACATGGCGCCGTGCTCGGACTCGGGCTGCCAGTCCTGCTGCATGACGACGGTCGCCGGGCAGACGCTGGCGAGGTCGAGCGGGCCGCCCTTCTCGGCGACGTTCGCCGCCGAGGAGGTCGCCGGAGCCGCGGCGTCGGTGCTGGAACATCCCGCGACGGCGGCGACGGTGGCGGCGAGCGCTCCGATCGCGACGGTGCGTGCGATCACGCGGCGGGAGAGAAAGGCGGGCTGTGACACGGTGTCCTCCTGGAAGGCTTCGGGTGCGGTGTGGACAGACGGGTGGTGCGTGTTCGTGGTGCGGGGAGGGAAAGAAGAGGTGCGTCAGCGGGTGGCGACGCCGAACAGCCGACCGACGACGACGCGGTCCAGCGCGGCGAAGATCGAGAAGACGATCACACCGAACAGAGCCGTGAAGATGATCGCGAGGAACAGCGGCTCCATGTTCAGGCGCAGCGTGTAGGTGCGCAGCAGCCCACCGATGCCCTGGCTGCCCTGCTGGAAGAAGAAGTCTCCGACGATGGCGCCGATGACGGCGAGGCCGGCCGATTGGCGCAGGCCTGTGAAGATCGACGGGATGGCTGCGGGCAGCATGAGCTTCGTCATCCGCTGCCACTTCGTGGCCTTCTGCAGCGTGAACAGGTCGTGGGCGGCGGGCGTGGCCGACTGCAGGCCGAACAGCGTGTTGGAGATCATCGGGAACACCGCGATGATGACGCAGACCACGATGCGGGCGGGAAGCCCGTAGCCCATCCAGATGCCGATCAGCGGCGTGAGCGCGAGGATCGGGATCGTCTGCAGGATCACGGCGTACGGGTAGAGGATCTTCTCGGCGAGGGTCCACTGCGACATGACGATCGCCCACCCCATGCCGATGAGGACGGCGATCGCGAGGCCGATGAGGGCGACGGTGATGGTCTGACCGAGTGCGGCGATCATCGGGCCGATCACCTTGTCGTTGCCGATCGTCTCGGCCAGCACCTGGTGGGGAGGTGGCAGCAGGAAGCGGCGGCTCTCGCTGAGCAGCAGGTACGACACGGCGTACCAGATCGCGATGATGCCGATCAGCGCCGCGACGATCGGCATGGCCCGCGACCAGGCGCCGCGGGCGACCGACCCGGCGCTGCGGGCGCGGGGGCGACGGGCGGCCATCGAGGCGGTCGTCGTCTCGGCGGATGCCGCGGCATCCGCCGCCGGTGAGGCGGACGAGCCGGACGCGGACGTGTCGGCGAGCGAGGCCGGGGCCTTCAGGGCGAGGTTCTGGCTCACGAGTGCGCCTCCAAAGCGTGCGAGAGGTGTCCGACGATGCGTCCGAACTCGGGTTCGTAGCGCAACTCGGGGGATCGGGGGTAGGACCAGGGCAGCTCGATGTCGTCGACGATGCGCCCGGGCCGTCCGCTCATCACGAGCACGCGGCTGGAGAGGTAGACGGCTTCGGAGATCGAGTGCGTGATGAACATCGCGGCGAACCCTTTGAGCTGGAACAGGCGTTGCAGCTCGGTCTGCATCTTCAGACGGGTGATCTCGTCGAGGGCGCCGAACGGCTCGTCGAACAGGGCGAGCTGCGGCTCGGCGACCAGCGCGCGCGCGATCGAGACGCGCATGCGCATGCCGCCGGACAGCGCCCGCGGGTGCTGGTTCTCGAAGCCCTTCAGACCGACCAGCTCGAGGGCCTCCGCGGCGCGACGGCGGCGCTCGGCCGCCCCGACACCGGCGAGCTCGCCGACCAGTTCGACGTTGCGCTGGGCCGTCCGCCACTCGAGCAGGGTCGCCTCCTGGAAGACGAAGCTCGTCGTGTCTGCGCGGACGTCGACCACGCCCTCGGTGGCGTCGTCGAGGCCGGCGGCCAGGCGCAGCAGGGTCGACTTTCCGCAGCCGGAGGGGCCGACCACCGACACGAACTCGCCGGGACGGACGTCGATCGACACGCCCTCCAGGGCGCGCGTCCCGGTGGCGAAGACCTTGGCGACGTCGGTGAAGGCGAGCGTCGGCGCGGTGGTGGCGTCCACCGCCGTCGCGGCGGTGACCGGGGCGGCGGTCGAGTCGATGGCGGTGCTCATAGCAGTGCTCCCTCGGAGGTCGGGGCGGAGGGCGGAGTCGGCACGGCGCGCAGGTCGAGCACGCTGCTGACCACGCGGCGGCGGACGGCGATCACGCGTCCGTCGCGGATGACGATGCGGTCGGGCGCGCGCTCGGCGAGGGCCTCGGCGGTGTGCGCGGCGCGCACGAGCACGACGTCGGCGACGTCGCCGACGCGTCCTCGCGCCGGGGGCAGTCCGAATGCGGCGCGGCCGCCGTGCGAGCTGACGTGCCAGGCTTCGGCGGGCGTGAGGTGACCGGCGACGACGAGCTCGGAGGCGACATCGACCATGTCGGCGTTGCCGAGCGGGTTGAACGGGTCCTGCACGTTGTCGCCGCCGGCGGCCAGCGTGATGCCGGCGGCGAGGATCTCGCGCAGCGGCGGGATGCCGCGGGGCGTCGCGACCGGGTGCTGCCAGCCCTGCAGGTAGAGGTTGGTCAGCGGGTTGGTGATGATCGAGACGCCGGCCTCGGCGACGGCGGCGAGGGTGCGGGCGCGGGTCTCGGCATCCTGCATGGACAGGCTCACGCAGTGCCCCGCCGAGCGGATCACGCCGGCAGGCCAGTGCCGCGTGCGGGCGGCGAGCTCGGCGAGACCCGTGGATGCCGCGTCGAGCGTCTCGTCGGTGTGCAGGTCCATGCCGAGGCCGAACTCTTCGGCGAAGGCGGCGTTGCGCTCCAGATCGGCGCGGGGGTCCTCGGCGAGGTGGGGAAAACCGCCGATGAGGTCGATGCCGAGGGCCACCGCGGCGCGTCCGAGGTCGTCGGGGCCGTCGGACGCGCCGGGGCTGGCGACGATCTGCAGGTCGACGATGCCGGCGAACTCGTCGCGCAGCTCGATGAGGGCGCGCACTCCGCGGAGGGGGTCGTCGCCCAGGTGGTAGTTCGTGTGCGAGCGCACGGCCGTGACACCGGCGTGCAGCGCGGCCACCAGGTGCCGCCGGGCGCCGGTCTTGATGTCGTCGGAGGAGTGGTGCTCGCCGTGGTCGATCCAGCACGCGATCGCGTCGTCGAGCGATCCCTCGGGCTGGCCGAACGAGGTCCAGGTGTAGCCCTTGTCGAGGTGGGCGTGCAGATCCGCCAGGGGCGGCAGGGCGATCCAGCCCGTCGCATCGACCGTCTCGCCGCCGGCGCCGCCCGCGAGCTGGGACGCATCGGCGTCGACCACGACGCCGCCCGAGAAGGCCAGGCGGTCGCCGATCTCGCCGCAGGCAGTGAGGCCGGTCAGGGCGGCGATGCGCTGGCCCGGCTGCAGGAGTTCGGCGTCCATCTGATCGTCCTCCTCGGGGTCTGCGGTGTCGTGCGGTGTTGTTGGTATGGCCAACATCGGGTGAGAATCAGTAAACGCTCGACGTGTTTCCTGCCAGGCCTGTCGGGATTGCGGCCGTGTTAAATCCGCGCGAAGAGTGCGGCCGGTCGCCGCCCTCGCGCACGGGGGCGTTGCGCGAGCGGAGAGAGTGGGAGCCATGAGCTACTTCAGTGACGTCGAACGCGACCTCGTGGTCGCCGCCCGCACCGTGCTGGCCGATGGGATCGTGGCGCTGGACCTCGTCGCGCACAACGGTCGCGATCTGCCGGTCTGGGAGCCGGGGTCGCACGTCGATCTGATCTTCTCCGACGCGCGCGTGCCCGCGGCCGAGCGCGTCGAACGGCAGTACTCGCTCTGCGGCGACGCGGCCGACCGCTCCACCTGGCGGGTCGCGGTGCTGCGCGAAGACGAGGGACGCGGCGGATCGGTGCGGGTGCACGAGGAGGTGCAGGTGGGGCAGCGCCTGCGCGTGCGCGGACCGCGCAACCACTTCGCGTACGAGATCGTTCCCGCCGTCACCCACCGCTTCGTCGCCGGGGGCATCGGGATCACGCCCCTTCTCGGCATGGTCCGGGCGGCGGCGCAGGCCGGAGCGGAGTGGACCCTCGACTACGCCGGACGGTCGCTGTCGACGATGGCATTCGTCGACGAGCTGCGCGCGCTCGACGGTGGCGCGGGGCGGGTGCGTCTGTACCCCGCCGACAGTGGGGCACGTCTGGATGTGGCCGGGCTGGTGGATGCCGCGGGTGACGGCGGTCCGGTCTACGCGTGCGGACCCGCCCGGCTGATCGCCGCCCTCGAGGACGGTTTCGAAGCCGCCGGCCGCGCCGCAGCGCTGCACGTCGAGCGGTTCGAGGCGATCGAGTACGGCGAGCCCGTCTGGCCGGACCCGTTCGAGGTCGAGCTCGCCCTGTCGGGCGACATCGTGACCGTGCAGCCCGGGCAGTCGGTGCTGGAGGCGATCGAGGAGCAGAGCCCCACGACGATGGTGCTCTCCAGCTGCCGTCGCGGGACGTGCGGCACCTGCGAGGTGCCCGTCCTGGAGGGCGAGATCGAGCACCGCGACTCCGTGCTCACGCCGCTCGAGCGCGAGCAGAGCACGGTCATGATGGTGTGCGTCTCGCGCGCAGCGTGCCCGCGGATCGTGCTCGACGCCTGACGCGATGCCGGAACGGCGCCGCGACGCTCACCGGCCGACGCGCTCCCGGAGGGCCCCGGTGAGGGCGTCTTCGTCGGCGGTGACCAGCCGGTAGTCGCGGACGACGACGCGTCCCGCGACCACGACATGGCGAGGGCGGCGTCCCGGATGGGCCCAGAGCAGGCCCGCGACCGGGTCGGCCACTCCGGCGTCGGCGACCCCGGAGACATCCCAGACGCAGAGATCGCCCGCCGCTCCCGGAGTCAGAATGCCGAGGTCGGCGCGTCCGAGGCCGATCGCACCACCCGAGGTGGCCATGGCGAGCACGTCACGGGCCGGCAGCGCGGTGCCGACCAGACCCGACACCTGCATCGCCAGACGCGCATCGGCGAGCAGGTGCCCGGCGTCGTTGGAGCCGCCGCCGGAGGTGCCCAGTCCTACCGTGATGCCGGCCTCCTGCAGGCGGCGCACCGGAGCGATGCCCCAGCCCATCGGCACGTCGCAGCCCGGAGCGTGGGTCGCGGTGATGCCGGCGGCGCCGAGTCGCACGATCTCGTCGTCGGTGACGTCGCACAGGTGCGCGATCGTCACCCCCGGCTCGAGCCACCCCCACTCCTCGAGGAGGTCCAGGGGGCGCCGGCCGTAGCGGGCCAGGGCGATCTCGGTGTCGACCTGCTCGTTCGCCTGGGTGCGCCGGCGCAGCCCGTGGCGTCGGGCGACGTCGCCCAACGCGCGGAAGGTCTCCTCGCTGTCGGAGTGCACGCCGGCGGGACCGACGGCGAGCTGCAGCATGCCGTCGGCGCTCGTACCGCCCGGAGAGGATGCCGCACCCTCGGGGAGCAGGGCGCGCACGATGGCGTCTGCGCTCGCCGCCGCGGCATCCGGCGCATCGCGCGCCGAGCCGCGGACGAACACGAGCCGGGCGCCGAGTGCCGCGGCGGCATCGGCGATCGCCCGCGCGATGGCCACGGTGTCGCCGACGGGGTCGTCGCTGCGCGCCGGGTCGGGCCAGTTGAGCTGATGATCGGCGACCGTCGTCACCCCGCTCAGCAGCGACTCGGCCACGCCGACCCCGGCGGTCGCGCCGACCAGGGACGCGTCGATGCGGGCGTCGGCGTAGGCGGCGGCCATGGCCGGCAGCCACTCGCGCATCGGCACGCCGCGGGTGCCGGGAAGGGTGCGAAAGCCCGACTGCAGCAGGTGGTGATGCGCGTTGACGAGGCCGGGGGTGACGATGCCCCCGTCCGCGTCGAGGGTGTCGATGCTCTCGTCCGGTGACGGTGCGGATGCCGCGGTGGTGACCCGTCCGCCTCGGATCACGAGGTCGCCGCCGCGGTCGCGGACGGGGTCGTCGAAGCGTTCCACGATGCGGGCGGCGCCGGTGAGGATGAGCGATCCGGTCATGCCGTCCGTCCTATCAGCCGCATGTTTCGGGCAGATGTGCGCGCCGGCGCGCAATGTCCGAACCCGTTCCTATCTTCGAGAAAAGCACATTGAAGTACTCGAATACATGTTCTAATCTGTCGAAGTGAGGCCGATCGTGGGGACCGTTGCTGCCGCGGATGTCGCGGGCACCGTGAGCACCCTGCGCGCTCAGATGGAGCGTATGCAGGGGCGTCGCCTCGACACGCCCGTGCTCCCCGTCGCCCCGGCGCTGGCGGAGCTGCTGCCCGGCGGCGGACTGCGAACAGGGGGAGCCTACGCGCTCGGACGGTCGATGGCGCTGCTGTTCGCCCTGCTCGCAGAGCCCTCGCAGGCCGGGTCGTGGTGCGCCGTCGTCGGCATGCCGCACGTGGGCGTCGAAGCGGCCCGCGCTGCCGGGGTCGACCTGTCGCGGCTCGTGCTGGTGCCCGACCCCGGAGAGCGGTGGTTGGCCGTCACCTCGACCCTCGCCGACGTGCTGTCGGTGGTCGCGGTGCGCCCGCCGTCGCGGGCGAAGGACAGCGAGGTGGCCCGGCTGGCCGCCCGCATGCGCGAGCGCGAGGCGGTGCTGCTCGTCCAGGGGCCGTGGCCGCAGACGGAGGCCATGATCGATGTGTCCGATCCGTCGTGGTCGGGCCTCGGCGAGGGGCACGGCATCCTGTCGGGCCGTGAGCTCACGGTCACCGTGACCAGCCGCCGGGCGCCGGTGCCGCGCTCACGGCGCCTGATGCTGCCCGACGACCGGGGCCGCCTGGGCGGCGAATCGCAGCCCACCCGCACGCGCCTGCCCGAACCCGTGCCGATGCGACGGGCGGTATGAGATGACTGTCCTCCCTGCGGGCACCCCGCCGCGGAGCCTGGTGGTCTGGGTGCCCGACTGGCCGATCGTCGCGACCACCCGCGACGGCGACGACCCCCTCGACGCCGCGGAGCCGATCGCCGTGTTCGAGAAGGGGGCGGTCGTCGCCTGCTCGGCCGCGGCGCGCGCCGCGGGTGTGCGCCGGCGCATGCGCCGCCGCGATGCCCAGGCGCGCTGCCCGCAGCTGACCGTGGTGGATGCCGACGCCGTGCGCGATCACCGCGCGTTCGCCCCTCTGATCGCGGCGATCGAAGAGGTCGCGCCGAACGTGCAGGTGATGCAGCCCGGACTGTGCGCGCTGCGCGCCCGGGGGCCGGCGCGCTACTTCGGCGGCGAGGCGGCCGCCGCCACCGTCCTGGCTGGAGCGATCGCCGCGCTGGGCATCGACGACGTGCGCGTGGGCATCGCCGACGGCACCTTCACGGCCGAACAGGCGGCGCGCTCCGGCACCCGCCGCGAGGATCCGGTGCGGATCGTGCCCGCCGGCACCGCGGCGGACTTCCTCGCCCCTTTGCCGGTCGTCGTGCTCGATGAGGAGCTGGCCTCGCTGTTCGGCCGGCTCGGGGTGCAGACGGTGGGGGAGGTTGCCGCGCTGGGCGCCGACCGTCTGGTGGAGCGCTTCGGCACCCGTGGCCAGTGGTTGTACGCGCTGTCCTCCGGCCGCGATCCCCGACCGGTCACCGCTCGCACACCACCGCCCGAACTGCACCGCGAGGTGGCGTTCGAGCCGCCCGTGGAGACCGCCGATCAGATCGCCTTCGCCCTGCGGGTTCCCGCCGCGGAGTTCGTCTCCCGTCTGGGTGCGCAAGGGCTGGTCTGCACCGAGCTGCGTGTCGTGCTGACCGGTGATCGCGGCGAGCGCAGTGAACGGGTCTGGCTGCACCCGGGGGCCTTCGATGCGGCAGCCGTCGTCGACCGGGTGCGCTGGCAGCTCGCCGAGCAGAGCCCGGGCGGGGGAAAGAACGGTGCGCTGCCGAATCACCTGCCCGGACAGCTGCGCAGCGCCGTGGCTCGTGTGCGGATCGAACCCGAGGCGGTGGATGCCGCCGCCCACCACACCGCACGTCTGTTCGGGTCGGGACCCGAGGAGCGCGTGCACCGCGCACTCTCCCGCGTGCAGGCGATGCTCGGCCATCAGGGCGTGCTGACCCCGGCCGTCGGCGGAGGGCGGTGGCTGGGCGAGCGGCAGCGCCTCGTGCCGTGGGGCGATGTCGCGGGCGACCTGCAGGCCGGCGAGCGGCCCTGGCCCGGGAGCCTTCCCGACCCGCTGCCCTCGGCGGTGTTCGCCGAGGGCGTGCCGGTGGCGGTGCTCGACGACGACGGCGACATGATCGCGGTCGATGCGCGGGGCGAGCCCACGGCGATGCCGACCGTGATCGAGCTCGGGGGCAGACGCCGCGGCATCCGCACCTGGGCCGGGCCGTGGCCGGTCATCGAACGCGAGTGGGATCCCGCCCGAGCGCGACGAGCGCATCGCTTCCAGATGGTCGACGACGCCCAGGGGGCATGGCTGCTGGTGTGCGAGGAGGGCGTCTGGCAGATCGAGGGGAGGTACGACTGATGGGCTTCAACAATCCGTCGGTGCGCTGGTCGGAGATGGCGCGGCTGCTGGGCTCTCCCGACATCGGCGGCGACAAACAACCCGACGGCGGTGACGGCCCGGCCTTCTCGCGCAAGCGCGGAAAGTACGAGCCGCCCCCGATCGAACGCCCCGCGGATGCCGTTCCCTACGCCGAGTTGCACGCGCACTCGTCGTTCTCCTTTCTCGACGGGGCGTCGTCGCCGGCCGAGCTCGCCGAGGAGGCGGAGCGATTGGGACTGCACGCCCTCGCGATCACCGACCACGACGGGTTCTACGGCATCGCCCGCTTCGCCGAGGCGGCGGAGCAGCTGCAGCTGAAGACCGTCTTCGGCGCGGAGCTGACGCTCGGCGACGGCGCGGGTGGCGGTGCGGGTGGCCGTGCGGACCTGGGGGCGCCGCCGGCCGGATTGCTGAGTGCACCGAGCCCCGCCCGGTCGGGCGCCGCCGATCCGCTCGGATCGCACCTGCTCGTGCTGGCCCGCGGCGAAGAGGGGTATCACCGTCTCGCCGCCGCGATCACGCATGCCCAGCTCGCCGGCGGTGAGAAGGGGCGTCCCTGGTACGACCTCGATGATCTCGCCGATCGCGGCGGCGGGCACTGGGCGGTGCTCACCGGATGCCGCAAGGGCGCCGTGCGGCAGGCGCTCGCCGCCGGAGGTGCGGATGCGGCCGCATCGGCGCTCGACCGGCTCGTCAGCCTGTTCGGCCGCGAGGCGGTCTTCGTCGAGCTGATCGACCACGGCGCCCCCACCGACACCCGCGACAACGATGTGCTGGCCGCTCTGGCCGCCGCACGCGGCCTTCCGGTGCTGGCCAGCAACAACGTGCACTACGCGGTTCCCGAACGTGTGCATCTGGCGGCGGCGGTCGCGGCGGTGCGGGCGAACCGAGGGCTCGACGAGCTCGACGGCTGGCTGCCGTCGCATGCGAGCGCACACCTGCGCTCGGGCGCCGAGATGACGCGGCGGTTCCGGCGCTATCCCGGTGCGATCGCCCGCACGGTCACCCTCGCCGACGAGCTCGCCTTCCCGCTGCGCCGCGCCAAGCCCGCGCTGCCGAAGCTGCCCGTGCCCGAGGGGCACACGCCGATGTCGTGGCTGCGCCGGCTCGTCTGGGACGCGGTGCCGCACATGTACCCCGACCTCGACGGCGACGGGCGGGCGCGCATCGAGAAGGAGCTCGGCGTCATCGAGCAGAAGGACTTCCCCGGCTACTTCCTGATCGTGCACGGCATCGTGGCCGAGGCGCGTCGGCGCGGCATCCTCTGCCAGGGGCGGGGGTCGGCCGCCAACAGTGCGGTCTGCTACCTGCTGGGCATCACCGCGATCGACTCGATCTTCTACAACCTGCCCTTCGAACGCTTCCTGTCGGCGATGCGGGAGGAAGAGCCCGACATCGACGTCGACTTCGACTCGGATCGGCGCGAAGAGATCATCCAGTGGGTCTTCGACACCTACGGGCGCGAGCGCGCGGCGCAGGTCGCGAACGTCATCCAGTACCGACCGAAGAACGCGGTGCGCGACATGGCCAAGGCGCTCGGGCACTCGCCCGGGCAGCAGGACGCCTGGTCGAAGCAGGTGGAGCGGTGGGACGGCGCCGTCGCCGGCGCGCACGACATCCCCGACCGGGTGCTCGCGTACGCCGGTGAGCTGCTGAAGGCGCCCCGCCATCTCGGCATCCACTCCGGGGGCATGGTGCTCACCGAGCGGCCGGTGGGGGAGGTGGTGCCCATCGAGCACGCGCGGATGGAGAATCGCACCGTCATCCAGTGGGACAAGGACGACGCCGCCTGGATGGGGCTCGTGAAGTTCGATCTGCTCGGACTCGGCATGCTCGCCGCGCTGCAGTACTGCTTCGACCTCATCGCGGAGGCGACGGACGAGACGTGGACGCTGCAGAGCATTCCGAAGGAGGAGGCGGCCGTCTACGACATGCTGTGCCGCGCGGATTCGATCGGCGTGTTCCAAGTCGAATCGCGCGCGCAGATGGGGCTGTTGCCGAGGCTGCAGCCGCGGCGGTTCTACGACCTGGTGATCGAGATCGCGCTGATCCGACCCGGACCCATCCAGGGCGGCGCGGTGCACCCGTACGTGCGGCGCAAACTCGGGATGGAAGAGCCGACGTATGCGCACGAGAAGCTGATCCCGGTGTTGGAGCGCACACTCGGGGTGCCGGTGTTCCAGGAGCAGCTGATGCAGATGGGCATGGCCGTGGGCGATCTCACCGGCGAGGATGCCGATGTGCTGCGCCGGGCGATGGGCTCCAAGCGCGGCATCGAGCGCATCGAGTCGGTGCGCCAGAAGCTCTACGACGGCATGGCGCGCAACGGTCTGGTGGGAGCCGTCGCCGACGACATCTACGCGAAGATCCAGGCGTTCGCGAACTTCGGCTTCGCCGAGAGCCACTCCCTGTCGTTCGCGCTGCTCGTCTACGCCTCGTCATGGCTGAAGCTGCACTACCCCGGGGCGTTCTTGGCGGCTCTGCTGCGTGCGCAGCCGATGGGGTTCTACTCGCCGGCGACCCTCACCGCCGACGCCCGCCGCCACGGCGTCGTCGTGCGTCGTCCCGACCTGCACGCCTCCGGGGTGGATGCCGGGCTCGAGCCCCTCGATGCCGACGGCGACGGCGTCCCCACCGGCGACCCCGCGTGCACCGATCGTCACCAGCCTCCCGTGCCCCTGTTCGACATCACCGCTCCCGACGTCTCGGCCGCCCACCGTCGCGACGCCGGCCACGCCGTGCGACTGGGGCTCGCGGCGGTCACCGGGGTGGGAGAGCGGCTCGCGGAACGCATCGTCGCCACCCGCGACGCCGACGGGCCGTTCCGTGACCTGCGCGACCTCGTGCGGCGGACAGGTGCCACCGCCGCACAGGTGGAGGCGCTGGCGACGGCGGGCGCCTTCGAGAGCATGGGCATCAGCCGCCGCGAGGGCATCTGGCTGGCCGGCGACGCGGCACAGGATCTGCCCGAGTTCCTGCCCGACTCCCTCGTCGCCGTGCAGCCGCCGCTGTTCGGCGACCCCTCGACCTACGACGTGCTGGCCGCGGACCTGTGGGCCACGGGCATCTCGGCCGACGATCACCCCCTCACGCACTACCGTGCCCCGCTGGATGCGCGCGGCGTGCTCACCTCGCGAGAGCTGCGCACGCACGAGGTCGGGCGCCGGGTCGAGGTCGCGGGTCTGGTCACGCACCGGCAGCGGCCGGCGACGGCATCCGGCATCACCTTCATCAACCTCGAAGACGAGCACGGCCTCGTCAACGTCATCTGCTCGAAAGGGGTCTGGGACCGCTATCGCCGCGTGCTGCGCGATGCGCCCGCCCTCATCGCCCGCGGCATGCTCGAGCGGTCGCCCGAAGGCGTCACCAACCTCGTCGCCGACGCCTTCGAAGACCTGCGCGTCGGCGTGCGCCACCGCTCCCGCGACTTCCGCTGACCCTCCCCACCGCCCCACCTCACCCCCGCCGAGCCGCCATCTTTTCGCCGAACCGCCATGATCTTGCGCGCAGCATCATGGCGGGTCGGCGCGTTCGTGGCGGCTCGCGGGAGGGGGAGGGGGAGAGGGGGTCAGGCGCGGCCGGCGTGCTGCTCGGTCTTGGCGAGCTGGTCGGCCAGGTCGTCGGGGGCGAGGGCCGCCTCGCGGAACTCCGTCGTCAGCGGCAGGCGCAGGTGCAGGTCGGTGCACAGGCACAGCTCGACCGTGCCGTGATCCAGCACGAAGTCGAGCACGTGGCCGCCGCGCGTGCGTCCGTCGTCGATGAAGTGCGCGTGGCATCCGGGAACGCCGATGCCCTGCTCGTACAGCGGGGTGCGGAAGGCGACGATCGTGCCGTCGACCTCGTCGAACTGCAGCACGGCATCGTCGTCGGTGGCCTCGGTCATCGGCCGGTACGGCTTCTGCTGGCGGGTGACCGTTCGGGCGGTCACCCGCCGGAAGCGCCCCGTGATGCGCAGCGCGTACATGTAGTTGGCCGACGCGGTGATCGCATCGATCGCGGCCGAGGCCTCGGCGCGCGTGACGCCGTCGGGCAGCGTCCGCGTCAGGGTGGGCACGAAGTCGGTCACCACCGCGTACGGCGTCGCCGAGTCGGCGGATGCCGCGGCGGCGGTGCCGTCGCCGCGGAGGCGGTAGGCGACGCCGTCGACGACGACCATTTCGCCGTCGAGGGCGTTGAACGTGCCGATGCCGAAATCGCCGTGCTCGAGCAGTTCGCCGACCGTCATGTCGTCTTCGTAGATGCCGTCCAGCAGCGCGGCCATGAGGCTCGTCTGGAACAGGGTGTGACGTTCGGCGCTCATGCGCTGTCCTTTCGGGAGGAGGGAAGGTGGATGCCGAGAGGCCGGAGTCTGCTCACAGCAGCACGTCGGCGAGCAGGTCGCCGCCCAGGCGGCGCAGGTTGTCGCGGTAGTCGACGGGCACGTCGATCACCGAGGGGCCGGGTTCGGCGATCGCGGCCAGGATCGTCGGAACGAGATCGTCGATGCGGGTGACCCGGTGGCCGTGGGCGCCGAACGACTCCGCGAACGCCACCACGTCGTAGGCGCCGAGTTCGACCGCCGCGGTGCGCCCGTATTTCTCGACCTGCTGGAAGGCGACCATGTCGTAGGCGGAGTCGTTGAACACGATGTGCGTGAAGCTCGCCCCGACGCGCACGGCGGTCTCCAGCTCGACGGCGGAGTAGAGGAACCCCCCGTCGCCCGACACGGACACGACCGGTGCGCCCGCGTCGGCGAGGCTGGCCGCGATGGCCCAGGGCAGGGCGACGCCAAGGGTCTGCTGCCCGTTCGAGAACAGGAGCGAGCGCGGTCGGTAGGTGCGGAAGTGGCGCGCCATGTAGAGGTAGTTCGAGCCGACGTCGCAGAGCACGGTGGCGGCGTCGGGGAGGGCGGCGCGGATGCCGGCGACGACCGCGACGGGGTCGAGGCCGAACGCGTCGTCGTGGTCGGGGTCGCCGAGGTCGGTGTTCTCGGCGAGGCGGGTGCGCTCACGTTCGACAATGCGGGCGGTGTCGGCATCGTGCTCGAGGGGAAGGCCCGCGCCGTCCACGGCGAGGAGTAGGTCGACGAGGCTCGTGGCGAGATCGCCGACGAGTTCGACCGTCGGTCGGTAGTCGTTGTCGATGTCGGCCGGGATGGTGTCGATGTGGACGATGCGGCGGTCCTTGCCGGCGTTCCATTCCGCGGGCACGAACTCGACGGGGTCGTAGCCGACGGTGAGCACGAGGTCGGCGTGGTGCAGCAGCACGTCGCCGGGCTGATTGCGGGCGAAGCCCACACGTCCGAGGTAGTGGTGTTCGAGTTCGCGCGAGATGATGCCGGCGGCCTGGAAGGTCTCCACGACCGGCAGCCCGGTGGCGCGCAGCAGCGCATGAAGGGCGTCGACGGTGCGGGGATCACCACTGCGGGCCCCGGCGAGGATCACGGGGAACCGGGCCTCGCGCAGCAGCGCGGCGGCGCGATCGACGGATGCCGAGGCCGCCCCGCCGGTGACGGCGGGCACGATCGCATCGCGGAAGCCGATCGCGGTCGTCGCGGTCGACACGTCGTAGGGGAGCACCACGGCGGCGGCGCCGCGGGGTTCGCGCGTCGCGGCGCGGAACGCGTTCACGATCGCCTCGGCGACGTTGTCGGCGGCGGTGACCTCGGCGGCCGAGACCGTGACGGTCTGCAGCATGCCGACGGCATCCATCGCCTGGTGGGCCCGCTTCAGGTGCTGTGTGCGCGACACCGCGCCGCAGATCGCGACCACCGGGTCGCCCTCGGTCGTCGCGGTGAGCAGCCCCGTCGCAAGGTTCGCGGTGCCGGGGCCGCTGGTGACCAGCACGACACCCGGGATGCCGGTGAGCCGGCCGACCGCAGCGGCCATGAAGACCGCGTTCTGCTCGGTGCGGCACGTGATCAGCTGCGGCGCCCCGGCGACCCCCTGCACCGCCGCGAGCGCGTCGAAGACGGGGTCGATCTTCGCGCCGGGCACGCCGAACACCCACCGCACGCCGTGCGCCGTGAGCACGTCGACGACGCGGTCGGCAGCGCGACGTCCCGCGGGCGGCGTCGGCACGTGCGTGTCGGAGGGCGACGGAGATGCGGTGGCGACGGCGGCGATACTCATGACTCCATGCTCCGTCGCCGGCGTCGGGCGAGGAAGACGGCGTCGGCGATGCGAATCATCTGATTCGCAGATGATTTCCGTCGCGTCGGGGAGCGCGGCATGATCGAGGCATGGATGTGCGCCACCTCTCCGTCTTCGTCGCCGTGGCGCGGGAGATGAGCTTCACCCGGGCGGCCGACAGTCTGCTGCTCGCGCAGTCGGCGGTGTCGACCACCGTGCGCGAGTTGGAACGTGAACTGGGTGTCGAGCTGTTCGACCGTTCTCATCGGCAGATCCGACTCACCGGTGCCGGGGAGGAGTTGCTGACGCGCGCTCAGGCGGTGCTCGAGCAGATGCGCGAGATCGGCGAGGCGGTCGCCTCCGCGGCGACCGAGCTGCGAGGAGCCGTGACGATGGGGCTCATGACGGGCGTCGATCTTGTCGACGTGCCGGGGCTGCTGGGTCGCTATCACGCGCGGCACCCCGCCGTAGCGGTGCAGCTGCGCGCGACGGGGCTGGGATCGTCGGGCCTGGTCGCGCAGCTCGAACGCGGCGAGATCGACCTGGCGCTGCTCGCGGTCGTCGATGCGCTTCCGGCGAGCCTGCGGGGAGAGGCCGTCGCCGCGTCGCCCTACGTGCTCGTCGTGCCCGGCACGCATCCCCTCGCGGATGCCGAGGGGATCACCCTCGCGATGCTCGAGGGGGAGAGCTTCGTGGACCTGCCGCCGGGTTACGGGTCGCGGCGCATCGTCGACGACGCCTTCGCCCACGCCGGAGTGTCGCGCCGTGTGCTCATCGAGGTCGCCGACCTTTCCACGGCCGCCGCGTACGTCCCGCAGGGACTGGGCCTGGCGATCGTGCCGCGCTTCGCGGCGCTGGCGGCCTCGTCGGGCTCGGGGCGTCCGTTCGCCGACCCCGCCCCGCGGATGCCGGTGCGCATCGTCCCGCTCGACGACGCCGTTCCGGCGTTCGAGGTGTCTCTCGCGTGGTCGCGCCGTCGCCCCCTGACCGCCGCCGCGCAGGGCCTCATCGACCTCTTGCGCACAGAGCTGCTGCCGTAGCCCCTCAACGACCGGGGGTTGAGCGGGACGGAACAGGACTCGACGATCGTCCAACCCCGTGACGCGGACAAGCGGCGTAGCGTCGGGGGCATGGCGAACGTTGCAGACTTCTTCATCGACACCCTCAAGCGCGCCGGCGTCACCCGCATCTGGGGTCTTCCCGGCGACTCGCTCAACGCCTTCACCGATGCGCTGCGACGCGACGGCGGCGATGATGCGATCCGCTGGATGCACATGCGGCACGAGGAGGCCGCCGCCTTCGCCGCCGGTGCCGAGGCCGAGCTGACGGGCGAGCTTGCCGTCGTCGCGGGCTCGTGCGGCCCTGGCAACCTGCACTTCATCAACGGTCTGTTCGACGCCAACCGCAACCGCGTGCCGCTGCTGGCGATCGCCTCGCACATCCCGTCGGCCGAGATCGGCAGCACCTACTTCCAGGAGACGCACCCCCAGGAGCTCTTCCGCGAGTGCAGCGTCTACACCGAGCTGGTGAGCGACCCGGCCCAGCTGCCGTGGGTGCTGGAGATCGCCATGCGCGCCGCGGTCGAAAAGCGCGGCGTCGCGGTCGTCGTCGTGCCCGGCGACGTGTTCTTCGCCGACGCGCCCGACCGGCGGCCGACGGCCCCGATCCGGGCGGCCGGCTCGACGGTGCTGCCGTCGGCATCCGCTCTGGCCGCCGCCGCGACGGCGCTCAACGACGCCAAGAAGGTGACGATCCTCGCCGGGGCGGGCGTCGCGGGCGCGCATGATGAGGTGCTCGCTCTCGCCGAGACGCTGCAGGCGCCGATCGTGCACGCCCTGCGCGGCAAGGAGCACATCGAGTGGGACAACCCCTATGACGTGGGGATGACGGGGCTGCTGGGCTTCTCGTCGGGGTACAAGGCGATGGAGTCGTGCGACACCCTGCTCATGCTCGGCACCGACTTTCCGTACCGTCAGTTCTTCCCCTCGAAGGCGACGGTGATCCAGGTCGACATCCGCGGCGAGCAGTTGGGGCGGCGCACGCCCATCGACGTGGGATTGGTCGGCGGGATGAAAGAGACCGCGAACGCGCTGCTGCCGCTGCTGCAGGGCGACCGCTCGTCGAAGCATCTAGACGACAGCGTCACCCACTACCGCACGACGCGTGAGCGGCTCGACGACCTGGCCGTCGACGACGGCAAGGCTCCGGTGCGGCCGGAGTACGTCGCGCGCGTGCTGGATGAGCTCGCCGACGCGGATGCCGTGTTCACCGCCGACGTCGGAAGCCCCGTGATCTGGGCCGCCCGCTATCTGCACATGAACGGCACGCGGCGGCTGATCGGCTCGTTCGCGCACGGATCGATGGCCAACGCGATGCCGCAGGCGCTCGGGGTGCAGGGCGTCGACCGCTCGCGCCAGGTGATCGCGCTCGCCGGCGACGGCGGACTGGCCATGCTGCTGGGTGATCTGCTGTCGATCCGCCAGAACGACCTGCCGGTGAAGATCGTCGTGTTCAACAACTCGTCGCTCAACTTCGTCGAGCTCGAGATGAAGGCGGCGGGCATCGTCAACTTCGGCACGGGGCTCGACAATCCGAGCTTCGCCGCGATCGCCGAAGCGATGGGCATCACGGGCATCCGCGTGGAGAAGGGCAGTGAGCTGCGCGGAGCGATCGCGCAGGCGCTCGCGACCGACGGGCCGGTGCTGGTCGACGTCGTCACGGCGCGTCAGGAGCTGGCGATGCCGCCGTCGATCACGCTCGCCCAGGCGAAGGGGTTCTCACTCTGGGCCCTGCGCACCGTGCTGTCGGGGCGCGGCGACGAGCTGATCGACCTCGCCGACACGAACGTGTGGCGGCGCCTGTTCCACTGACGCGGCCTGCTCCGGCGCCCGTCGGGCCAGGCGGTGGCGGCGCTCGATCGCCTGGCCGGCGTAGCTCGCGCCGACGATGAGTGCCGCCCCGGCGACGCCGACGGGGCCGATCGCCTCGCCGCCGACCGCGACGCCGACCACGAGCGCCCAGACGGGTTCGGTGCCCATGAGGATGCTGGCGCGCGCGGCCGAGGTGCGCCGCACCGCCCAGAGCTGCACGGCGAAGGCGAACACCGAGCAGAGCAGTCCGAGAAACAGCACGTCGGCGAGGGCCGCGGCATCCAGTCGCGCGGCCGCGACCGGCAGGGAAGGCCCGGCGATCGCGCTGAACACGACGCTGCCGACCACGAGCTGCACGACGACCACGCCGAGCGAGCTGTCGCGCCGCCCGCGGGTCAGATGTCCGCTGGCGGTGACGTGCACCGCGCGCACGACCGCGGCGGCGATGACGAGCACGTCGCCGGCGGTCGGCAGGTGGATGCCGTCGCCCGAGACCAGCAGCGCGACGCCGACGACGGCGGCCACGGCGGCGATGAAGTACGCGCGCGGCAGCCACACGCGTGACGCGATGCCTTCCAGCGCCGGGGTCATGACGAGGGCGAGGCTGATGAGCAGGCCCGCGTTGGTCGCGGAGGTGAGGCTCACGCCCCAGGTCTCCAGCCCGATGACCGCCGCCTGCGTGCCGCCCAGGGCCACGGCGATGACGAGGCCGCGCCCGCGGGGGAGATGCTGCCGGGTGAGGGCGCACAGGATGCCGGCGCCGGCGGCGGCGAAAAGGAACCGCAGGGCGTTGGCCGAGGCGACGCCCGTGAGGGCGATGAGGTCCTTCGCGACGAGGAAGCTCGCCCCCCAGACGGCGGCGACCGCGAGGAGGGCGAGGTCGACGAGCAGGTCGGAGCGGCGGGTCATGCGCCCAGCGTGACAGCCACGGTCGTGAAGAGCATCGGGCAATGTCTTCATCGATGTGTTAGAGATTGCTTATGGATCCGATGCGCCTGCGGCTGCTGCGCGAGCTGGATGATCGCGGCAGCGTCTCGGCGGTCGCGGCGGCGCTGCACGTGAGCGCATCGGCGGTGTCTCAGCAGCTGGCGATCCTGCAGGCGGACGTTCCCGTGCCGCTCACCGTGAAGCAGGGTCGTCGGCTGGTGCTGACCGATGCCGGGCGCGCGCTCGCGGCGGCCGGCGCTCGCGTCGACGAGGCGCTCGTGCTCGCCCGAGAGAGCGTCGGAGCGTTCCTCGCCCACGATGCCGCGCCGGTGCGCGTGTCGGCGTTCCACAGTGCAGGCGTCGCGCTGTTCGGCCCCCTGTTGGCCGCGCTCGACGGTGTACCCGTCGCGCTGACCGACGAGGACGTTGCGCGCGAGGAGTTTCCCGGACTCGTGGCCGCGCACGACCTCGTCATCGCGCACCGGCTGGCCCACGACCCGGACTGGCCGCGAGAGCGAATGGTGGTCACGCCGCTGTTCGTCGAACCGCTGGACGTCGCGCTGCCGGCGGCGCACCCCCTGGCATCCGCCGATCGGATCGATCCCGCGGCCCTCCGCGGACAGACGTGGATCTCGACGCACGAGGGCTTTCCACTCACCGGCGTGCTGCAGGCGATCGCCGCGCTGAGCGGAGAGCCGCCGGTCATCGCCCACCGGGTGAACGAGTTCTTCGTCGCCGCGCAGATCGTCCGCGCCGGGGCGGCGATCGCCGTCATGCCGCGGTTCACGGGGCGCGCCCTGGCGACCGACGGCATGGTGCTGCGACCGCTGGCTGGGGTCGCCCTCAACCGTCACGTGGACGTGCTGGCCCGCCCCGACGCGCTGGCACGCGCGGCCGTGCGCCGTGTGCGGGCTGCGCTGGTGGATGTCGCCGCCGACCTCGCGCGGTGACGACCGCCGGGGCATGCTGGTGGCATGGAGTTCTCCGGCTGGCACGTCCTGATCTTGATCGTGGTGCTTGCGGGCATCGCGCTGTTCGTCGGTGCGGTGGTCAGCATCGCGTCGTCGGCGGCGACGAGCCTGGAGAAGACGCTCTGGGTTCTCGTCACGCTGATGTTCCCGCTGATGGGGCCCATCGTTTGGTTCGCCGTCGGGCGGCGTTCGATCGTGGTCAATCCGGCAGATCGCCGCTGACGCAGCCGACGGTCAGCCGGCGAGCGCGAGACCGCAGGTCTCGATCGTCCACCCGATGAACGCCTGGTAGTTCGGGTCGCTGCCGACCGCCTGCATCGCCTGCGTGTTGGTGAAGGTCTCGACCGGCACGTCGGCGATCTGCGTCTGCGGAGCGAGTCCCTCGAGCACGCCGATGAGCTCATCGGTCGACGCGGCGAACACCTCGGCGCCCGCGGCGACCTCGGCGGGCACGCCGGTCATCGGAAGCAGCGCGCGGATCGCCGCCGACTGGCGACGCGTGGCGGCGAGGTCGTCGGCGACGGTGCCCTGCTTCGCCTGCGCCGCGGCTCCGTTGGCATCGCAGAGCTCGCGGTAGTCGGCGCTCGCGGTCGACGGTGCGGATGCCGAGGACGTCGGCGTCGGGGTGGGCTCCGCTGAGGCGGCGGGGGTCGTGCCCGCGGCATCCTGCGTGCCGTTGGAATTCCAGACGACAGCCAACCCCACGATCACGCAGACGGCGACGATGATCGCCGCGATCGCGATGCCGGGCACGAGGAAGCGCGGTCGCGGCGTGGGGCGTGTGGAGGCGTGCATAGGTCCTTCTTCCTCGATCGTCTGTCGCCGGGCGATGCCTGCCAGCCTATAAAACACGCCCGGAGTCGCGGGGGCGGCGAGCGTCGGGCGACGCCCGGATGGCCTGGGGCTGAGAGCGCTCCCGTAGGCTGGAGTCGACCTCTTCCTTCCCCTTGAGAACGACTGCGTTCCGTGCCACTTCGTCGCGATATCCAGGGCCTGCGCGCGCTCGCCGTGCTGGCCGTCATCGGCGCGCACGCCGCCGGCTGGCCGCGGGGAGGCTTTGCCGGTGTCGACGTGTTCTTCGTCATCTCGGGATTCGTGATCACCGGAATGCTGCTGCGCGAACAGCAGGAATCGGGACGCATCCGCCTGTCGCGGTTCTCCGCGCGGCGTGCCCGTCGGCTGCTGCCGGCGGCGCTCGTCACGGTCGGTGCCGTGGTCGGGGCCGCGTTCGCTCTGTTCGGTCGGGCGCGGGCGGAGCAGGTGATGTGGGACGGTGTCTCGGCGCTGCTGCTGGTGTCGAACTGGCGATTCACACAGCAGGGCACCGACTACTTCCACGCCGGCGATGCCGTCTCACCGCTGCAGAACTTCTGGTCGTTGTCGGTGGAGGAGCAGTTCTACCTCGTCTGGCCGGGGCTGCTGATCGTGTCGCTGCTGTTCGTTCCCGCCGTGGCGCGTCGCGGTCGGGCGGCGGCCGCGGTCGCCGCCGGGTGGGCGGTCGTCGTGATCGCGGCATCCTTCGGCTGGGCGCTGCTGCAGGGGTCGTCGGCGCCGACGGCGGCGTACTTTTCGACGGCGACGCGCGCGTGGGAGTTCGCGCTGGGCGCGCTGCTCGCGGCAGGCGTGCCGCTGCTGCGTCGGCTTCCCGCGGCGCTCGGGGCGCTGCTCGCGTGGATCGGTGTCGCGGGCATCGTGGCGTCGCTGGTGCTCATCGACATGACCGCCGTGGGCTTTCCGGGGCCGTGGGCGGCGGCGCCGACGCTCGCGACCGCGCTCGCGCTGACCGGTGGCGTGACCGCGCCGCCGCGGGCACTGTTCCTGTGGACGAACCCGGTCGCGGTGGTCGTGGGCAACGCGTCGTACTCGCTGTATCTGTGGCACTTCCCGGTGGTCGTGTTCGCCGCCGCGCTGCTGCCCGCGTCGCCGTGGTCGCTGCCGCTGACCCTCGCGATCGTCGCCGTCGTCGGCTTCGCGTCGTACGCGATCATCGAGCAACCGCTGCGCTACGCGCCGTTCCTGGGCGGGCGGGTGCCGGCGACGGCAGCGCCCGATGCCGAGGAGCGGGCGGTCGAGGCATCGGATGCCGCGGAGCCCACACCGCCCGCGGTCGCGCCTGCGGTGCCGGTCGTGCGGGCGCCCGAGATCGCGACGCGGCGTCCCGCGGGGTGGCAGCCGGGCACGCGCTACTTCCCAGGCAGTCCGCGGACGGCGGCCCAGAGTGCGGCGGCGGAGTCGGTCGAGGTGGCAGCGGCATCCGTTCCGGAGGTCGTGCCTGTCGAGCCTGTGAGCGCTGCACCGGTGGTGGAGGCGCCGCGGGTGCCGTCGGTCGCGATGGCGGACAGTGCGGCCGGGGCGATCGCGGCTCCGATGGCCGTGTGGCGGGAGCGCTTTCGCACGCAGGTCGCGTTGGCTGCCGCCGGTCTCGTCGCCGCCGCGTTGCTGGTCGTGCTCGTCGTGCAGGTGCAGCAGCCGCGTCCCTTGCCGCCGACGGCCGGAGGAACGGGCCAGGCGGCGCCCGCGATCGAGGATCCCACGGCGGCGCTGCAGGCCGATCTCGCGGCGGCGGTCTCGGCGACCGCGTGGCCCGATCTGCATCCGTCGATCGATGAGGTGATGGCGCAGTCGTCGGGAGCCAATCCCGCACACGACTGCTTCGCGCCGACGCCGCAGCCGGATGCCGCCGCGTGCACGTGGGGGAGCGGTGATGCTCCGCGGCACCTGTACCTCGTGGGCGACTCGACCGCGATGGCGTATGCGCCGGCGCTGAAGGCGCTCGCCGAGCAGAGCGGGGGAGCGATCCGCGTCACGACGGTCGGGCTCTATGGATGCCGGTTCACCGACGTGCTGGTGCAGAACGACGACCCCGCGGTGATGCAGGCGTGCACGCAGCGCAAGAACGACGTCGCCGCGATGATCGCCGCCGACCACCCCGAGCAGGTACTGGTCTCGAACGCGTACACGCTCGGGCGCACGGCGGACGGGCGCGACCTGAGCGCGGCAGATCTGATCGCCGCAGAGGCAGCAGAGATGGCGCGGTACGGGATGCCGGGGCGCATCGTCTACCTCGAGGCGCCGCCGGAAGGCGCGCCGCTCGGCAACTGCTACACGCGGGTCGGGTCGCCGTACGCGTGCGCGACGAGCATCACGCCGGTGTGGCGCGACATGCAGGCGGCGACGGCCGCCGCTGCGGCCGCATCTGGCGATCGCGTGGTGGATGCGCTGGCGTTCACGTGCTGGCAGGACGTCTGCCCGGCGTTCGCGGGGACGCTGCCGATCCGCTACGACCAGACACACCTCACCGTCGCCTACTCGGCGCACCTCGCGCCGTACCTGCGGTGGGCGCTGGACGGCGCCGCCGCGGCCGGTGCGCAGGCGCCGCCCGGCTAGAATCGATGCGCCAGCCTCTGTAGCTCAGTGGAAGAGCCACTCCGTCCTAAGGAGCGGGTCGGGGGTTCGAATCCCTCCAGGGGCACACTGTTTTTTCCCTCTGATCAGGTATTTCTCTCGCGGTCACACTCGCCACACGCGCTCTCCTCCGCTTCTCGTTCGCATTTGTAAACGCTATGATCCGGAAGCAACGCTCTTCGGACAAGAGACAGTTGGTGTCTCAGAACGTCGAAGTTGGAGCGGTTTCCGTGCCTCGAGCCTCCTCCGGAGGCTAAGCAGTGTGCCCTCGACGATTACTGCAGGCGGCTGTAGTGGGTGCGCGGGCCCGCCGCCAGTGCCACGCGCGTTATCGCGTCGTTGAGGCGCGATGCGGCGGCATGCGAATCGTCGTCGAGTAGGTCGGCGAACGCTTCGAGCCTTATCGCCGCCGACGCGTGACCGAGCATTCGCTGCACGCGTAGGGGCGGATGGGCTCAAGCTTCGATAGCCACCTGGAGCTCGCGTGCCAATCTGCCGGCGTGCGTATGCCGCCACCTTTCGTCGTCGGTGCGCGACGGAGCCTGCCACATACGCCACAATCGGAACAAGCCACGGCTTCAGCCGTACGTGATCGACAACGAAGAGGGGATGAGATTGCGACTCGCCGAGTTCACGATTGAGAACTACCGCGGTATCCGGTCCGCCCAGCTGGGGGGCATATCCACGTCGCCGCTGATCCTGCTCACGGGTAAGAACGGCACTGGCAAGAGTCTTATCCTCGAGGCGCTGACGGCGGTGTGGTCGGGCAACATCAACCTCCCCGAGTTCGTTGGTCCCTACGGCCATCTACTTCGCGTATCTATCGGACTGACGCTCGAACCTCATGAGTATGAGGTGGTCGACTCGTGGCGTGTAGCACGAGCGCTTGCCCCAGTTCAACGGATGCCCATTCACACCCTGGAGGCTCGATCGACCAATCGCGAAAGCACCGGAACCTACAGCACGCAGGACGATCTCCTCTGGACGCTTCAGAATCCGCTGTTTGCTCAGGATCATCCATTCGCGAGCATTGACTTACTATCCGCGCGGCGCCAAGTCTCGCTGAACACGACAACCTCCGTCGACCTCGCTCTTGTGAACCGCGCTGTCGCAGCACGTCAACGCCGATCGATGTATGAACAGGAGATCCGATGGAAGTCGGGTATGCAGATGCCGGACATCGGTAGTTACCTGACCTCCTTGGACTATCGCGACTACGTCGCGGCGCGGGACGGCATAGAACTCGACGACGAATACGCGAGAATCCAGGCGGCGTTTCTGCAGGCGACCGGCAAGAACATCACCCTTCCGACCTATAACCCCAACACCACTCGATCTGACATCCTTGTCGAGTTGCCGGGGGGCAAGGCGCACGGGCTGGCAGATCTGTCGAATGGTGAGCGCGAGTTGCTTGGCTTGCTCTACTTTGTCAGCCAGATCTCGACGCTCGGCGGCGTGTTGCTCCTAGACGAGCCCGAGAAACACCTTCACCCAACACTCCAGCTCGCCGCCCTCAATGCCATGTCCTCCATCGCCGATCGCGGCCAAGCAATCGTTGTGACGCACTCCGCGCCGGTCATCTCTTCGTCCGCTCCAGCGAGCGTCGTGATCGTCAACGCAGCGTGGTCCTCCGCTAACAATCAACTACAGCGTGCGACCGACGGCGACGACCATGCCGATCTTCTCGCTGAGTTGGGATTGTCGCGACGCGACATGTTGCAGGCGAACTACTTGTTAGTCGTGGAGGGGGCCAGCGACGAGAAGAGACTCAGGATGCTCATCCCGGAGGAGATTGCCGGCGCTAGGGTCGTGATTGCTGGCGGGCGCGCAGGAACTCTAAATGCCGCGTCTGCACTTCGCGGACTCCGCCTGGAGATCCCCTGGCTCGCGGTGGTTGACAGGGACTTTCTCTCTCCTGAGGAAGTTGAATCGATCGAAGACTCGGGAGGAGTCTTCGTCTGGCGTGCGCGCATGCTCGAGAACGTACTGATACCGAGTGTTATCGAGCTTGGTCTTCTCACGCCTGCTGGATCACCGCAAGAGATTCAAGCATCCGTGACGGAGATCGTTCAGGGTCTGAAGACAGCCGCTCTCGAGCAGTTCATTGAAGCCCGACTGACAAGGAAGATGCCCGAGTCGTCAACCGGCGCTGGGGAACTTGATTCACTGGATCGCATCGCTCGCTCTATCCGAGAGCAGCGTGACCTCTGGGAGTACAGACTTACGCATTACTCGGCGTTGCGAGAGGAGGTGCAAGGCGAGATTCTCGCCGAATGGGGAGACGATGTCATGTCTCATATAGATGGCAAGCGTGCCCTGGCCCAGCTTCAACACCGTTACCCGGTCTTCAAGAACGTCTCAATGCTGGTCGACGCGTTGACCGTGAGATTGCGCGAGTCGCCAGAGCTACTCCCGGCTGACGTTCGACGGCTGCAAGAAGCGATCGTCGGGATGGTTGAGACGCGGCCTCGCGTCGGAGCAGACGCGAGCTCTGGTTGGAGTGAGGAGGTGCAGGCTGAGATTTCGACGGACTTGACTCCTCCGAGTCCAACGCTAAACGTGGCCGGCCATGACCCCTACTACTACGGCGGCGGCAAGTAGACATCCTCACAAGTCTTTGCGAGCCTCACACCCGCGCCCGGCACGCGCCGTCGTCTCGTCTGTCCCGGCTCGCACTCGGGCGTGAGGAACGAACTGGTGACAGGTTCGGTTTAGGCCGCGAGTGTGAGCGGCTCGGTTAGCTTGGCTTCGAACGCGATGGGAGTCAACCCGCCGAGGGTGTCCTGGGCTCGCTGTCGGTGATACTTGCGCTCGATCCAGACCACGATCGCCAGGCGCAGCTCTTGCCGCGTCGCCCACCGCTGCTGGCTGAGCACGTTCGTTTGAAGAAGCGACCAGAACGACTCCATCGCCGCGTTGTCTCCGGCCGCACCGACACGGCCCATCGATCCGACCATGTCGTGCCGACGCAGCTCGCGGGCCATCGCTCTGCTGCGAAATTGGCTGCCCCTATCGGCATGCATGATGCATCCAGCGACCTCACCGCGGCGGGCGACGGCGTTGCGGACGGCGTCGACGGCGAGCTTCGCGGTCATCCGATCGCTGATCGAGTAGCCGACGATCCGGTTGGAGAACACGTCTTTGATCGCGCAGCAGTAGAGCTTGCCTTCGCTCGTGCGATGCTCCGTGATGTCCGTGAGCCACAACCGATTCGGCGCGTCCGCGCGGAACACGCGCTGCACATGGTCGCCGAACACGGGCGGACCGATCTTCTTGCCCTTTCCGCGCCGGCGACGTTGCGCGGACGAAAGAATCCCGGCCTGGGAGCACAGCTTCCACGCCGTCCGCCTGCTCATCCGCCATCCCGCCCGCTGCGCTTCGTCGGCGAGGTACCGGTACCCGAACGTCGGATCGTCCGCGTGGGCGTCATGCAGCGCATTGATCCGATACGCGCGGAGCACGTCCGCATTCCGGACGGGATCGTTGCGCCATCGGTAGTAGGGCTGTCTTGCGAGCTTGAGGACCCGGCACGACACCGTCACGGGGATCCCCGATTCGGCGAGCTCAGATACGAGCGGGTACGTCATTTTGGGGAGCCGCCGAGGTGCAGATTCGCCTGCGACAAATACGCCGCCGCACGGCGAAGGACCTCGTTCTCCTGCTCGAGCAACCGGATCCGCTTCTTCAACTCCCGAGCCTCGGCGGCATCCGCGGCGGTCTGGCCGGGCCGGTCGCCGTCTTCGATGTCGGCTTGACGGAGCCAATTCTGCAGCGTCGCTTCGCTGATACCGAAATCAATGGCGATCTGCTTGATCGTGACGCCGCTCTCACGGCTACGAGCGACCGCGACAACATCCTCACGGAACTCTTTGGGGTATGGACCGGGCATGATGACATCCTCCCCGCCAGCGCCTCCCGGCACTAACGATCAGTTGTCACTGATCCGTTCCTCACGCCCGTCCGCTATCTAGGGTAGCCAAACGAGAGTTCGACACGTGTAAGCGCGCTAAACCGGCCGCTCTTGACTTCGAGTCATGCCCCGCGCACCTGCGTCAGGGAACGTGGGAGTCGTTGTTGATTCCCAGCTCGAACAACTCACCGGCCCACAGAAGCTGCGCGAAGAGAACGCCGATGAGTGAGGCGACACCCACCGCCGCGATCGCAAGGGTCACGCCTCGCCTTCGGTAGCCGCGCCATCCAAAGATCAACAGCATGCCGAGGCCGAGGAGATGAGCCAGGATGAGCGGAAGCCCTCCAACGACTTCGGCGAATCCCGCCATAGAGGTCCCCGCCGCGACCGCCTTGCCCTGCTCGCTCTGCGCTTCCTCCTGCGCCAGGCCATACCAGGCCCATGCGATCGCCGAGGCGACGACACCAAGACCAGCGGTCACCCAGAAGGCGACGCGGGCACGCTTCGATTCCGGCCGTGCTTGTGGGGCCATCGGCTCAGCCTACGAGGAGGTGGCGCACGGGGAGGGCCACAGACCTCGAAGGCCTCATTCGGCTCGCGTCGCCGCGACGCCGTGGGTGGCCCAGATCGCACCACCCAGCGCAGGTCGTCCGGGGCTAGGTTCGGTCTCGTGAGTGATAACCGCCGTGTGCCCATTTCGCCTCAGAGTGTCGATGCTCCGTTGACGACGTCGGCGGTCTTCCTGGTCGTGACCGTGAGCGACGACGCCGACGCGATCGCCACCGCGCGCTCCGTCCTAGGTGACCTCTCGGGACTGCTCAAGACCGTCGGCATCCGAGACCTCGATGCCGCGCTCGCCTGCACGGTCGGCATCGGCGCGCGCGTCTGGCCGGCGCTCACCGGGCGCCCGATGCCGGCGGAGCTCCACCCCTTCCGGCCCATCGAGGGTGCGGTGCATCGCGCCCCGAGCACGCCGGGTGACCTGCTCTTCCACATTCGCGCGAACCGGCGGGATCTGTGTTTCGAGTTCGAGAGGCTGCTGCTCGACGCGCTGGGCTCGAGCGCTGTCGTCGTCGATGAGACCGAGGGCTTCCGCTATTTCGACATCCGCGACCTGCTCGGTTTCATCGACGGCACGGCCAACCCGGTGGGCGCCGACCTGCCCGAGTCCACCCTCGTCGGCGACGAGGACCCCGCCGGACGCGGCGGAAGCTACGTCGTCGTGCAGAAGTACGTGCACCCGCTTGACCGGTGGAACGCGCTTTCCGCCGAACAGCAGGAAGCGGTCATCGGGCGACGTAAGTTCGACGGCGTCGAACTGGATGACGCGGAGTCGGGCCAGAAGGCGCACAAGACCCTCGCGACCATCGTCGACGACGGCGGCGTCGAGCACGACATCCTCCGCGACAACATGCCGTTCGGCAGCCCCGCCACCCAGTTCGGCACCTACTTCATCGGCTACTCGCGCCGACTCTGGGTGATCGAGAAGATGCTGGAGCGGATGTTCATCGGTGACCCGCCGGGACTCCACGATCGACTGCTCGACTTCTCCATGCCGCTCACCGGCTCCACATTCTTCGTGCCGTCGGCCGACGTCCTCGATGGCCCGGGCGACTCCGCCTAGGCCCGCTCGGAACTCCGCGGCTCAGCGATCAGTGTCTCGATCGTGGCGAGGCGCTCTGCGGGCGATCCCGTGACCTCCGTCACCGTCAGCTTCGCCGGGATGACGTCAGAGTCGTCCAGAAGGTCCAGCAGCACGTCGTTCATGGCCTCGCGCAGCGCGGCATCCTCGTCGTCGCCGACGTTGATCGGATGAGCAGCCGTCAGCGGGAGCACCACGAGGTGATCGACTGTCTCCAGCGCCGCGCGCGTGCGGACAATCGCACTCGAGAGCGTCGAGCGGTCGAGCGCCGTGCGTCCGAGCTCATCCAGTGCCAGCAGATAGGCCAAGAAGTCGAGCGGGCCGCGCTCGGCGATGAGGTTCTCACCCGATTCTCGCTCGATCAGCCGGCCCGCTGCGAGTCGCAGCTGCGAGGCGAACATCGCCGCGGCCGGTCGATCGTCCGACTCGTCGATGAGCTCGAACGGGTCGGCGAACACGGCGTACTCCGGATGCCGCCGCGCAAAGTCGGCGATGAGCGTGCTCTTGCCACTGGCATGAGTTCCCGAGACGACGATGCGCACGAGCTGACACTACGCGACGAGCTGAAACCGCCGGGCCGGCACCTCAGCCGCCGAACTCCGCCTTGAGGAAGTACGGCGTCTGGTTCGCATTGCACGCGGCGCCGATCTGCGCCACATCATCCGCAATGCCCGCCTGCGCGGTGCCGGGCTCGGTGGCCGTCGACACCGTGTGCGACATCGATGTGAGCGGCCCCTTCAGGCTCGACGTGGAGGCGGCTGCGAGGGCAGCGAGCTGGGATGATGCCGCGGTGACCCGCGCCGTCCAGGTCGCGGCATCGAACGCCTTGTACTGGGAGTACCCCTGATCGGCGTTGATGAGGGCGCTGTAGATGTCGACGAAGGCGGCGCAGTCCGCGGTCACCGCGGCATCCCGAACGAACTCCGCGGTGGAGAACAGCGGCGTTGCCGTCCACGCGACGCCGTCGTCCACCGTCACCGCGATGGAGGGTTGGGTCTTCGCATCCACCGGCCACGCGAGCGCCGCCGGCGCGCCGCACGTTCCGCTGATCGGGGACGTGTTCTCCGCCATCGCATCGCCGAACTCGACGACGTAGTGCCCGATGCCCTCGCAGGTGAAGTCGATCGACACCGAGCGGGCGCCCGCGGGAACGGGGAAGTCCAGCCCCGGCCATCCCGTCGCACCGGTTCCTGTCACGGTGGCGCCCGCCGTCGATGTGGCTGTGGCCTCGTCGCTGGCGGAAGAGCTCGGTGACGGTGCTGCGCCGATCGTCGTCGCGCAGCCCGACAGTGCGAACGCTGCGGCGATGAGAGCACCGAGGACCGTGGTCGTGTGCGTCGTCGTTCGTGAGAGCGTCATCTCTGATGTCTATCAGCGGTGGTCGCGGAACGCACGGGAGACGCCGCGCCACCGCATTCGCGAAGCGCAGTAAGTCCGAGAAGAAATTCTGAACACTGGCACCTCGTTCACGAATATGAACTAGAGTCGCGGTATGAGTGACGCCGTGGTCAAATCAGCCGATCGGGCGCTCGTCGTCCTCGAGTTCGTCGCCGAGCGTAGCGCCGCGACCTTCAGTGAGATCGCCGACGGCCTCGCCCTTCCGCGCTCCAGTGCCCACGGGCTGCTCAACACCCTCGCATCGAGCGGGTGGCTCGTCTTCGACCCGGCGACCAAGCTCTACTCGCTCGGGCTCCGCGCATGGCAGGTGGGTCAGCGTTACGAGGGTCACCGCGACATCGTCGCGGCCGCGCAGCCGCGCATGGATGCCCTCGCCGCTCAGCTGGGGGAGACCGTCCAGCTCGCGCGACTCGACGGCCTCGAGAACGTCTACATCGCCATCAGCGATTCGCCGAATCCCATGCGGCTGGCCTCGTCGGTCGGCATGCGCCTGCCTTCCTATGCCACGGGAATCGGGAAGGCCCTGCTGTCCATGCTCGATCCGGCCGACGCGGGCCATCGCCTGCGCGCCATCGAACGGCGCGCGTATACGGCGCACACGGTGACCGGCGCCGACGAGCTGCTCGCGGTACTGGGTGCGGCGCGAGCGCAGCGCTTCGCCGTCGACGATGAGGAATTCACCGAAGGATGCCGCTGCGTCGCCGTGCCGCTGACGCGGATGGACGCCGCCGGCCTCTACACCGCGATGTCGGTCACCATGCCCACCTTCCGCACCACCGAGGCGTGGCCCCGCGACGTTCTCGGGCCTCTTCGCGACACCGCCGCGGCCATCCAGGACAGCCTCGGGATCGCTGCGCCCTGAGGGTCAACTCTTGCTTGACAAGCGGGTTATTCACGCCCACTATGTTCATATACGTACATCAGGGTTCACGTATATGAACACAAAGGAGTGATCGTGAGCTGGAAGAAGAGGCTGGTCGCGCTGGGGGCGACCGCTGTGATTGCGAGCCTGGCGTTGTCCGGGTGCAGCAAGGCAGGAGACTCCGCGGGCGCCGCAACGGCGAGCGCGGGGCAGAAGATCACCATCGGCGTGGTGATCACGGGTATCTCGATGTACCCCTACTACCAGGCCCAGGCCGCCGGCATTGAAGCCGCCGCGAAGGCCGAAGGCAGCGACGTCGACGTCGTCGTGCTCGACAGCCAGGCGAGTGACCAGACCGAGCAGTCGAACGTCGAGCAGATGATCAACCGCAAGGTCAACGCGCTGATCTTCACGCCCGGCTCCGCCGAGGCCGGCGCGGCCCTCGCCACCCAGGCCAAGAACGCCGGCATCCCCGTCGTCGCCGTCGACCGCAAGGCAGGCGACGACACGGCCGCCTACGTCGGCTACGACAACGTCAAGCTCGGCGAGGCCATGGCCACCTATGCCGTGAAGCAGCTGGGTGGCAAGGGCAACATCGGCGGAGAGATCGGTGTCGCCGGTGTCGTCAACGTCATCAACCGGGCCAAGGGCTGGCAGAACGTGATCTCCCAGAACCCCGGCATCACGTATGTCGGCGAGGTCGAGACCGGGTTCGACCCCGCACAGGCCTACACCGTGACGCAGAACCTGCTCACCGGTCACCCCGAGACGCAGTACCTGCTCGTCATGGACGACAACACCGCACTCGGCACCATCCGCGCCGTCAAGGAGTCCGGCAAGGACGTGAAGGTCGTAGGCCTCGGCGCGCAGACTGCGGGCCTGAAGGCCGTGCAGGACGGTGACATGGCCGCAACGGTGCTCATGAAGCCCTACGAGCTCGGCTACGTCGGCCTGCAGACCGCCGTGAAGATCGCGCGCGGCGAGAAATACGACCCGGCACCCACCTTCGACAACCCCGTCATCACGAAGGACAACGTCGCCGACTTCATCGGCAAGGAGGGCGTGGGCTGGTGAACACCCCCACGGCAGCCGCCGCCTCCGGCACTCCGGTGCTGGAGGCGCGCGGCCTCACCAAGAGCTTCGGCACCGCTCGCGTGGTCGACGGCATCCACCTGAGCCTGCTGCCCGGACGCGTGCACGCGCTCGTCGGCGAGAACGGCGCCGGCAAGTCGACGATCATCAAGATGCTGTGCGGGGTGGAGCAGCCTGACGAGGGCGAGCTGCTGCTCGACGGCGAGGCCATCACTCTGCACGCACCGGCGGATGCCGCGTCGGCGCGCATCGCAACCGTCTACCAGGAGCTCGACGTCATCGACGAGCTGACCGTCGCCCAGAACGTCATGCTGGGGCGCGAAGTGCGCCGGGGTCCGTTCCTCGACGACCGCGCCTCGGCGCGCCTCGCCGCCGCCGCGCTGGCCCGAGCCGGCTCGACCGTCGACACGCAGGCCTACCCGCGCGACCTGTCGCTCGCGCAGCAGCAGCGCATCGTCATCGCCCGCTGCCTGCTCGCCGAAGCGCGCGTGCTGATCCTCGATGAGCCCACGGCTGCCCTCGGCCCCCACGAGGTCGACGACCTCGCCGTGCTCGTGCGGGAGCTCACCGCCTCCGGCGTGAGCGTGCTGTTCGTCTCCCACCGTCTCGAGGAGGTCATGGAGATGGCCGACGAGGTCACCGTGCTCCGCGACGGTCGCGTCGTGTCGCACCGGCCGGTGGCCGAGACCGACCCCGCCCGGATCATCCAGGAGATGACCGGCCGTGAACTCGACCTCACGGCCGTGCGCTCGCCGGCCGCCGCGGCCGCATCGGCCGAACGGCCCGTGGTGCTCGAACTGCGGGGCCTGCCGATGCGCGAGAGCACGCTCGACCTCGCGGTGCACGCCGGGGAGATCGTCGGCATCGCCGGGCTCGCCGGCTCCGGACGCACGCGTCTCATCTCGCACATCATCGGCGATCCCTGGCACGGGGGACAGGTGATCATCGACGGCACCGACGTCGGACGACTCGATCCCGCCCGAGCGCTCGCCGCCGGCATCGCGTTCCTGCCCGAAGACCGCAAGCGCGACGGCCTCGTGCTCGAACAGTCCGCGCCCTTCAACGTGTCGCTGTCGGGGCTCATCCGCGCCGGCCGGCGATGGACGAGCCGCCGCGACGACACCCGCCGTTTCGACGACGCGATGCAGCGGATGTCGCTGCGCGGCAACCCGCGCGGACCCGTCGGGCGCCTCTCCGGCGGCAACCAGCAGAAGGTGCTCCTCGCACGCCTGCTGGCGACCGATCCGCGAGTGATCATCCTCGACGAGCCCACGCGCGGCGTCGACATCGGCGCCAAGAAGGAGATCTGGGAGCTGCTGGAGGCGCTGGCCGACAGCGGACTGGCCATCGTCATGGTCTCGTCCGAGCTTCCCGAGATCCTCCGCCTCAGCGACCGCATCCTCGTCGTCGCCGAGGGTCAGGTGACGGGCGAGTTCCCGGCATCCACACCACAGCACGTGCTGCTGCGCGCCGCCCTGCCGGCGCGCGAGCGCGTGGCCTGATCCGTCTTCCACAGAAAGGTCCACGTCGTCGTGACCACCACTCTGCCCGCCACCGCCGCGGAACCGCGCCCGACCGGCTCGCGCCGCCGTCTCACGCTCTCGACGCTGCGGGGGAGCACCCTCCTGCTCGTGCTCGCCGCCCTCGTCGTCGTCTTCTCGCTGCAGTCGCCGCTGTTCTTCACCTACGGCAACTTCGTCTCGATCCTGCAGGCCTGCGTCGTCGTCGGCCTGCTCGCGCTCGGGCTGACCGTCGTCGTGCTCACCGGAGGCATCGACCTCTCGTTCGCCTCGGTGATGGCACTGACGAGCGTGACCGCGGGAGCCATCAACGTCTCGCTCGGCATGCCCGCGGTCGTTGCCGTCATCGTCGCCCTCGTCGTCGGGGCCGCCTTCGGCGCGCTCAACGGGCTGCTCGTTGCCATCACACGGCTGCAGCCGTTCGTTGTGACCCTCGGGACGTACTCGATCGCGCTGTCGCTCTCGCTCGCCGTCTCCGGTGGCGGCCCCATCCAGGGCCTGAGCGAGGACTTCACCGACCTCACCGCTTTCCGCGTCGCCGGCATCCCGACGGCCGTGTTCGTCTTGGCGCTCATCGTCGCGGTGCTGTGGGTCGCGACCCGCAAGACCCGGTGGGGACGGTTCGTATACGCGACGGGCGGCAACGAGAGCGCTGCGCGCCTGGCCGGCGTGCGCATCAAGCGCATCAAGTTCAGCGCCTACGTGCTGTGCGGACTCACCGCCGCCGTTGCGGGCGTGCTCAACACCAGCACCCTTCAGGTCGCCCAGCCCCAGCCCGGATTCAACCTCCTGCTGACCGGCGTCGCCGCCGTCGTCGTCGGGGGCGCCTCGCTGACCGGCGGTATCGGCAGCATCGGCGGCACGGTCGTCGGCGTCGTCCTGCTCGCCGTGCTCTCCAACGGGCTCAACGTGCTGACCGTGGCGCCCTTCTGGCAGAACCTGGTGCTCGGCGTCGTCATCATCGGCGCGGTGCTCCTGAACGAGACGGTGCGCGCCCGCTCGGCGGAGTCGGGCTCGTGATCGACGTCGTCGACGCGCACCACCACCTCTGGGTGCTCGGCACGCCCGGCCAGCACTACGCGTGGCTCGAAGACGCGCCGGTCGAGCGCTTCCACGGGCCCGACGCGCCGCTGCGCACCGACTACGAGCTCGACGACTTCCGCGCCGACGCAGAGGGGCTCCGCGAGATCGGCATGCGTCTGGTCGGCTCGGTGCACGTCGATGCGGGCGCGTCCGACGGCGTCGCCGAGGCGCGCTGGATCTCGCAGCTGCGCGAGTCGGAGGGGATGCCGCAGGCCATCGTCGCCGGCGCCGATCTCCTCGCCGCCGACGCCGAGGAGCGTCTCCGCGCGCTCACCGACATCCCGGGCGTCGTCGGCGTGCGCCACATCCTCAACTGGCACCCCGATCCGCGCTTCACCTACACCGCACGCGCCGACATCATCAGCGACCCCGTGTGGCTCGCGAACTTCGCCGCGCTCGTTCAGGCGGGCCTGTCGTTCGACGCGCAGGTCTACCCGGATCAGTACGCCGACCTCGCGCGGCTCGCACGGCAGCATCCCGAGGCGCAGATCATCCTCAACCACACCGGCATGCCGATCGGACGCAGCGACGACGAGATCGCGCGCTGGCGGGTGCAGCTGCGCGCTCTGGCCGCCGAACCGAACGTGTCGATCAAGATCTCCGGCCTCGGCATGGTCGATCACCGGTGGGATGCCGCCTCGCTCCGCCCCTTCGTCCGTGAGGCGATCGAGGCCTTCGGCGCCGAGCGCGCCATGTTCGCCAGCAATTTCCCGGTCGACAAGCTCTACTCCTCGTACGCACAGCTCTACACGGCGTTCGACGAGCTGACCCGCGATGCCTCGGCATCCGAGCGGGGCGCCCTTTTCGGGCTGACCGCCCGACGCATCTACCGCATGGGTCTCCTCGGCCCGTCCAGACAGGAGACGACACGATGAAGGCGCTGACTCTGCAGGAGTTCGGCCGCATGGCGGTCGTCGAGCATCCCGACCCGCGCGCTGAGGACGGCACTGTCGTCATCGCGGTCGTCGCGACAGGCATCTGCGGCTCGGACATCCACGGTTACACGGGGGAGAACGGCCGCCGCTTCCCGGGGCAGATCATGGGCCATGAGACGGTCGGACACATCATCGAGGTCGGTGGAGGGGTCGATGGCCTCGCGGTGGGCGACCTCGTCACCGTGAACCCGGTCGTCATCCCCGCCACCGATACGGATGAGTACCGGGGACGCGAACAGCACCACCCCGATCGATACGTCATCGGTGTGCGCGCGGATCTGCCCGCCGCCTTCGCCGAGCGGCTGTGCGTTCCGGCGCGTAATGTCGTCCGCCTTGCCGACGACCTGCCTCCCGACTACGGCGCGCTGATCGAGCCGCTCGCGGTCGCCGTGCACGCCGTGCGCCGGGTCGGCATCGCACCCGGACAGAAGGTGCTCGTGCTCGGCGGCGGACCGATCGGGCAGTCCGTCGTGCTCGCGCTCATCATGGCCGGGGTCACCGACATCGTCGTGAGCGAACTGGATGCCGGGCGGCGCGATCTCATCTCTCGCCTCGGCGCGACAGCGGTCGACCCGACGAGCTCCCCGCTGGTCGCGTCGGTCGAAGGCGTGTTCGGTTCGCTCGCCGACGTCACGATCGATGCGGTGGGCATCAGCCGCACGCTCGAGCAGGCGCTCACCGCAACGCGGTTCGGCGGGTCGATCTCCCTCGTCGGGATGGGAGCGCCGACGGTGGAGCTCTCGGCGTTCCGAGTGAGCACCGAGGAGCGCACGATCGTCGGCAGCTTCACGTATTCGTCGGAGGACTTCGACGACGCGGCGCACTGGATGTCGACGGCGCCCGCCGCGGCATCCGCCCTCATCAGCGAGGTGGTGTCGCTCGATGACGCCCCCGCGGCATTCGCGCGACTGGCGCACTCCACGACCACGCCGGGCAAGGTGCTCGTGCGCTTCAACGAAGGGAACGGCGATGTCTGAGCTGCGGATCGCGCAGGTGCGCGCCTACACGCTGCGCGGCGGCGGGGCCGACTATCACGACCAGCCGGAAGGGCACTGGATCGACGACCACATCGCCACGCCGATGTCGGTTTATCCGGAGTTCCGGCAGTCGCGGCAGAGCTTCGGCATCAACGTCCTCGGAACTCTCGTCGTCGAGATCGAATCCGAAGACGGCACGGTGGGCTTCTCGGTCACGACCGCCGGCGAACTGGGCGCGTTCATCGTCGAGCGTCACCTCGCGCGGTTCGTCGAAGGTGCACGCGTCACCGACATCGAGCGCATCTGGGACCAGATGTACAAGTCGACGCTGTTCTACGGACGGCGCGGTGTCGTGCTGAACGCCATCAGCGGCGTCGATCTGGCGCTGTACGACCTGCTCGGCAAGATCCGTCAGGAGCCGGTGTTCGCGCTTCTGGGCGGCGCCGTCCGCGACGAGCTGGTCTTCTACGCCACCGGTGCGCGACCCGATCGGGCGAAAGAGCTCGGCTTCATCGGCGGCAAGATGCCCCTGCACCACGGGCCGGCCGAAGGTGAGGAGGGCATGCGTAAGAACCTCGAGATGATCCGCGACATGCGTGAGCGCGTCGGCGGCGACTTCTGGCTGATGCTCGACTGCTGGATGTCGCTCGACCTCGACTACGCCACCCGGCTAGCGCACGGAGCCGCCGAGTACGGACTGAAGTGGATCGAGGAGGCGCTGCCGCCGGACGACTACTGGGGTTATGCGCAGCTGCGTGCCCAGGTTCCGCCCACGATGCTGGTGACCACGGGTGAGCACGAAGCGACGCGCTGGGGCTTCCGTCACCTGCTGGAGATGAAAGCGGCCGACATCATCCAGCCCGACGTGGGGTGGTGCGGCGGGATCACCGAGCTGGCCAAGATCTCCGCCCTCGCCGATGCGCACGGCGTCATGGTCGTGCCGCACGGCTCGTCGGTGTACTCGTACCACTTCGTCGTCACCCGGACCAACAGCCCCTTCGCCGAGTTCCTGATGATGCACCCCACCGCGGAGGAAGTGGTTCCCATGTTCTCGCCGATCCTCGACGGTGAGCCGGTGCCCGTCGACGGCCGGCTGAAGGTGCCCGAGACGCCGGGATTCGGCGTGTCGCTGAACCCTGACATCCCGACATTCCGTCCCTACACCCACTGATCCGGCATCCGGAGATCCGGCATCCACTGATCTCGCCGACGGCGAGGAGAGAGAGCACATCATGAAGCTGCGTCGACTCGGGCCCCAGGGCGCGGAGATCCCCGTGGTGGAAGACGGCGGTCGCTACCTGCGCATCGACGCGCTGACCGCCGACATCGACGGCGTGTTTTTCGCCGGTGGTGGCCTGGAGCGCGTGCGCGCCGCGCTCGCCGCCGGAACGCTGCCCGAACTCGACGGTGCGGCGCAGTTGCGCGTCGGAGCGCCGATCGCTCGGCCGACCGCTGTGCTGTGCATCGGGCAGAACTACGCAGCACACGCCGCCGAGTCCGGCGACGCGCCCCCCACCGTGCCGATCCTGTTCTACAAGCACCCGAACACGGTCGTCGGCCCCTTCGATGACGTCGCCATTCCGCCCGGTGCGGTCAAGGTCGACTGGGAGGTGGAGCTCGGCGTGGTCATCGGGCGCCGCGCGCGCTATCTCTCTTCGCCCGCGGAGGCCTTGGACCACGTCGCGGGCTACGTCGTCAGCAACGACGTCTCCGAACGCGCGTATCAGGTCGAACACTCGGGCGGGCAGTGGTCGAAGGGCAAGAGCGCCGAGACGTTCAATCCGCTCGGACCGGCGCTCGTCACAGCCGACGAGGTCGGCGACCCGCAGAATCTGCGGCTGTGGTCGCTCGTCAACGGGCAGCCCCGACAGGACTCCCACACCGGCGACATGATCTTCTCCGTCGCCGAGATCGTCCACCACCTCAGCCAGTACGTCGTGCTCGAGCCGGGCGATCTCATCAACACGGGCACGCCGCAGGGTGTCGCGCTTTCGGGACGCTTTCCCTATCTCTCGGAGGGCGACGTCATGGAGGTCGGCATCGAAAGGCTCGGCGCCGCACAGCAGCGACTGGTGGCCGCGTCGGTGCCCGCCTGACCGGTCGCCGCTTTCCTGTCGCACTCAGCACGGGAATCATTAGCGTCAAGACATGGGGCATTGTCCTGAACGTCCTGACGATGCTGCTGATGGTCCTGCTGTGGTTCTGGATCCCGACGTACGGATAGGGCTCGCTCAGCCGCCCTGCGTCGCGAGCGATCCGATGATGACGGGCGCTCTATTCGCCTCGCACGCATCTGTGATGTCGCGCACGGCTTGACGGTACGTCTCGCTGGCGGGCATCTCTCCGGCATCCGCCAACGACTCGACGGCGCGGATCGTGGGGGTCACCGGCGAGGCGCCGCGGGGAACCACCGACCACACCTGCTGCAGTGCGACTTGCCGCGCGTCGTCGTCGGCTTGGTCGATCGTCCCTTTCGACAGCAGCGCTCTGTCGCCGCGCACTACTGGTCGTCGCGATCACCGGGGATGCATCGTGCAGAGGGGGCGCTGCGCGGCTACTGCGGCGCGCGCACCGAGCTGAAACGCGTGCGGCGACGCAGCGCGAAGCCGAGACGCTCGTAGGCGGCGATCGCGCCGGTGTTGGATGCCGCGGCATGCATCAGCGCCCGGTCGCCGCGCTGCTGGATGTGGAAGGCCACATCCAGCACGAGCCGCGAAGCCAACCCCTGACGGCGGTGGTCCTCATCGACCGCGACGGCGCTGATCTCGGTCCAGCCCGCGGGATGCAGGCGCTCGCCCGCCATCGCCACGAGGCGCCCGCCCCGGCGGATGCCGACGTAGCGCCCGAGCTCGTGGGTGCGCGGGCGGAACGGACCGGGTTGGTTGCGGGCAACGATCGCGAGCATGTCCTCCACATCGTCGGCACCGAGCTCCACAGCCTCTTCGTCCGGGCGCGTCGATAACGCTGGCGTCTCGATCAGCTGCACACCGTCGCCGCCGCCGACGAACTCCCACCCGTCCGGCAGCTCGCCGTCGAAGCCCGACAGACCGAACTGCTCCCCGGCATCCACGATCTCGCGCAGCGCGTCCCAGACCGCGGGGTCGTCCCACGTGCGCACGGCGACGAAGGGCGCGACATCGTCCGGGTAGCGGCGGGCGAGGTCACCGCCGATGGCGAACGCGGCGTGCGCTCCCGTCAGCGACGACCACGCCGCGTTGTCGAGTGCGGCGTCCCGCGCAGCGGCGTCGTCGGAGAGGGTGGAAGCGAGAAGATCGATCGAGACATCGGGCACCACACCACTGTCCGCCGCAACGCGCGAACACGCAAACCGACGCGATACCGCCACCACGCCGAGGCGCCGTCCTCGCACGCGCACGCCTGCGAGACTGTTCACGTGCCGGGTTTCCATCACGTCGAGCTGTGGGTCGCCGACCTCGCAGAGGCTCGCCTCGAGTGGGGCTGGCTGCTTGCGCAACTCGGCTTCGAACGCGACAGCTCGTGGTCCGAGGGGGAGTCGTGGAGCGCCGGAGGGGCGTACCTTACGCTCACGACGTCGCCGAACCTCTCCCGCGCCGCGCACGATCGCCGGGCGCCTGGCGTGAACCACCTGGCCTTCCACGGTGGAACCCGCACGCGCGTCGACGCCATCATGGCCGCCGCGCCCGCGCAGGGGTGGACGCCGCTGTACCACGACCGCTATCCGCACGCGGGCGGTCCCGACCACTACGCCGGCTGGCTGGAGAACTCGGCGGGCGCCAAAGCCGAGATCGTCGCCGACGGCAGCTGATCGCGCGCGGCTGCGAGGATCGACGCATGGCGAGCTCTTTCACGGTCACCACCCGCGCGCGCGTCCCCGGTGAGCGGCTGTTCGACCTCTCGCTCGACATCGATGCGCATCTGGCGTCGATGTCGGCATCCGAGGAGCGCGCGATCGATGGCGTGACCGCCGGCGGGATCGGGCTGGGGGAGACGGTGACGTGGCGGGCGCGCCACTTCGGCATCTGGTTCACGATGACCGTACGCATCGCGGAACTCGACCGACCCCGACGGTTCGTCGACGAGCAGACCCGCGGCCCGTTTCGGTCGTTCCGGCACGAGCACGTGTTCGACGACGACGACGGCGGTGGCACGATCATGACGGACACGATCACGCTCTCCTCGCCCGTCTTCGGGGCGCTCGCAGAGCGGCTGATCCTCGTGCCCTACCTGCGGGGGCTGATCGTGGAGCGCAACCGGCACCTCGTCGACGCGCTCGACGCGCGGTGAGCGGTCTCCCTCGTCAGAGCACGGCGAGGACGAGCCAGGCGAACAGGATGCCGATGACCAGCGCTCCCGCCCACGACATTGCGGCGGCGGCGTACCAGTTCTGCCGCAGCTGCAGGTCGAGGTAGCGAGGGTCGTCGCGGGGAGTGCGGTCGAGCGCGCGGCCGGTGACCAGCATCGCGGGAAGGAGCAGCACGACGCCCAGCACGAGTGCCACCAGCTGCAGGAGAGCGGCCGACGACGCGTACCCCGGGGCGGCGACGTTGCGCAGCGATGAGAGGGCGGCAGCGATGTCTTGCGGACCGCAGATCGCGATCAGCGCCACCGTGCCGATCACGCGCACGACCACGCGCGCCGCGGCATCCGTCGGCGTCGGACGCCTCTGGGGCAGAGGTTCGCCGTGCTCGGCCCGCCACGACTCGCGCGCGGTGCGCCGCTGCAGCAGCGGCCACAGGAGCAGCGCGACCATGCCGGCGAGAATCCAGGCGAACACCTGGTTGGCCGAGACGGCGATGCCGAGCTCGCGCGCTCCGAGGATGCCGCCGATCCACAGGGCGATGACGAGAGGCACCGAGAGGCAGACCGCGGCGATCACGACGAGCGTGCGCACGACGCCGCGGCGACGGGGGGAGCCCGCGGGCGGAGCCGTCTCACCAGACGACGGCGGAGCACTCACACGGTCAGTTTACGAGCGGAGCCGTGCTCATGCCGCCGCGAGATCGCCGCGGACGATCGCCCACACCTGCTTGTCGTGGAAGACGCCGCCGTTGAGCCACGCTCCGCGCAGCGTGCCATCGAGGGTCATCCCCAGTCGGCGGGCGACGGCGGCGCTGCGCTCGTTGTCGGCCCGGCAGCGCCATTCGGCTCGGTTCAGACCGCGCTCGCGGAGGGCGTAGTCGACGAGCACCCGGGATGCCGCGGTCACCAGCCCCCGCCCCTCGGCAGCCGGTTCGAGCCAGCATCCGATCTCGCACTGGCCCGCGGCGGAGCTGAAGCTCACGAACATCACGCCGCCGACCAGCTGCCCGTCGTTCCAGATGCCGAACAGGCGCCCTCCGTCGTCGGCCGCGCTCTGCGCGTACCGCTGCAGGGTGGCGCGGGCGCCGTCGACGGTGTCGGTGACGAACGAGGCACCGACCCACGGACGGATGTGCTCGCGCGCCCGGTCCAGATGCGCGGCGAACTCCTGGGCATGCCAGACCTCGAGCGGTCGCAGCGTGGCGGTGGGGGAGAGGTCTCGGCGGAACATGGCACCTTCCATAACGATCGTTATGTGGGGCAGTCTAGACCCATGTCCCTTACCGAGCGCTCGCGCAGCGACCGGCAGGCCGAGGTGGCCGAGGCGGTGTGGCGCGTGCTCGACCGCGACGGCTTCGTCGGGCTGTCGCTCCGTGTCGTCGCGGCGGAAATGGGCGCGACCACCGGCACGGTCACCCACTACTTCCCGTCCAAGGATGCGCTCGCCGATTACGCGCTGGAGCTGCTCGCCTCCCGGCGGGCCGAGGGCGACACCGCCGCGCCGTCCGAACCGCTCGCGGCGTTGCGGACGGCGCTGCTTGGCATGCTGCCGCTGGATCCGGCGTCGCGGTCGGCGACGCGCATCTGGGTGAGTTCGTGGGATGCGGCGCTCGCCGACTCTCGACGCGCGACCTCCCATGCTCAGCGTTACCGCGACAGTCGCGACAAGCTCACCCGCCTCGTTGCCGACGCGATGAACGCGGCGCCGGGCCGCCGGCAGGTCGACCGCGATCCGAACACGACCGCCGAGTTGCTGCACGCGGCGATGCTCGGTCTCGCGACGCAGGCGGTTCTGGACCCCGTCGTATACCCGCCCGAACGCCTGGCGCAGCTCGTGGACGATGCCATCGCCCGCGCGGTCGCCGACCCGATCGTCACCGGTCAGCACCGCACGGGCGACAGCACGCCGGCTCAGGCGAGCGGTTCGTAGACCTCCGTGACCAGCTCGTCGGCGCTGACTTCGGCGGGCGTGTTCAGGTAGATGTTGAACGCACGTGCGGCGACCGTGTCGTCGCTGCGCACGCGCAGTCCGTCATCGGCGATCCGCCTGTTGATCAGATCATGGGCTGCCGTGATCTGGTCGTACGGGCCGACCACGCGCGCCACGAGGCAGTCGCGCTCCGGAAGCTCGACGATCTCGAGGGGCGCGTCGACCCGCGTACCGGGCGCGACCGGCACGAAGATCGACAGGTCGACGTCACGCTCGGTGTACTGATCATCGTGTTCGATGACCCCGCAGGGTCCGATCGGCGTGATCGACTGGGCGCTCAGCGCGGGCATCATGCGGCCCCAGAGCTGACCCTCGTCCGCGTAGGTGGGGACGGTGCCGCGGAGGCTGGCGAGCGTCATCGCGGGGACGGTCGTGCGGCTGACGGTGATGGTCATGGTGGCTTCTCCTTGCTCGAGCAATCTGTTGATGAGAGAGACACGTCCCTGGGCCGCGTGCTGTTCCTCGAGCAGGGTCTCGCGCTGCAGGCGCAGCGCGTTCGTCCACTCCGGCGTGTGGCGGGCGGCGAGGAGGATGCCGATGGCGGAGACGCCGAATCCGATGTCGCGCAGGTTGCGGATGTCCGCGGCATCCTGGAGCTGTCCTGCCGCGTACCGCCGATACCCGCTCGCGGGCTCGACGTGCGCGGGGACGAGAACCCCGTGGAGATCGTAGTGGCGCAGCATGCGCACGGACAGGCGGCTCAGCGAGCTGAACTGTTCGATCGTCATGAGATCCGTGGTCTCGGTCATGGATGTCATCGTGGCGTCTGACACGGTGTGAGAGTCAAGTCCGGGATAGAGTCGGCGCCGTCACGGACAGACCCGAAAGCCTGAATTCTCGGTGAGCCCACCGAAAAGAGCCCGCCTCGACAGCAGTCGGGACGGGCTCTTTCGTGACTCTGGATCAGAGGGCGCGGATGTTCGCAGCCTGCATGCCCTTGGGGCCACGCTCGGCGTCGAATTCGACCTTCTGGTCTTCGCGCAGCTCCTTGAAGCCGTCGCTGACGATTGCGGAGAAGTGCGCGAACAGGTCGGCGGAGCCGTCGTCCGGCGCGATGAAGCCGTAGCCCTTCTCGGAGTTGAACCATTTCACGGTGCCAGTGGCCATCGTGTCTTTCCTTCTGTTTTTCGGGCCGCCGGAGCGACCGGGTGTGCCGCGTCGACGAATGCGACGCGGACGTGTGTGGGTCGATGCGGAGCCGGCGAGCGCTGCGGTGACAGCGGCGCGCGCGGCGTCCAGGTCGAGGTGGATGCCGAGGTCTTGCCCCTGAGCGCCGCAGGCGCGCGCGCCGGCATCCGTGTCATGGACGAACCCGGCGTACTCGCCGAGAACCGTCGCGACGTGCACGTCGTGATCGGCCTGGCGCCAGGTGACCTCGTGTGAGGTGAGGAGAATCATCAATCGTTTCTGTGCACATCGTCACAGGACGTGCAGGCGGCGAACAGATGCCGCGGGTAGGAGGTGGTGGTCCGAGTGGTGAGCTCTCGACGTCGAGAGGGGTGGGACGGACCCGCGCCCGAGATGCGGGACACACCAGCTTAGCACGGGCCTCTGCTCGTCGCTGGGCTCCGCCTTGCATCGACGGAGGGAGGGGTATAACTGCAGGAATGCGTCGTCCTTTTCCCGCGCCCTTCGTGACGGCGCTGTTGTGGGGCACGTCGCTCAATCCCCTCAACTCCTCGATCATCGCAACCTCGCTCGTCGCGATCGCCGCCGCCTTCCAGGTCGGCGCAGGACAGACGGCCGCTCTCGTCGCTGCGGTGTATGTCGCCAGCGCCGTCGGGCAGCCCGCCATGGGGCGCCTTGCGGGCCAGTTCGGACCACGTCGCATGCTCGTCGTCGGGTTGGGCGTCGTGACGCTGGCCGGCGTCATCGGCGCACTCGCTCCCATCTTCGCGTGGCTCGTCGTCTCGCGGGCGCTCGTGGGCATCGGCACCGCTGCCGGCTACCCCTGTGCCATGGCGATCATCCGCACCCGTGCAGACGCGGCGCGCACCGGCATCCCGGGATCGGTGCTCGGAGGCATCTCCATCGCCAGTCAGGTCACGGCCGCGCTGGGTCTGCCGGTCGGTGGCTGGCTCACGGCGGCGTGGGGGTGGCCCGCGGTGTTCGCCGTGAACGTGCCGCTCGGCCTCATCGGGGTCGGCCTCGTGCTGCGGTGGGTACCTCGAGATCCGCCGCGCACCACGAGGGGCGCGGGCTCGCTCGTGCAGGCGCTGGACCCGGCTGGCATGGCCTTGTTCGCCGCCGCTGTGATCTCGCTCATCGCCGCGATCTCCGACATCCGGCACGTGTCGTGGATCGCGCTCGTGGTCTTCGTGTTGTCGATGACGGCGCTCGTCGTGTGGGAGCTTCGCGCGTTCGCCCCGTTCATCGATGTGCGGATGCTGCGACGCAACGGACCGCTCGTGCGGACGTACGCGAGACAAGCTCTTGCGCTGATGGCGGCATACGCCGTGTTGTACGGCTACGTGCAGTGGCTCGAGCAGGGGCGTGGTCTGGATGCGACGACGAGCGGACTGATCATGCTGCCGATGAGTGCCGTCGCGGCGGTCGGCGCCGCCGTCATCTCGCGCGACGCCCTCATCCGCGCTCCGCTCGTCGTCAGCGGTGTCGCCATGCTCGTCGGCGGTGTCGGGATCGTTCTGCTCAACGCAGCAACGAACGTCATCGCCCTGGTCGCGCTCAGCATCGTGTTCGGGGTGGTTCTGGGCATGACCACCACGAGCAACCAGGCCGCGCTGTACACCCAGACGACCGCCGGTCAGATCGCCGTCGCGTCGGGCCTCGCACGCACCGCGGGGTATCTGGGCGCCATCTTCGCTTCGGCGCTGATCGCGCTGGCCTTCCCGCAGGCCGCTTCGGATGCCGGCATGCACACGATCGGCTGGGTCATCGTGGGCACGGCCGTCGCCGTCCTTCTTCTCGTCCTCGCCGATCCTCGCGTGCCGCGGCGGGGGTAGCGGCGGACGGTCCGGACGGAGCGACGACGGCTGTCATAGGCTCGACGCATGCGACGATCTCTGCCTGCCGCTCTGACGCTCGCCGTTCTCGCCTCCACGATGGCTCTGACGTCGTGCGCCGCGGGCGGGCCTGCGCCCGCTGCCTCGACGACGGCCGCCGTCGCGAGCCCCACGCCGTCCGCGGCGACGAACGGGCCCGCCACCATCGCCGCGCCGAGCGTCTGCGACGCCGTCGATCTGAAGGCGGATGCCGCTGTCGCAGGCGCCGACCTCGCCGCCTGCGTCGTGGGCTTTTCGAAGGCGGCGGGCAGCGGCCATGAGACCTTCTCGGCATCCGACGGCACGACGGGGACGGCGGACTTCGTCTTCGGCGATGCTCCTGCCCTGTCCGGAACGGTCACGAGCAGCGGCGGCACGACGTCGTTCGTGCTCACCCCTGATGCCTCCTGGGTCACGATCGACGGGGCCTGGGTGCAGGGAGACGCGACGAGCTCCGATCCGAAGAAGATGCTGGCGGGCACCATCGGGCAGGCCTACCGGGCGTTCGCCGACCCGTCGGCCACCGCATCGCTCATCTCGTCCGCGCCGACCTGGACGGTGCAGAAGGACCAGGATGTCGTCGACCTCCCCGACGGCACCCAGGCGCGCGCCTGGCGTGTGCAGGCCGACGCGCCTTTCAGCGCCGTCGGCGCCGACGTGCAGGAGATGACGCTCTGGCTGACCTCCGGGCACGTGCCCGCCGGTGTTCAGGCCACGGTGTCGGCGGCCGGCACGCAGACGACGACCACGCAGCACTTCTCGGGCTGGGGGATGCCGGTCAGCATCGCCACGCCGCAGCCGTGAACGTCGCGGACGGCGCCGCCGCCCCCCTCTTGCTCGAACCCTGCGGGGCGGATGCCGTGGCCGATCTCACCGCGTTCCTCCGCGAGGTCGACCTGACTCTCAGCGGGCTCGACGAGCCGGACGTGCGCCTGTGGATCGAGCGCGACGCCGAGGGCCGGATCGTCGGGAGCACGGGCTACGAGCTGAACGCCGCCGGGGATGCCGTTCTCGTCCGCAGCGTCGCCGTCCACCCGCGTCAGCGCGCCGCCGGTCGCGGAACGGCTCTCGCCCGCTTTGCCCTGGCCCGTGCGGCCGACGAGGGGGCCACGACGGCGTGGCTGTTCAGCCGCCGATCCGGCGGGTTCTGGCAGACGCTCGGCTTCGCGCCCGCAGACCGCGACGAACTCGCCGCGCTGTTCGCCGAGACCCACCAGGTGCGGATGTTCCAAGAGAGCGGTCGGCTGAGCATCGAGGTGGCCTGGTCGATGCCCCTGGCGTGAGTCGACGCCGCGGCGTCCTGCGCGCTCACCAGGGGATGGGCTCGCCGTGGCGGTCGAGGTACCGCAGTCCCGGGATGCCGCGCTGATGCTCCACGGTCGCGACGAGTGCGGGGATGCTCTCGCTCACGGTCAGCGGGGCGCCGGTGCCGCCCATGTCCGTCTGCACCCAACCCGGCGCCATCAGCAACAGGGGCCGGTCGGTGCCGCGCCGAGCGGCATAGCTGCGCATGAGCTGGTTGAGCGCGGACTTGCTCGCCCGGTAGACCTCGAAACCGCCGGTCTCGTTGCGACCGATGCTTCCCTGGCCGGAGGACATCACCGCGATCGTCGCGTCGGGACCGAGCAGGTCGTCGAGGCCCTCGATGACGCGCAGCGGCGCGATCGCGTTCGTGAGCATCGTCGTGACGATATCGGCATCCGACATGTCGATCGCTCGCGCGTCCTGCGGGGCGAGCGACACCCCGGCGACCACGAACAGCACGTCGATCGCGCGGCCCCGCAGGTGCGCAGCGAGACGGTCGTGCAGCGCCGCGATCTCGCCGGTCGACGTCACGTCGACGCGCTCGATGTGGAGGGCATCGCTCCCGGCTTCGCGGAGGTCGTGAAGCGGTGTGTGAGCGTCGCTACGTACGGTGCCGTACACCTCGTAGCCGAGGCGGAGGTACTCCGTCGCGACCGCGACGCCGAGGCCGCGGGAGGCGCCGACGATCAGCGCGATCGGTCGGCCGGGGGTGGAGTTCTTCATCGTCTACGTCCTTTCGCTCAACGGTTGTTGAGTCGAGGCTATCACTTCGCTCAACGTGTGTAGAGTGAAAACATGAATGAGCAGCGATCGCGTGCCGACCAGCGCGCCGTGACGAGCGCGCGCATCGTGGCCGCGGCCCAGGAGGAGTTCGCGGCGGGCGGATGGGCCAAAGCGACGATCCGCGGCATCGCGCGCCGGGCGGGAGTCGACCCCGCGCTCGTCATGCAGCGCTACGGCTCGAAGGAGAAGCTGTTCGCGGCGGCGATCCTGCCGGCCGTTGCGCTCGATGATGCGGATACGACGGGCCATCTGGCCGAGGTTCTCGAGATCCGGATGCGTGCGTTGTCGCCGGCGACCGAGGCGCTGTTGCGATCCGCTCCCACCGCGCCGGAGGCCGCCGACGCCCTCCGCGAATATCTGTCTGAACGTGCCGACGGTCTCGTGCGGGCGTGGCGCGACGATGCGGAGGGGCCGGAGAACGCCGACGACAAGCTGCGCGCAGCCATGATCGTCTCCAGCATCCTCGGCATGACGATCGCGCGGCACCTCCTCGGACTCGATGCGCTGGCGCGACTCGATCGGGACGCGGTGGACCGGATCGCCGCGCCGTGGTTCGCGTCGCTCACGCCGCCCGACACGGCCGGCCTTTCGGCGTCCGGGCCCGGTCAGGCCGACGCGGAGCCGCCCCGCCGCAGCCGCAGCGCCCGATAGCCGACGCCGACGCCCGCGACCACGATGCCGCCGACGATCGAGGGCCACGGCAGGGTCGCGACCAGTGCCACGCAGCCGATCATGCCCACGAGCTGCAGCGCGCGGGGAAAGCGGCGGGCCGCGGCATCCTGTCGGAACGCCGCGATGTTGGCGATCAGGTAGTACAGCAGCACGCCGAACGACGAGAACCCGATCGCGGATCGCAGGTCGGTCGTCACGATCAGAAGACTCACGACGACGGCGAGCACGAGCTCCGCGCGGTGGGGAACGGCGTAGCGTGGGTGCACGGCCGCGAGCCACCGCGGCAGGTCGCCCGTGCGGGCCATCGCGAGGCTCGTGCGGCCGATGCCGGCGACGAGAGCGAGAAGGGCTCCGAGGGATGCCGCCGCCGCCCCGACCCGCACCACTGGCGCGGTCCAGGTCCACCCGCCCGCTGCGGCGACCTCCGCCAGCGGTGCCGACGATGACGCGAGGCGGTCGGGGCCGAGGGTGGCGAGCGCGGCCAGGGCGATCGCGACGTAGACGATGAGGGCGAGGCTCAGCGCGATGACGATCGCGCGGGGGATCGTGCGGCGCGGATCGCGCACCTCCTCACCCATCGTGGCGATGCGGGCATACCCCGCGAAGGCGAAGAACAGCAGCCCGGCCGACTGCAGCACGCCATACCAGCCGTGGGGGCCGGAGGCGATGGCCAGATTGTCGGCGGAGCCGGCGCCGGATGCCGAGGCGGCCACGACCACGAGCGCGAGCACCGCCAGCACGACGCCCACGATCACCTTCGTGAGGGCGGCCGTGCGGGTGACTCCGACCGTGTTGACAGCCGCGAGCACCAGGACCGCGGCGACGGCGACCGGCTTCTCCCACCCCGTAGGGGCGGCGTACGAGGCGAACGTCAACGCCATCGCCGCGCAGCTGGCGGTCTTGCCGATGATGAACGACCACCCGGCGAAGAACCCCGACCATGGGCCGATCATCTCCCGGCCGTAGACATAGGTGCCCCCGGAGGTCGGGAACTGTGCAGCCAGTTGCGCCGACGACGTCGCGTTGGCGTAGGCGACGACGGCGGCGACCGCGAGGCCGATCAACAGGCCCGAGCCGGCGGCCGCGGCGGCGGGGGCGAACGCCGCGAACACGCCGGCGCCGATCATCGAGCCCAGGCCGATGGCGATTGCATCGACGAGGCCCAGCCGGCGGGCCAGCGCTGCGGGCGCGCTCATCGGGTGCGGGACGACGTGCGGGGAGGAATCACGCCGTGATTGTAGTGCGCACGCCGAACCCGCCGGTGAACGGGCCGAGGCCCGCTCTCACGGCCGGTGGCGGATCCAGACGCTCTTCTCTCGGGTCCACTGCTCGAAGGCGCGCAGCGACTTCTCGACGCCGCCGAAGCCGGACTGCTTCCATCCCCCGAAGGGAACCGCGAGGTCGCCTTCGCTGTACGCACCGACCGAGACCAGCCCGGCCTCCACGCCGCGGGCCAGCGCCAGCGCGTCATCGAGCCGCGTCGTCCACACCGAGGCTGCGAGCCCGTAGGGGATGTCGTTCGCGAGCGCGAGCGCCTCGTCACGGGTATCGAACGCCTGCACGGTGACGATCGGTCCGAACAGCTCCTGGCGGGTGATGGCCGACCCGGCGGCCACGCCGGTCACCACCGTCGGTGCGACGTAGTGGCCACCGGGCACGACGTCGATCTCGGTGCCGCCGGTGACGATCGTCGCCCCCTCGCGGTGCGCCTGCGCCACGGCATCCGTCATCCGTCGTGCCGCGGCCGCGGTGAGAACGGGACCGAGCTGCGTCGCGGGGTCGGCGGGGTGGCCGACGCGCAATGCCGCTGCCGCGGCGGCGAAGCGGGTCACCACCTCGTCCTGGATCGAGCGGTGAACGAGGATGCGCGAGCCTGCCGTGCAGTTCTGTCCCGAGGTCAGGAACGCCGACTCGACCATCCCCTCGATCAGCTCGTCGCCGAAGGAGAGAGCGTCGTCCATCAGGATCTGCGGGCTCTTGCCGCCCATCTCCAGACTCACGCGCTTGAGGTTGCTCGCCGCGGCGGCGGCGAGAATCGTGCGGCCCGTCGCGGTGGACCCGGTGAACGACAGCGCGCCGATGAGGGGGTCCTCGGCCAGCGCCGCCCCCGTCGTCGGCCCGTCGCCGGGCAGCACCTGCAGCACGCCGTCGGGAAGCCCCGCCTCGGCTGCCAGCGCGGCGAGATGCTGCACCGACCGCGGCGTCGCGTCGGCGGGCTTGAGGATGAGGCTGTTGCCGGCCGCGAGCGCCGGGCCGACCTTCCAGGCCGCCATCGCGAGCGGATAGTTCCAGGGGAGGATCGCCGCGACCACCCCGAACGGCTCGCGTTCGGTGAAGGAGAGGACGTCGGGGCCGGATGCCGTCGTCGTGCCGTACTGCTTGTCGACGGCTTCGGCGAACCAGCGGATGGACTCGATCGCCGACGGCACGTCGTTCTCGCGACACTCGGTGATCGGCTTTCCCGCGTCCTCGCAGTCGAGGCGGGCCAGCGTCTCGGCGTCGCGCGCCATCAGCTCGGCGAGGCGCAGCAGCACCGCGGCGCGCTCTCGCGGCGTCCGACCCGACCACACCCGTGAGCGGAAGATGTCGTCGGCGCGACGGGAGGCGGCGTGCACCTCGGCCGCCGACGTGATCGGCGTCTCGCCGAGGACGGTCCCGTCGGCGGGGGAGCGGAGGGTGAGGGTGGGGGCGGTCATGCGGTCTCCTTCAGAACGAGGTCGTCGCCGTCGCGCACGACGTGGCCGTCGCGCTCCAACTGGGCGAGATAGCGGGCCATGCCGCGCTCGCCGCGACGACGGAAGCCGCGCATCAGCTGCGGCAGGGCGTTGGGCACGAGCATGGCGAGGCGGATCAGCACCGACTCCGACGGCTTCGGGTAGATCTCCAGACGCGGCCGGTCGAGCATGCGCATCATGGCTCGCGCGACCGCCTGCGGCGGCTGCGGCGGGTCCTGGAACTGCAGCGAGTTGCCGCCGTCGATCGCCTCCTGCCGCAGCATGCGCGTATCGGTCGCCGACGGCAGCACGGAGCCGGCGATGATCCCCTTCTGACGCAGGTCGAGCCCGATCGAGAGCATCGCGCCGCGCAGTCCGAACTTCGAGGCCGTGTAGATCGGCGTCTCACCCAGAGGGAAGATGCCGCCGAGCGACACAGTCGTGATCACCCGGGGGTCGTGCGAGCGGTGCAGCAACGGCAGAGCCAGGCGGGTCAGCACCAGCGGCGACAGGAGGTTCACCTCGGTCTCGAGCCGGATGCTCGCGACCGACCGGGCGTCGAAGCGTTCCGCGCTCGTCATTCCCACGTTGTTGATGAGCACATCGATGCGCCCGTAGGCCGCTCCGATCTCGCCGAGCACACGCTCCACCTGATCGTCGTCGGTGAGGTCGCCGGCGAACCCTCGATGGCCCGAACCGGGCAGGGCGGCGGCGGCGCGCTCGGCGGCTTCGGAGCGGATGTCGACGAGAGCGAGGGTCGCTCCGCGCTGCGCGGCCTCGCCCGCGAACGCGCGCGCGATGCCCCCGGCGCCGCCCGTGACGACGATGACCGTGTCGCGGTAGTCGAAGCTCATGCCGCGACCTCCGCTGCCCGCACGGTGCGGCGCGACGCGGCATCCGGAGCCTGGCCCTCCAGCGCCCAGCCGAGGCGGCGGGCCAGCTTCTTCACGTACTTCACGTACGCATCGGCGTCCACGTAGCCGCGGTGGCGCGGCGAGGAGTCGAAGTGCAGGCCGCCGGACAGGTCGGGCGCGTCGGCGATGCGCAGGCGCTCGAACTCGGCCGCTGCGGCTTCGCCCGTACGGCTGCCCGCGATGAACGACGCGAGCAGATGCGCCTGCTGGTCGAACAGTCCGTACGCCCCGCTGTTGGTCTCGATGAAGCCGACGCCGTAGAGCCCGACGTGCTCACGGGAGACGCAGTTGAGGTAGAGGTCGGGGTGCTGCTCGTCGCCGAAGTAGCGCTGCGCGACCGGCACGCGGTGCCGGTACCCGGTCGCCATGAGGATGACGTCGAACTCCTCCCGCGTGCCGTCGGTGAACTCCACCGCGAGCTCGTCGGCGCGGCGGATGCCGGGACGCGCGACGATGTCGCCGTGCTGCAGGTAATGGAACAGCTGCGAGTTGAGCACCGGGTGGGTCTCGAACAGCTTGTGGTCGGGCTTCTGCAGGCCGAGCCGTGCAGGGTCTCCCGTCAGCAGCTTCAGCACCGGTTGCAGGATCGCCCGCTCCAGCGGCTTCGGCAGGAACGACCCCTTGCCGCCGACGATGTCGGACGGAAGGCCGAACACGTGCTTCGGGATGAACCAGTAGCCGCGGCGCATGCTGATCGCGGCGCGCTGGGCCGAGCGGGCCGCATCGCACGCGATGTCGCAGGCCGAGTTGCCCCCGCCGACGATCAGTACGCGCTTGCCGGCGAACTCGGACGGCGAGCGGTACTCGAGGCTGTGGCGCACCTCGCCGGTGTACGACCCCGGGATCTCGGGAACGAAGGGATGCCACTGGCTGCCGGTGCAGACGATGACGCGCTCGTGCTCGGTCGCGGTGCCGTCGGCGAGGGTGACACGCCAACGTGGAGCGCCCGATGTCGACGAGGAGAGGTCGTCGACCGCGGTGACGGCGGCGTCGAAGCGGATGCGGGGCGTGAGCCCGTAGGCGTCGGCGAACGATCGCAGGTAGGCGAGGATCTGCGCGTGACCCGGGTAGTCGGGGTAGTCCTCGGGCATGGGGAAGCCGGAGAAGCCCGACACGGTGCGGCTGGAGATGAAGTGCGCCGACTCGTACATCGGGGTGCCCGGGTTCTCGATGTCCCACAGCCCTCCCGCCTGCGAGTGGCGTTCGAGGTGCGTGTAGTCGATGCCCTTCTCGCTGAGTGCGCGAGCGACGGCGAGTCCGGCGGGGCCGGCGCCGATGATGCAGACCGTGGAGTCGACGGGGCGGGCAGCGGTGGGCGACGTGTTCATCAGCGCTCCTTCGTGCGGGTGAGGTGATCACGGTACGGCGCAGCGCACGGCGGACAGCGGACGCGCGGCATCCAGGAATCGGACATGATCGGCCACACAAGGTGACCTGATCCATCCCCCCTGATCCGATCGCCGGATGATCCGGTCGACGGATGAGCCGGTCAGTAGGCGATCGGCGGGCGTCGCGCCTCGGCGTGCAGCGCCGCGGGGGAGGCGCCGAACCACCGCAGGGCGCTGCGCCGCAGCGAGCGGTCGTCGCCGTAGCCGAGCCGGAACGCGATCTCGGCCGTCGTCAGCGCGGGGGAGGCGAACAGCTCGGCGGCGAGGCGCTTTCGCACGTCGTCGAGCACGCCGGAGTAGCTCGCTCCCACCTCGATCAGCCGTCGCCGGAGCGTCCGCTCGCTGGTCGCGAGTGCACGCGCGTGCGCCGCGAGCGGGAGCACGTCGGGCAGGGCGTCTTCGATCTGCGTCGCGAGCACGGCGACGAGTTCTTGGCGCTCGATGATGCTCTCGGTCTGCGTCTCCAGCAGTGCGACCGTCTCGCGGTGCGTCCAGGCGTCGGCGCTCGGAAGCGCGGCGTGCGCCGCGGCCAGGGGGACATGCCAGGCGTTGCGAGCCGCGGCGAACCGCACGGCGCCGCCGAAGTAGTCGCGGTACACCGCCGGCTCGGCTTCGGCCGCGTGTGCCAGTTCGACCAGCTGAGGCGCCGCGAGACCGGCGACGTCGCGAGCCATCCTCGTGATGTTCGCAAACCCCTCTTCGACGAGGAACGTGCCCACCGTCGAGGCCTGTTCCTGCAGTGCGGCGGTCACCACCAGTCCGCCGGCCTCCTCCGCTGAACTCCAGCGCACCATCGAGCCCGCCAGGTTCTGGAACCGCAGTCCGACCCGCACGGCGTCGCGCAAGGTCGCGCTCGACATCATCGCGAGACCGAGCAGCCCCGAGGCGGTGATCGGCTGGCGGCGGCCCACCTCGAGCCCGAGCGCCGGCACGGGCAGCAGCAGGAGCGCCTGCTCGATGATCACGCGCCCCTGCCGGTACGACACCCGCAGAGCGGGAGAGTCGATCGCAGCCCGCGTGAGGGATGCCGCGCGCAGGGCGCGCTCGAGGGAGACGCCGCGCTCATCGGCCACCTGCAGCAGGTAGCGGATGATGTTCGGGGTGATGACCGCCGAAGACGGCGTCACGGCGCGTCGCTCGGACATGTGCGCCATTGTATTTGGCCGATGATGTCCGCGCGGTGGCGGAGACGGACCGTGACAAAGCCCCCGCGGTCGCTATCGTCGAGCGCATCCCGTCCCGACGGGTGCACCGCTCGCCCGCGAATCGTCGACGCCGCCGACCCCGAGGAGCCACCATGCCCGACACTCCTGCCCCCTCCGAACGCGTGATGCGTGCGGTCATCCGCACCCTCGGTGCGCTGCCCGAACCGATCCAACGGGTCATCGCCGGTCGGCCCGTCGTCGTGGACGGCCAGCGCCTGTACACCGAAGTGCAGATGGCGCTGCGGCTGCTCAACGCGCTGCCCGGCTCCGACTTCTCCGACCTGCCGTTGGATCGCGCGCGGGCCCAGATCGATGCCGAAGCCCGTATCTTCGGCGGCTCGCTTCCTGTCGCGAGCGTCGAGGACATCGAGATCCCCACGCGTGCGGGGGCCGTGCCGGCGCGCCGCTATCAGAACCTGCCTGAGGCCGACGGCACCGTCGTCTACTTCCACGGCGGTGGGTGGGTGGTCGGCAGCCTCGATTCGGCCGACTCGGTGTGCCGTTTCATCGCCGCCACCAGTGGCCTGGAGGTCATCTCGGTCGACTACCGCCTCGCGCCCGAGCACCCGTTCCCCGCCGGCGTCGAGGACGCCATCGACAGCTATCGCTGGGTGCGCGAGCACCGGCCCGGGCGCCGGATCGCGGTCGCGGGTGACAGCGCCGGCGGCAATCTGAGCGCGGTGGTGAGCCTTGCCACCGTGGGAGACGCGGCGGGCGCCCCCGACTTCCAGCTGCTGTTCTTTCCGGTCACGGATCTGTCCGGCAAGCACCGCTCCTACCGGCTGTTCTCCGACGGCTACTTCCTCACCGAGAAGCAGATGGATTGGTACCGCGGGCACTACCTGCCGACGCCCGCGCATGCGCTCGAGCCGTTCGCTTCGCCGCTGCGGGCCGAGGCGTCCGCGCTCACGAAGCTGCCGCCCGCGCACGTCGCCGTCTCGGGCTTCGACGTGCTGCGCGACGAGGGCATCGCCTACGCCGAAAGACTGAGGGATGCCGGGGTGCCGACGACGCTGCAGGTCGTCGAGGGGCACATCCACGCGTTCGTCAATGCCACCGGCGTGGGCCGGCTGAGCTCGCGCGCGCTCGCCGAGTCGATCGGCGTGCTCGTCCGCGGACTCGGCGGACGCGCCGGCGTCACCGACGCGGACGCGTCCGCACCGTCGGAGCGATGAGGTCCTTCCGCTAGCCTGGGGGTCCGACCGCGGCTGAGACGGAGGACCGCCGATGATCGACGCGTTCGTCCTCGTGCTGCGCGCGATCGGCGTCGTGCCTGCGGGAGCCTCACCGCTCACCTCGCTGGCGGTCGTCGCCGCGGGCATCGCGGCTGCTGCCGCTGTGGTCATGGTCATGGCCGCGGTGTCGGCGACCACGCGCGAGCGCGCTTCCTACGATCGCATCCGGCCGGCGCGCAGCGACATGCGGCGTGCCCCCGTGGCCCAGAGCGATCCCGACGCTCCCGGTCACATCCTCCGCAGAGGTCCGAGCGCGGCTCTCCCGGCCGCGTAGTCACCCCGTCCGGACGCCACTCACGGCATCCCTTCGCGGCCGAACAGCTCACCCTGATCGCCTCGTCGGAATGGACAACTCGTGGACCTCTTCACCCTGCCGCCCCTGGCGGCTCTGCTCGACCTCTCGGCACGCGGGCTCATGGCCCTCACCGCCCTTCTCGCCCCCGTCGCCGGCCCGGCGGCCGCCGCCGCGGCCGTCGTGCTCGTCACCCTCCTCGTGCGGACGGCGCTCGTCCCGGCCGGTGTCGCCCAGGCGAAAGCCGATCAGGCGCGCTCGCGCCTGGCGCCGCGGCTGCGCGCCCTGCAGCAGCGGTGGCGCGCGCACCCCGAGCGGCTGCAGCGCGAGACCCTCGCGCTCTACCGCGCCGAAGGCGTCTCGCCGGCGGCCGGGTGTCTTCCGCTTCTGATTCAGGCGCCGATCGTCGGGCTCGTGTACGCCGTCTTCCTGCACGGATCGATCGCCGGGCACGCGAACCCGCTGCTGGCCGAACACCTCTTCGGTGTGTCGCTGGGTCAGAGCGCCGTCGCCGCGGTGTCGAGCGGCGTCGGTCCGGCGGCCGCTGCGGTGTTCGGTGTCATCGTGCTGCTCATCGCGTTCGTCGGTGAACTCACGCGGCGTCTGCTGCGACCGACAGCCGCGGCGACGCTGCCGGCATGGCAGCGCACGCTGACCGCGTCGGCGCCGTTCCTCACTGCCGTCGCGGCCCTGTTCGTTCCCCTCGCGGCAGCGGTCTACCTGCTGACGACCGTCACCTGGACCCTCGGCCAGCGACTCGTGCTGCGACGGCTGTACCCGCCGCAGGCGTCATGACGGTTCGCCACCGCTACCGGAGGTCGGCACGGCCCGCGACGCGCGAGCGATCAGGACCGAGCCGACGATGCTCGCCGCCAGCGCGACGACAGCCATGCCGACCATCAGTGCGCCAAACCCGTCGCGGTAGGCGGCCACCGCGGCATCGAACACCTGCGCGTCGGGGCGCGTGCCGTCCTTCGCGTAGGTGCCCACGCCGACAAGAGCGGTGTGCACCGCGGCATCCGTCAGTCCCGCCGCCGACAGGCGGGCGGTGATCCCCGAGATCGTGAGCTGGGTGATCACGGCGGTCGACAGCGCGGTACCGAGCGAGGAGAAGAGCTGCCCGAAGGTCGTGCGCGAACTGGTCACCGGTCCGTAGAAGTCGGCCGGAGCCTCACTGAGCACGAGCGTGCCGTACGGAAGCGCCGCGGCGGTGATACCGAAGGCGATGAGGATGCCGGCGGGTACGAACGCCAGCGGCGTGGAGGCGTCTCGGGCGAGGAAGGCCGCCCCGAAGCCCGCGGCGGAGAGGATGCCGCCGACCAGCAGGGAGGTCTGCGGGCTCATGCCGCGGGTCATCAGGCGCCCCAGCACGATCGCCCCGACGATCGAGGCGAGCGACACCGGCAGCTGCCACACCGCGACGCTGCTGGGGGTCAGAGCCAGCACGTACTGCCACAGGTTCGACAGCTGCAAGAAGGCGACGGCGCCGCCGGCGTTGAAGACGAAGCCTGCGCAGAGCGCCGCGAGGAAAAGGGGTCGGCGAAAGAGCGCGACCGGGAAGAACGGGTTCGCGACCCGCGTCTGCGACCAGACGAACACGCCGAGAAGCACGACGCCGAGCGCCATGGCTCCCCACGTCAGCGGGCTGGTCAGCGACGAGGCGAGCTGCGAGACGCCGAACAGGAACACGACCATGCCGGTGATGAGCGCAACCTGTCCGCCCACGTCGCGCTTCTCGGTGACGGTGGGGGCGACCGACGGCAGAAGCAAGAGGACGGCGGGGATGCACAGTGCCGACAGCACGGGAACGAGCACGAACGCGAGGCGCCAGTCGACTCCGGCGAGCAGGCCCCCCGAGAAGGTGAACACCACTCCGGCCGCGCCCGAGCAGGCGGCGAACGTCGCGACGGCCGCAGGGAGCCGGCCCGGCGCGGCCAGCACCTGGATGTAGGCGAACGCGGCGGCGTACACCGCGCCCAGGCCGACGCCCGTCACCGCCTGGCCGAGGATGTAGACGAGCGCCATCGGCGCGGCGGCCACGATCAGCTGGCCGACGAGACCTGTCACGAGGGCGGCGACGAGCATGCGGCGGCGGCCGATCCGGTCGGCGAGCAGGCCTGTGGTGATGACCGAGGCGGCGATCGCGAGGGTTTGCATGGATGCCGCGAGCGCCTGATCGCCGCCGACCATGTCGAGGCCGCGGCTCGCGCCCACGAGTGCGGTGGCGGCGATGTTCGGGGCGGAGCCCTGAACTGCGGCGAGCACGCCGAGCAGGGGGATCGCGAGGGTGTGCGCGGAGCGCACGACGGACGTCGGTGGTGTCGTTGTCATGGGGGGCTTTCGAGTGAGAGAGACGTGCGGAGAATCGTTCAGGCGGTGAAGGCGGGGACGCCGTCGATGTAGGTGGCGTTCACGGCGATGCGATCCCAGCTCTCGGGATCGCTCGTCCACGGGTCGGCGTCGACGACCGCGAAGTCGGCGCGGCGTCCGGCCGTGAGCGTGCCGCGATCGTCGGCGTGGATCTGCCAGGCGGCATCCGCGGTGATCGCCGCCAGGGCCTCGGCCGCGCTGACGCGCTCGTCCGGCGCGAGCACCGTGCCGTCGGCCTCCAGACGGCGCAGCACCGCGGTGCGGGCGCTGCGCAACGGCTGCACCGTCGTCACGTTGTAGTCGGAGTGCAGACTGGGGCGCAGCCCCGCGCGGAGGGCCGACGCGACGCGGTCCAGTCGCGCGGCGCGCGCGGGGCCGAGGATCGTGTCGCGGAACGCCGCACCCCAGTAGTAGACGTGGTCCATCAGGAAGCTCGGCGACACTCCCACCGCGGCCATCCGCGCAAGCTGGTCGTCGGTGGTCACCGAGGCGTGCTCGAAGCGGTGCCGGAGAGCGTCGCGCCCCGGCAGCAGCTCTTCGGCGGCCTGGAGGGCGAACTCGACCGCCGCGTCGCCGTTCGTGTGGATCATCAGCTGCCAGCCGTCGTCGAGACCGGCGCGCATCACTTCGCGCAGACTCTCCGGTGTCCAGTTCGCGTGGCCCCCCGAGGTCTCGCCGAGATACGGCTGCAGGAAGTATCCGGAACGACCCTGGTTCGAGCCGTCCGCCACGATCTTCCACGCGTCGGCGCGCACCATCGCATCTCCGCTGAACGGCGTGACGCCGGCCGCCTTCCACGCCTGGGCTACCTCGGCGGGCGTCGCGCACCCCGCCAGGGAGGAGAACTGCGCCGTCGACACTCGCACCGGCAAGCGTTCGGACCCGTTGAGCTGGTGCAGCATCGCGATCTCGCTCACGCCGGCCAGCGTGCCGGTCATCGCTTCGCGCATCGAGGTCACGCCGGCACCGGCGAACTCGTTCAACACGTGACGGATGCCGCGGCCCACCTCCGCCGCTGTCGGACGCGGCAGGTGCGCGAGCAGCATCGTCACCGCGGGCGACTCGCCGACCACGCCGGTGAGTCTGCCGTCGCGCTTCTCCAGCGTGCCCCCGCTCGGCTGCGGTGTGGCGTCGGTGATGCCGGCGGCATCCAGGGCCGCGCTGTTGGCGTAGGCGAAGTGCATCGACGCATTCAGCACGACCACGGGACGGTCGGTCGCGACCCGGTCGAGGATGTCGCGGGTGAGGGCCGGCTCACCGGGGTACAGGCTCGGGTCGAACAGCTTCGCCAGCACGTACTGACCGGCGGGTGTCGCGTGCGCAGCCGTCTTCAGGACGGCGATGACGTCGTCGAAGCGCGGACAGGTGGCGTGCGAGACGTCGGCCCACTCGAGTGTGAGCAGCGACACCCAGATGTGCGCGTGCGGCTCGATGAGACCGGGGATCACCACGCCGTCGGGGGACAGGATCTTCGTCGCCGGGCCGGTCAGCCCGTCCAGCTCCGCCGCCGATCCCAGTGCGACGATGCGGCCGTCGCGCACCGCCATCGCCTCCGCGCTCGGAGCCGCGGGGTCGCCGGTCGCGATCCGGCCGACGACCAGGAGGTCCGCTGTGGCGGTCGGGGCGCTCCGCTCGCCCGATTCTGCGGGCGCGCCGTAGTGCGCGGGGCTGACGGTGGCGCCGGCCGCGGCGATGGCGGGCGCGAGGCGGTCGCGGCTGAGGTGAGTCGCGGCGCTGCAGGTGTCGGACATGAGGAGCTCCTTCGAAGGCGTGTGGCGGCCGCGCGGGTTCAGTGGAAGTCGAGGACCTGATCGCCCCACGCGGCGCGCAGAGCCGCATCCAGGTCATCGACGACGGTGTCGTGGCGCTCGATGACCAGCGTCGCGCGGCCGTCGGCGGGATCGTAGGCCGGCCAGTACGGAGCGCCGGCGACGCCGTCGGCGTCGGGTGTGCGCCCGTGGGCGAACGCGGCCCACCGCTCCTGCATGCGGGCGGAGATCACCTCGCCGGCGCGCTTGCCGCCGAGGCGGAACGTGGGGTCCTTGGGGCCGCTCGCGAAGACGCCCCAGAGGTAGGCCAGCTCGCTGCCGTGCGTCGCGCCGAGACCGATCAATCGCAGGAAAGGTGTCGCGTGATCGAAGCGGTACAGCCACACCGGGGCCGCCGCGGCGTGCCCCTCGGCGATCCACACGGTGGGCATGCGGAAGCCGATGTCGCGGGCGACCCCGAGCCCCACCGCGTTCTTGCGCACGTTCTCGTACGCCGTCTGCACCTGGGCGACCGAGGGCAGCTCGACGGTGGGGTTATCGGCGGCCATGTCGGAGAACATCGCCATGATGCGCTCCTCGGTGATCGGGATGAGCGGCGACTTCATGAACTTGAACAGCGACGCCTCATCCTTGTTGGTGCCGATCATGAGGGGAACCGGCAGTCCGCGACCCTCGTGCAGCACCGTGGCCGGTGCCTCCGGCAGCAGGTCGCCGTCGACGATCGGCGCGAACGCCAGCGTGCCGGGCGCCTCGTCGGGCACCTGGGCGTACACCGTCATCCCGGCCGTCACGAGCTCGTCGGCGGATGCCGCGCGCAGCGCCACGGCGGTCGATGCGGCATCCGTCTGGTCGATGCCGAGCTCGCGCACGAAGCGCTCCGCGACGTCGCGCGCCCGATCGATGCCGTACATGCTCGACGCGGGGGAGGACTGTGCGATCGCGCGGTGGAAGAGCCCCTCGGCCGACGGGGTCGCCAGCAGCGTCGTGACCAGGCCGCCGCCGGCGGACTCGCCGAACACGGTCACGCGGTCGGGGTCGCCGCCGAACGCGGCGATGTTCTCCTGCACCCAACGCAGGGCGAGCAGCACGTCCTTCAGCGCCAGGTTGCGATCGAAGCCGCCGTCGGGCAGAAGACCCGACAGATCGAGGAAGCCGAAAGCGGCCAGGCGATAGTTGATGGTCACCACGACCACGTCGCCCCGCGTGACCAGCGAGGTCGCATCGTACGTGCGCTGGCTGGACGCCCCGAAGGTGTACGCGCCGCCGTGCAGCCACACCATCACCGGTCGTGCGCCCGCCGCGGCGTCGGCGTCGGGTGCCCAGACGTTGAGCATCAGGCAGTCCTCGTCGAGCACGGCGTCGTCGCCCAGGGCGATGGCGGGCGTGCGCACCTGGGGACAGGCCGGCCCGAACGCGGTGGCGTCGACCTCTCCGGTCGCGGCGGCTGCCGGCACCGGGTCGCGCCAGCGGCGCTCGCCGACCGGGGCTTCGGCGTAGCGGATGCCGCGCCACGAACGGACGTCGTTGCGGACGGCGCCGCGGAAGGTGCCCGCCGGGGCGGTGACGATGCAGGGGGTCAGGGTGTCAGGGGTCTGGGTGGTGTTCGACATGTGAGGTCCTTTCGGAACGAGAGGCGGAGAAGGCGAAGTGGGGCGCTCAGGCGGCCAGGCGATGGATGACCTGTGCAAGCTCGTTCGCCGCGAGGATCGCGAACAGTACCGTCATCATGGCGGCGTTGTGCGTGATCAGCTGCGATTTCAGCGCCTGCAGGGCGGAGTGCACGCGGGCCGTGCCGGTCAGCTGGACGAGGGCCGGAATCACGAGCAGCAGTGAACCGGCCAGCGCGATGGCAACGCACAGCCCGACGGCGGCGAGCGGCGCGAGGTGCGCTTCGCCGATGAGCGCGCCGGCCTTGAGCTCGAGGGGGATGTTCTTGGTGTTGGTCGCCGCCATCACGAGTCCGAGGCCGGCTGCGGAGAGCGGGGTGACGCCGTCGATCGCCGCGAGCCACTTCGGTGCCGTCGCGGGCGTGCCGTCCTTCGGACGCGACATCCAGCTGACGACGGCGAACACCGTGAAGCCGAGGGCGAGGACGATCGCCAGGATCAGTGAGACCGTCTGCGCTGCGGGGCCGCTCGATGCCGACGCGCGCGCCGCGCCGAGCGCGCCCAGCCCCGTGGCGGCGAACGCGACGAGCGTGTAGACCGCGGTGTAGGCGGGAGCGCACGAGCGTCCACGCGGGGCGAGCACGATGGCCACGATCGCCACGATGGGCAGCGGGGACAGCAGCATGCCCACCGCGAGGGGAAAAAGGTTGTGCAGGTCGTTCACGTCGGTTCCGTTTCATCGCTGTCCCCGGGCCGGGTGTCCGGGGGTGCGATGACGACGTTATGACGGGGGTGCGGCCTGCTTTTCGGGATGTTCGGCTGACACGACAGCAGCGCCGGTCGGCAGCGCGAAGCTCGCCTCGAGCACCGTGTCGCGACCGTCCGCACGCAGCCGCGCGCCGAGGTCGCGCACGTGCGATGCCGGCCGCAACTCGGCATCCGGCGTCGTTCGTCCTCGCGATCGTACGCGTGCGCGCAGTCGGCTGCCCGCGCCCGTCGCGACGATATCGACGGCCACGTCCGCGCGCTTCTCGTCGCTGTGCTTGACGGCGTTCAGCAGCCCCTCGGCGATGACGTCGTACACATCGCGGGCGAGCCGGGGATGCGCATCGAGCGCGTCCAGCGCCCGCGGGTCGAGCGTCGTACGCAGCGCGATCACCCGCCCCCATGTCGCCAGCAGCGCCCGTAACGCCGCGGCATCGGCGCCGGGGTCGGCATCGGTATAGGTCGAAGCCAGACGATGTACGAGAGCGATCAAGTCGTCGCGCAGCGCGGCGGACTCGGCGGCGGACGGCTGCGGGTGGGTGAGTGCGAACTGCACGCACGCTCCCTGCCCGTCGCGGTGCAGCAGTTCGGCCGTGCGACGCAGGCCCTCCCTGACGGGGCCGATGCCCTCGCGGGACGCGCGCTGGGCGCGGGTGATCGTGCCCGAGAGTCGTCGCTGTTCTCGTCGCAGTCTCTGCACGGCGCCGGCGCACAGGCCGGCCGCGAGGGCGAAGGCGACGTAGTCGACGGCGGGCAGAAGCGTGATGAGACCGCGATGTCCGGAGATCGTCGTCAGCGCCGACAACGCCACTCCGCCGATCGCCGCGCCCAGGAGATAGACCGTGGCGGCGCGGCGGGCGCTGCGCGCGAACGCTCGGCGGCGCGCGACATGGTCGACAAGGCCGGTCACGGCGACGACGGCGACGAGGCCCGCGATCAGTGCGCCGGGGCCTGTCGTCCGCAGCGCGTAGGGAAGTGTGCAGGCGATGTAGACGATCGCGACCGCACCGCGTGGCGGGAGACGGAAGGGGGGCAGCGTCAGGGAGTGGCGGCGGGTCGGGATGTCAGCGGTGGTGGCAGTCCCCTGCGGCGCCGCGCTCGTCGGCGCATCATCGGCCATCCGCTGCAGGCGGTGGCTCCACGTGCGGAAGTCCTCCGCACCGAGCGCGCGCACGCCGCCCGGCCCCGCCGCGGGATCCCATCGTTCGATCGCTCGGCCGAGAGCGGATGCCGCGGCATCCACTTCGCGGCGCGCATACCGGTCGATGACGACGGCGCGGTCGGGTGCGGCGGCCAACTCTGCCGCCACCTCGCGCAGCAGCGCGTTGGTGCGACGGAGTGTGTGCACGGCGTTCTCGAGCACGGCGATCATCGCGAGGACGACCGGCCAGACGACGACATTCGTCGCGATACGAAACGGCAGTTGCGCCGCCGCAGGAACCGGCAGCGACCACAGCGCGGCCCATCCGTCCTGCACGAGCGGACGCAGTGCAGCGCACGCGACGACGCCGACGACCACCACCACGGCTCGCACGAGCGGGGCGGTCAGACGCCGCTCGAGCAGCGCGAGGGCCCCGAGTGCGAGGACGAAGCATGCCGTCGTGGCGAGCGTTGCCGGAACCAGCGCCGCGACATCCACGCCCGCGCCCACGGGCGCCATGATGGTCATCGACAGGGCGAACGTCGCCGCGAGCGACCACGGGCTCAGAAACCGGCCGTCGGCCACGACACGGCCGATCGACGCGGAGAACCGTCTCACGCGCGAACCCTCACCGGGCGGGGCCGAACGCGGCGAGGTACATCGCCGCAGCGGCGACACGGGGGCTGACGGTCGGGTCGCCCGTGAGGTCCAAACGGTCGAACAGGCGGCTGATCGAGCGTTCCACGGCGCGCACGCCGGACGCGGTCTCTTCCGCGATGCGCTCGTTCGACCAGCCGCGGGCGACCATCGCCAGGATCTCGAGCTGATGGCGCGTCAGGGCTCCGAGCCCGTCGCGTGCGCCGGGTGCGGGCGGCGTCGTCGCCGCCGGGGCCCGGCGCGTCGACAGTGCCTGCTCCAGCGCCGACACGAGGCCGTCCGCGGAGTCGAGGTCCTGCTTGGAGACGAAGACCGCGTGGGCGATGCCCATCGCCGTCGCGCCGGCCGCTGCGCGCGGATAACTGCTCAGGAAGACGATCGCCAGATGCGGGGCGAGCTCGGACAGCATGGCGGCCAGCTCGGCGCCGGAGGGGCGACTGCCGAGGTCGATGTCGGTGAGGAGCGCGTCGGGGTCGAACTCGGTGAACAGGCGCGTCGCCGTCGCCGCGTCCCCCGCGGCGGCCGTCTCGAACCCGTGACGCTCGAGCAGCTCGCACACGAGCATGCGCAGCGCGGCCTGGTCTTCGACCACCAGCACGCGACGGGTCCAGTCCGAGGCCACGAGATCACCCTAGCGCTCGCGCGGCTGGCGCCGTGATGGCGCCGACGAGCGTCGGCGTGGGTGCCGCGGGCCGTCAGTGCGCGGCGTCGTAGGCCTCGAGGACCGAGGCGGGGACGCGTCCGCGCTCCGACACCGTGAAACCGTTCTTGGCGGCCCACTCGCGGATGGGACCGTAATCGCGCTGCTGAGAGCGGCGCTGTCCGCGGGCGCCGGCGCGGCGCGGCGCGGCCGCGCGCGACGAGACGCTGCGCGCCGCGGCGACGTAGGGCGCCAGCGCGTCGCGAAGCGCGGCGGCGTTGTCGGTCGTGAGGTCGATCTCATACGCGGTGCCGTCCAGCGAGAACAGGACGGTCTCACCGTCACCGACTTCGAGAACGGTGCCGTCCAGGTCATCGACGAGCTGGTGAACGATTTTGCGGGCCATGGGCAGAGCCTACTGATACCGACGGCTGATCAGGGGAGCAATCCCGCGCGTCGCGCCCGTGTCACCGCGGCGTGGCGCGTGCCCGTGTCGAGTTTGGCCATCGCCGACTGCAGATACGACTTGACGGTGCCCTCCCGCAAGCCGAGTGCGACAGCGATCTCGGCGTTGGTCTGGCCCAGTGCCGCGCACGCGAGCACATCGATCTCACGCGGCGACAGCTTCACGTCGAGCGTCTCCGTGCTCGCACCGTCGTCGCGGGTCAGATCGGCGAGGCGCTGTTCGATCTCGGCGAGACGGCGCCGGATGGCGGCATCGGGAACGTCGGCGGCGATGCGACGCAACTGTGCGTACGTGTCGCGCAGGTGCTCGCGCAGCACGGGGTCGACACCGGGCGTGGATGCCGGGGCGACGGCGAGCCGGCGCTGCACCTCTTCTCTGACCCGCAACTCCGTCGCCAGATCGCTCGCGACCTGGAGCGCCATGCGCGCGGTGGCCTCCCCGAAAGGTGACGGCGACCAGGAACCGCAGTAGAGCACGCCGCGTGCGCGCCCGGCGACGAGCACGGGCACAGCGAACAGCGTCGAGATCCCCTCGCCGAGGATCGCGCGATCGTAATCGTGGGTGATGTTGCGCGAGGACCGGTAGTCGAGAGCGAGTCGCGGGCGCCGCTCGACGAGGGCGCGTCCGCCGAGCCCACGGCTGGCGTGCACGACCAGCCCCGACAGGTGGGGCGTGCGGTTTCCGACGATCGAGGTGACCTCGACCGCGTTCGCTCTCTCGAAACCGCCGAAGGCGACGGGAAGGCCTGTCCGCGTGGCCAGATCCTCGACGGCATGGGCCAGCAGATCACTGTCAGTGAGCGGGGTCGGCGTCGCCATCTCGCCTCCCTGACATCGAGGGCGACGACCGCGTCACCCGTGGGCTCGAGAATATCACCGGCCGCTGTCACCGGCTCCGTCGGGCTCCCACTCGGCGCTGTGGGAGCCCGCGCCGCGACCGGCCTACACGGCGGCGGACCGAGGGAAGCCGTCGCGGACGACGCGGGCTTCGAGATCGAGGAGAAACCGTTTGCGTTCGGGGTGTCCGCCGTACTCGCCGATGGACCCATCGGCGCGCACGACGCGATGCGCCGGGATCACGATCGAGATGGGGGTGCGGGCGCACGCCGATCCCGCCGCGCGGTGGGCTCCCGGGGAGCCGGCGAGGATGGCCAGCTCGCCGTACGACGCCGTCTCGCCGTAGGGGATCTCGTCCATCGCCTCGAGCGCGCGGCGCGCGAAACCATCGACTCCGCGCAGGTCGAGATCGAGAGTGAAGCGTCGACGCGTGCCCGCGAAGTATTCGTCGAGCTGGGCGGCCACGTCGGCGGTGGCCACGGCATCCGGCACGATGGCGCCGTTGCGGCGAGCGCTGATCGCTTCGAGGTGGCGGTCGGCCGCGGTCAGCGACACGTCCAGCACGTCGAGGGCGACGAGGCCCCCATCGGCGACGACGATGAGGGCCTCGCCGATCGGTGTCGGGTGCACCGAGTATGCGGCGGTCGAGGTCATGACTCCATGATGCTCGCGCCGGTCGACATCGTCGCCGCGCGATCCCGTTCTGTGGAGGGGAGAGGCTCCGCCCTGGGTGGGGAGGAGGCTCGACGCGATGTCTCACCCGTCACACCAGCCCCAAAACCGCGAAAACCCGCCGCGCTAAACGGGAACGCCGCGATCGGGACTTTAGGGTGTCGAGTGTGTGGAGAGCAGACGATGGCGCCGTGCGAGGCGTGGACGACGCCGACCACGGTCACGCGGTGAGCCCGGCGGACCTCGACCTGTCCGAGCCGGGTGTCGTCGTGACCCACGTCGCCGCCGGCGAGCGTGCGCGCCTGCGCGAGGAGTCGGGGTGGCTCGGCGGCAGGTCCACACTGCTGCACTACACCGACGCCGGCGACGCAGGCATCGACATCACGAAAGCCCACCCCGGCAGCCTGCCCCAGTTCATCACCGGGCGCTCGACGCTGCTGTCCAACCTCTTCCGCGACGAGGTCGCCCTGCGCACGGCACGGTTGGCGGCCGAGCGCATCGCCGCGAAGGACGTCGAGATGCGCACGACGCGCGGCCTCGACACGGTGCATCTGGCGGTCGGCATCGCCGGCTGGCGCATCGGCGGTGTCGCCTACGCCGCCCCGGTGCTGCTGCGCCCGCTCGCCATTCGCCGTCACCATTCCGATTTCGACCTCAAACTGCACGGCACCTTCACGATCAATCCCGAGCTCGTCGTCGCTGCCCGCACTCACTTCGGTCTCGTGATCGACGGACGCGCGCTCGCCGAGCTCGCCTACGACGGCGGCGTCTTCAAGCCGCAGCCGGTCATCGACCACCTGCGGGCGCTCACCGCGCACGTCGACACCTTCACGGTGCAGCCGCGACTGGTCGTGTCGACGTTCGCCGATGCCGCCTCGCCGATGAGCCGCGATGCGGAGAGCCTCGACCACCCGATCCTCAACGCTCTCGCTGGCCATGAATCCGACCGTGAGGACCTGTCGATCGTCCGGGCGGTGGCTGCGCCCGTCAGCTCCGACGAGCGCCCGCCCGCCGCCGACCGGCTTCTGCTCGATGCGGATGCCGAGCAGGAGGCGGTGCTCGCGCGCATCGCCGCCGGACAGTCCCTCGCCGTGCACACGCTGCCGGGCACCGGCGGCACGCAGACCGTGATCAACGCGGTCGGCGAGCTCGTGCGCGCCGGCAAGCGGGTCCTGGTCGTCAGCGCGCGCCGCTCCACCCTCGAAGGCGTCCGCCACCGCCTCGCCGGCATCGGACTGCCCGGACTCGCCGTCTCACCGCGCCACCTGCACCGCGATCTCATCCGCGCGATCACGCGCAACGAGAAGGCGGAGCAGCCCAAGGTGGCCGACGTCGACGACGCTCTGGTGCGCCTGCGCACCGTGCTGCGTGACTATCGCGATTCGCTCACCCAGCGGCATCCGCGCGTCGAGGTCTCCCCGCTCGAAGCGCTCCGCACGCTGGCCACGATCGCATCGATGACGCCGCAGCCGTCCGCGGCGACCCGATTCGACATCGCCACGCTGCAGTCACTCGGTACCCGCCGTGCCGAGGCGGCGCAGGCCCTGGCAACGGCGGCCCGGCTCGGTGAGTTCCGCTTCGGCCCCGACGATTCGCCGTGGTACGGCGTCGCCTTCGCCTCTACTCAAGAGGCCCGCGACACGCACGCGCTCGCCGGTCGGCTGCACCGCACCGAGGTGCCCGCGATGCTCGAGCGCGGTTACGAGCTCATCGCGCAGACGCGCATGCGTCCGTTCTCGACCCTCGCCGAACTCGGTGCCTACGTTCAGCTGCTGCAGGGCATTCGCGCCTCGCTCGACCGCTTCAGCACCACCGTCTTCGAGCGTCCGCTGGCAGAGCTGATCCAGGCGCACGCCCCGCGCCGTGACGCCCCCGCGATGACATCGCCGCAGCGCCGCCGCCTGAAGAACCTGTCGCGCGAATACGTGCGCCCGGGGATGCACATCACCGACATGCACGAGTCGCTGCTGCGGGTGCAGCAGCAGCGTGCGCAGTGGCAGCAGCTGGTCGATCCGGGCGTCATGCCCGAGATCCCCCTGGGCCTGGACGACGTCGCCACGGCGTGGCAGCGTGTGGCCGCCGACCTGGGGGCGCTCGACCGGGCACTGGGGCGAACCGAACCGCTCGCGTCCCTGCCGATTCCGTACCTGCTGCGCACTCTCGCCGGGTTGGCGGCGACCTCCGACGTCTTCGACAACCTGGTCGAACGTGCCACCCTGCGCGGCGAGCTGGCCGACATGGGACTGGAAGAGCTGCTCACCGAGCTGTCCGTCCGCCACGTCCCCGAAGAGCACGTCGCCGCTGAGTTCGAGTTCGCCTGGTGGCAGTCCGCTCTCGAAGCGATGCTGCGCTCGGACCGGGCGCTGCTGGGTGCGAACACTTCGGTCGTCGACCGGCTCGAACGCGATTACCGACTGGTCGACGAGGCGCACGCGGCCTCGGCGGGGCCGCTGCTGGCCGCGGAACTGGCGACGACGTGGAAGATCGCCGTCGTCGACGAGGCCGGCGAAGCTGCGACCCTGAAGCAGCTGCTGCGCAGCGGCGGAGCGTCTGCGACGGAGCTGGTCGCGGCCGCGCCGAAGCTCGTGCGCACGCTGGCCCCCGTGTGGCTCGCGTCGCCCTATGAAGTGCCCTCGATTCCCGAGTCGCCGCTGTTCGACGTGGTCATCGTCGCGGATGCCGCGGCGCTGTGCCTTGCCGAGGCGGCGCCCGCGCTGCGACGTGCGCGACAGGTGGTCGCCTTCGGCGACCCGGTGACGCAGCGGCCCACGCCGTTCCGCGTGGGCGCCGGCCATGCGACGGCGGAGGACGAGCCCGATGTGCCCTTCGACGGTGTCAGCGTGTTCGAGCGGCTCACCGAACTCGTTCCGGTCGAGACGCTGACCCGCAGCTATCGCGCGGGCGGTGAGGACCTCGCCGAGCTCGTCAACGGCGCGTTCTACGAAGGTCGACTCGTCTCTTACCCCTGGGCCGGCTCTTACCTCGGGCGCGGGAGCCTCAGCGTCGACTACGTCGAAGGCGGCACCGGCGCACCCGATCCGATCACCGGCGCCGTCGAGAGTCCGGATGCCGAGGTCGCCCGCGTCGTCACTCTCGTGGTCGAGCACGCGGTCAACCGTCCCACCGAGACCCTCATGGTCGTCACGGCATCCGTGCGACACGCCGAGCGCGTGCGCGCCGCCGTCGCCGCCGCGTTCGCGGGCCGATCCGACGTCGCCGAGTTCGTCGGCCGCGACACGGCCGAGCCGTTCGCGGTGCTCGGACTCGAGGAATCGGTGGCGGAGAGTCGCGACCGGGTCGTCTTCTCCCTCGGATTCGGGCTGACCAAGCACGGCCGGGTGCTGAGCGACTTCGGCGATCTGTCGGGTCCCGACGGAGAACGCCTCCTCACGGTCGGCATGACCCGCGCACGTCGCTCGATGGTCATCGTCTCGTCGATCCGTCCCTCGGCCTTCGACGAGGGACGCCTGGAGTCCGGTGCGGCGACGCTCATGTCGATCCTCGGCGGCATCGCCGCCCGCGCCCGTGAGTCCCGGCTCGAAGACCTCGCCGATCCGCTCACGCTGGCCCTCGCCGGTCACCTGCGGGCACTCGGCATCGCCGTGGACGTCAACTACCGGGGCATCCTTCCCCTGGTCGCGCAGCACCGCGGCAAGGCGGTCGTCGTGGAGAGCGACGCCGACAGCATGGGGGAGACCCTGCGTGAGAGCCTGCGACTGCGCCCCCAGGTGCTGCGCCGTCTCGGATGGCACTACGTGCGCGTGCACGCCTTCGACCTGTACAGCGACCCGTCCGGGGTCGCGGGACGGATCGCGGCCATCCTCGGCGCCTCGCCCGAGACGCCACGCGCCGACACCGTGACCGAACCGCTCGATCTGCGCTGATCCCCGTGGCAGACGAGAGCCGCCAGCGCGTCGAGCGCGTGCGCGGATCGCGCCGCGCGCGACTGACTCCCGCGCCGGGCACCGACCCCGCGCCCGAGGTCCCCGTCATCCGTGACGATGCCCCGCCCCTCACCGGGGACGGGGCATCGGGGCCGAACGATGACCGCCTGCGGCGGGACGTGCCGCCGCACTACTAGGGGCGTTTCGACTCGCTGCGCTCGCTCAACGACCGGAAGAGCGACGACGCGAAACGCGCTCAGCGCGGGGCGGAGTTCTTCTCCAGCAGGTCGCGGATCTGGATGAGCAGCTCCTGCTCGGTCGGCAGCTTCTCCTCTTTGTCTTCGGGGACGCCGGCCTTGGCGGCCTGACGCTCCTTCCACGCGTTCATCGGGAACACGAACACGAAGTAGACCACGATCGCCACCGCGAGGAAGCTGATGAGCGCGCTGACCAGGTCGCCGATCGGGAAGGTGACCGTTCCGCCCCAGACCGCGGGAACCGGGATGCCGGGAACACCGTTGTCGCCCGGCTTCCAGAACACCTCGATGAGCGGGGTGATGATGGACGCCACGATCGCGTTCACGACGGCGGTGAACGCGGCACCGATCACGACAGCGACCGCGAGGTCGATGACGTTGCCGCGCATGATGAAGTCTTTGAAGCCCTTGATCACGGTTCCTCCGATTCTCCGGCGTGCGCCGGTCACGACCCCGACGAAGCGGGCGAGGACTTCGCCTCGGACTTCGATGATGTCGAAGTCGATGCGCCGGCGCCAGCGCCCCCGCCGGAGGTGGACGAACGCGAGTCGGTGCGGTAGAAGCCGGAACCGTTGAAGGTGACCCCGACGGATCCGTACTGTTTGCGCAGCGCACCGCCGCACTCGGGACACTGCGTCAATGCGGCATCCGAGAAGGACTGCACGGCATCGAAGCGGTGTCCGCACTGCGTGCAGGCATAGGCGTAGGTGGGCATGGTCTCCTCCGGGAAGGGCTCAGCGTTGCGGCGACGCGAGGTCGACGGTGCGGGTGGGGGTCACGACACCGGTGACCGGCTGGTCGTGGAGGTCGCGGGGAACCTCGTCCAGCAGTTCGGTGTCGAAGACGACGGCATAGACGGGCGGGCAGTGCTGCATCGAACCGAGGGTCTTGTCGAAGTAGCCCCGTCCCCATCCCAGGCGCATGCCGGAACGGTCGACGGCAGCGGCGGGGATCACGAGCAGATCGACATCGTTGACGGCCAGCGGACTCAGCACCTCGCCGACCGGTTCGGGCATGCCGAACAGGCCCTCCGCAATGTCGGCGCCGGGCTCGGCGACCACCCAGTCCAGCAGTCCGTCGGCGCGGGTGATCGGCAGCAGCACCCGGATGCCGCGCGCGACGGCGTCGGCGACGAACTCGTGCGTGCCCGGCTCGGTCGGAGCAGAGAGGAAGCAGGAGATCGAGCGTGCGCCGGTGCGGGCGATCAGCGCGTCGAGCTGAGTCTTGACGCCGGCGGCGTCGGCGGAGCGCATCGCTTCGGAACGCTGCTGACGGCGCTCGCGGAGGTCGGCGCGCAGTGCGCGTTTCGCATCGTCGATGCCGTCGGTCATGGTCCGATTGTAGGCGGCGCACCGACATGCACGACCGCGACGGTCACGGGCGCGGTGGTGCGCGCCGGTAGGGTGTGGGTCATGTCAGCTCCTGCGATCAAGGCCGTCATTCCCGCTGCGGGTCTCGGCACGAGGTTCCTTCCCGCCACCAAGGCGATGCCGAAGGAGATGCTGCCCGTCGTCGACAAGCCGGCCATCCAGTACGTCGTCGAAGAGGCGGTGGCGGCCGGTATCGATGACGTGCTGATCATCCTGGGCCGCAACAAGAACAACATCTCGAACCACTTCGACTCCGTGCCCGAGCTCGAGTCGAACCTGCTCACCAAGGGTGCGCACGACAAGCTTCTCAGTGTGCAGCGCTCGACGGAGCTCGCCGATATCCACTTCGTCCGCCAGGGCGAGCCGAAGGGTCTCGGCCACGCCGTGCTGCGCGCCCGTCACCACGTCGGAGACGCGACCTTCGCGGTCATGCTCGGCGATGACCTGATCGACGAGCGCGACGAGCTGCTGTCGAAGATGCTGGCGGAGAACGCGGCGTCCGGCCTCACGGTCATCGCCCTCATGGAGGTCGACCCCGACCACATCCACCTGTACGGGGCCGCCGCCGTCGAGCCCACCGACGATCCCGATGTGGTCCGCGTCACGGGCCTCGTCGAGAAGCCGAAGAAGGAGGATGCCCCCTCCAACTACGCCGTCATCGGTCGGTACGTCCTCACACCGGGCGTGTTCGACATCCTCGAGCGCACCGAGCCGGGCAAGGGCGGCGAGATCCAGCTCACCGACGCCCTCCAGGAGCTGGCCGTCACCGACGGCGTGTTGGGCGTCGTGTTCCGCGGTCGCCGCTACGACACCGGCGATAGGGTGGACTACATCAAGGCCATCGTGCAGCTGGCCGCCGACCGCGACGATCTCGGTCCGGAGCTGCGGCCCTGGTTGAAGGACTTTGCGGAGAAGCTCTGACGCTGATCCTGAGCGGCCGAGGTGAGGGGTGCCGATGGAGTTGACGGCTCCCCGTGAGCACGGTCCGATCGCGATCCGACTCATCAAGCAGCGCGATGCGCGCGTGCTGCAGTCGGAGTTGATGAGCAACCGTTCGTGGCTGCGGCCGTGGGAGGCGACCAGCCCCGACGGTCCCGTCTCGTTCGATATGCGCCTCGGCATCCGTCGCCTGCTGCAGCAGTACCGCGACGGTGGCGGCATGCCTTTCGTGATGGAGTACGACGGCGAGCTCGCCGGACAGCTGAACGTCTGGGGAATCGCCCGCGGGTCGCTGTCGTCGGCGACGATCGGGTACTGGGTGAGCGAGCGGTTCGCCGGCCGGGGCATCACGCCGACCGCGGTCGGCCTGGCGACCGACGTGTGCTTCCGTGAGCTCGGGCTGCACCGCATGGAGATCTGCATCCGTCCGGAGAATCGGGCGAGTCTGCGGGTCGTCGAGAAGCTGGGCTTCCGTTACGAGGGGCTGCGGCGGCGATTCATCCATATCGCGGGCGATTGGCGCGACCACTACGCGTTCGCGCTGGTGCGCGAGGAGGTTCCCGAAGGCGTGCTGCAGCGGTGGTTGCAGGGTCGCGCGCCCGAGAGCGCGGCGACCGTGCCGCTCACCGACCGCCCCGCCGGCTGACCCGTCGCAGCGCGGCAGGAGGCCGCGAAACCTTCAGGTTCGACATGAAGGTCAGACACGCGGTCGGATGTCGCCCGATCGCGTCGCCTCGGCCCTACCGTGGGGGACATGGGTGGACAGGTTCTCGGCGGCGGCGTGGTCGTCCTCGTTGCCGTGGCGCTGTGGATGATCTACCTTCTGCCGTCGTGGCACGGCCGACACCAGTTCAATGCCGCTGAGCGCAACGCGGTGCGGTTGAATCAGGCGCTGCGTGTACTCGCCGAGACCAGTGAGACCCCGCAGGAAGTGCGGCTCGAGCTCAACGCGCGCACGGCGATGGCCCAGCAGCGACTGGCCCGTCAGGCCCAGACAGAGCGCGAGCAGGCCGAGCTCGCCCGCGTACGCGCCGAGCTCGAAGTCACCAAACTGCAGGCGCGCGCCGAGGCCGCGGCCGCCCGCGAGGCCGCCGCGCGTGCGGCCGCTCGCGAGCGCGCGCGTCCCGAGATCCGTCGTGCCCAGGCTCGTCGGCGGGCACGCCTCGTCGTCACTCTCGTCGCCGTCGCCGCTCTCGCGCTGGGCGCGTGGGGCGGCGTCCAGCTGGCCACGACCGGCGCGCAGCTGATGCTCTGGCTGGCCGGGGTGCTGTTCGTGAGCTGCGCCCTGCTGCTGCAGCGGATGTCGCGCGTGCAGCGTCGCGTGGTCGTCCGCGAGGCGGTCGCGCCGATCGAACGCGTCGCAGCCGACGTGCAGGACGTGGCTCTGGAAGCCGAGCGCAGCTCGTGGGTGCCGCGAGCGCTTCCGCGGCCGCTCACCGTGTCGGCCGGCTCACGTGCCGCCGCGGTGCTCGACGAGGCGGACGCCCGCGAAGCGCTGCGTCGCGGCGCCGTCGAGGAAGCGATGCGCGCGCGTGCCGAGCGTCAGCGTCCCGTCACGCTGCAGCCGCGGCCTGCGGCCCACGACGACGAGCTCGTCGGCGGAGCGGCCGCGGGCGACGCCGCCATCGAGGCTCATGTGCGCCGCCTGCTGGAACGCCGCGCCTCCGGTCAGTAGCACCGGCTGATGACACCGACCGGTCGGCTCAGCCGACCAGGAGGCGTCCGCGGCCGATGACGACCTCGCGTCGCGGCGTGCGAACGAGGGCGTCCATGGCGTTCTCGGCATCCACGAGCACGATGTCGGCGCGGTCTCCTGCCTGCAGTCGATTCGTCGCCAGGCCGGCGAAGCGGGCGGAGGCGCCCGTCGCGATCTCGACGACACGGAGGAGGTCGTCGTCGCGCACGATGCTCGATGCGCGCGCGTACTGCCAGGCGATACCGAGCAGGTCTCCGGTGCCGTAGGGGCTCCACAGGTCGCGGATGCCGTCGGTGCCGAACCCGAAGGCGACACCGGCCGCATCGAGCTCGTGCAACGGGAGCTGGGGGAGTCGGAGCGGCGCGACGGTGGTCATCGTGACGCCGAGTGCGGCCATCCGCGCGAGGAGGTCGCGGCGTCGGATGCCGTCGAGCTGAGCGACCGCGAAGCCGTGTGCCACGTTGACGCGGCCGTGCAGACCCAACCGCTCGACGCGCTCGAGGATGAGCTCGATCTGAAAAGCCCCCAGCTCGGCGGGGTCGTGCAGGTGGATGTCGACGCCGACGCTATGGTCGGCCGACAGTGCGAGCAGGGCGTCGATCTGCCCGACGGGATCGCGATCGATCGTGGCGGGGTCGAGCCCGCCGATGTGCTCGACGCCTTCGCGCGCGGCGCGGTCGAGGAGGGCGAGCACGCCGGGGCGGCGCAGCACACCGTCTTGCGGGAAGGCCACGATCTCGACGGCCAGGGCACCGTCGTAGCCGGCGACGGCCTCACGCACGGCCTCGATGCCGCGCAGTTCGAGCCCCAGATCGACGTCGACGTGCGTGCGGATCGCGGTGGTGCCGTGGGTCACGAACTGCTCGAGGACGTTGCCGGTGATCTCTGCCGACGGTATCCCGATCTCGTCGCGGTGGGCCCGCTCGTGACGGATGCGGCCCTCGGTCGTCCCCTCACCGCCGTAGGACTGCCATGGCAGTCCCCACCACGACTTGTCGATATGCGCGTGCGCGTTGACGAGACCGGGCAGGGCGAGCAGTCCGCGTCCATTGACGACGTTCCCGGCGGTGTCCACGGCGGTGTCGTCGGACGTCGGCGTGACCGCGCCGATCATCCCGCCGGCGATACGGAGATCGACCGCGTCGCTCGGGTGCGACCACAGCCGGACGTTGCGAACGACATCGATGTCAGCAGGGGTGGGGCTCATGCCTCCATCCTGCCGGTGCAAGCGGGGTCCGAGACGCGTGATAATGTTGAGGACATACAAGGGCCTATGGCGCAGTTGGTAGCGCGCCTCGTTCGCATCGAGGAGGTCAGGAGTTCGAATCTCCTTAGGTCCACCACAGACGGCGTCTCTCCTGCAGGAGAGGCGCCGTTCCTCGTTGGCGGTCGCGTGCGGCTCTCAGAAGTCGAACCCCGCCGCGCCGGTGGTCAGGATCCGGATGCCCTCGCCGATGACGCGGATCAGAATGAAGATTCCGGTGCCGGCGGCGATGAGGCCGACTGCTCCCACCCACCTGGGGCCGGACTGGCTGAACAGTAACACCCGTGAAACACCTCGACGCGATTCACGAAATGTAAAAGCTTTACGTTTGGGGTGTCCCGCGAACGAGATGGAGGTCTCACAGTGACGCACCCGACTCCGCGCGCCGCATCCGATACGGCGCACAGCTCCTCCCGCTCCACACGCTCCGCCCGCTTCACCCGTCGTACTCGCCTCACCACCGCCCTGGCAGCCGCGGTCACCGCAGCCGCCCTGCTCTCCGGCTGCGCGAGCACGCCGGCGGCATCCACCAGCTCCGCCGGAACCGCCGACTTCGGCACCGGCGGGGTCGCCCTCAGCTGGATCAAGAACTACGAGTTCGCCGGCTACTACTACGCCGACAAGAACGGCGACTACACCAAGAACGGCTTCTCGTCGGTCGACATCATCGCCGGCGGCGGCACCACGAACCCGTGGGACACCGTGCTGGCCGGCAACGCCACCATCGGGCTCGCCTCCGACCTCACCGGCATCACCGGCGCCATCCAGGGGGGTGCGCCGCTGAAGATCATCGGCGCCCAGTTCGTGAAGAGCCCGGTCGGTTTCGTGTCGCTCAAAGCCAACCCCATCGCCTCGGTCGCCGACCTCAAGGGCAAGAAGATCGGCGTCGACGCGGGTGGCAAGCTCGCGGTCGAGGCGGTGCTGGCGGCCAACAAGCTGCCCGCCGACACGGTGACCTTCGTCTCGGTTCCCAACGGCATCGATCCGCTCATGAAGGGGGATGTCGACGCCCTCGTCGGCTTCCTGACGAACTACCCGATCGCGGTGAAGCAGGCCGGCGGCGACGTCGTCACCCTCAGCTTCAGCGACGCCGGCTACGCCCAGTTCGGCGACGCCATCGTCGTGAGCGATGACATGCTCACCAACCACCGCGACGAGGTCAAGGCGATGATGAAGTCCGTCATCGAAGGCTGGAATGCCGCCCTCGCCGCCGGTCCTCAGGGCATCGCCGACATCGCGATGGAGTACGGCGGAAAGGACAACGACCTCGACGCCACACTCCAGCTGTCCAGTGCGACCGTGCTGCCGAGCTTCATGCTGACCAGCGACACCGTCAAGAACGGCATCTTCACGCTGACACCCGATCTGGTGACGCAGGCCGTCACCTCTCTCGGCGCCGCCGGCATCACCGCCGACGCGTCGCAGTTCGACACGTCGCTGCTGAGCGAGCTGTACGCCGAGAACCCGGATCTCATCCCGGGCTTCAGCGTTCCTGCCGCCCCGTAGCGGTGACACCGACGGATGCCGGGGCGACCCGAACGCGCCCCGGCATCCGTCACTCAGTCCTTCCCCTTCCCTTCTCGCGACAGGAGATGACATGACCGCTCCGTCCCTCCGACTCGCGCGGCCCTCCCGCCCCGCCGCGACGGCCGCACTCACCGTTGTCGTCGCGATCGTCGTGGTCGTCGCGGCCTGGCAACTCGTCGCGGTCGCGTTCTTCACGCGCGAGAACGGCACGCCTGGCGCGATCCCGCCACCGGGCGCCGTACTGGCACGCGTCGCGCAGAACCTCACGGATGCCGGGTACTGGTCGGGCTTGGCCGCGACCGCCGGCGCCGCTCTGAGCGGATACGCGATCGCCGTCGTCATCGCGCTGGTGCTCGGCGCGGCCGTCATCCTCGTTCCCGCCCTCGAGGCCTTCGCGACCCAGCTCGGCATCATCGCGGCATGCATCCCCGTCGCCGCCGTGAGCCCGATCGTCGTGATCATGTCGCCGTCGGGGTCCCGAGCCGTCAGCATCGTACTGGCGGTGCTCGCCGTGATCTTCCCCATGATCATCGGCGTGCTGCTCGGTCTTCGCGCCGCCAGCCCCGCCCAGCTCGACCTCGTCCACGTCTACGGAGGCACCGAGCTCACGGCGATACGGCGGGTACGACTGATCAGCGCGCTGCCGGCGCTGCTGACCGCGCTGAAGATCGGCGCGCCGGCCGCCTTCCTGGGGGCGATGACCGGTGAGTTCTTCGCCGTCGGCGTCGACGCCGGCATGGGGCGCCTGCTGATCTCCCAGCAGTACGTCGGCGACTACGCCGGGATGTGGGCCATCGCCGTCCTCGCGGCCTGCGTGTCGGCCCTCGGGTACGCCCTGCTCGCCGCCGTCGCCGCGGTGATCGCGCCGTGGACCCGCCACCTCGGGGGAGGAGCACGATGACCCGCCTGCGCCCGGTGGCGGCATCCGTGCTCACCACCCTCGCCACGCTCGTCGTCCTGCTCGTCGCGTGGCAGCTCACCGTGTCGCTCAGCCATGTCAGCCCGTATCTGACCAAGACGCCCCTCGACGTCGTGGACTACCTTTTCGTCGACGGTCGCTTCAAGCCCGTCGAGGCCGCTGATCGTCGCGCCGCACTCGTCCCGATGATCGGCGTGACGCTGATGCACGCGGGCGTCGGTCTTGTCTGCGGCGTCACGCTCGCCCTCGCCGGCTCGATCGCGATGTCGCTCTCGCGCGGCCTTCGCACCACGTTCCTGCCGATCGCGCTCGTGCTGCAGACCGTGCCGCTCATCGCCATGGCCCCGGTCATCTACGCCGTCTTCGGGGCGGGAATCGTCACGGCGGCGGTCATCGCCGCCATCGTCACCTTCTTCCCGCTGCTGATGAACGTCACGACCGGCCTCGCGTCGGCCTCGCCCGAGACGGTCGATCTCGTGCGCGCCTACGGCGGCGGCCGGCTCACCCTGCTGTGGCGGGTGCAGGTGCCGAGCGCGCTGCCCTTCCTGTTCGCCGGGCTCAAGATCGCCGCGCCGGCGACGATCTCGGCCGCGACCCTCTACGAGTTCCTGTTCTCGTTCGAGGGACTCGGCGCGAACCTCCTCACCAGCAAGTCCTACTCCGACTACGGACTGCTCTGGACCCTCGTCGTCGTGACGATCGCCCTCGCGCTCGCCGCCTACGCCCTCGTCGCCCTCGCGGAGCGGCTCGTGCTGTCGGGCCGCTTCCCCCCGCCGTCCGCCGTCATTCGTCGAGGAGCACCGTCATGATCAGAACGTCGTCCGTACGTCCCGCTCCGGCCGGACCCGCCGAAACGCTGCCCGCCGACTCCGGCGTGCACCTGCGAGGACTGACCCGCGAGTTCACCACCCGGACGGGAGTGGTCGCCGCCGTCTCCGACGTCGACCTCGACACGGCCCGCGGCTCGTTCCTGTCGTTGCTCGGCCCGAGCGGCTGCGGCAAGTCGACCATCCTGCGCATCCTCGCCGACCTCGACACCCCCACCGCCGGCGCGGCGCACATCAACGGGATGACGCCGGCCGCGCTGCGCCAGGCGAAGCAGGTGGGAATCGCTTTCCAAGATCACGCTCTGCTGCCCTGGCGCAGTGTCGAGACCAACGTGCGCTTTCCCTTCGACGTCGCCGGCGTCGACGTCGATCGCGCCTGGATCGCGGAGCTGCTCGCGATGGTCGGTCTCACGGAGTTCGCCCGAGCCAAGCCGTGGCAGCTCTCCGGCGGCATGCGCCAGCGCGTCGCCATCGCCCGGGCCCTCGCCCTCCGCCCCAGCGTGCTCTTCCTCGACGAACCCTTCGGCGCCCTCGACGACATGACCCGTCAGCGCCTCAACCTCGAGCTCCAGCGCCTGTGGAGCGAGCAGGGCGCCACGGCGGTCATGGTGACCCACGGCATCCATGAGGCCGTGCTGCTCTCCGACTACATCGCCGTCATGAGTCCTCGCCCCGGAACGATCAAGGAGGTCATCCACGTGGACCTTCCGCGTCCGCGCACGATCGACATGATGGCGACCCCCGAGTTCCACCACTACGTCGACCGGGCCACCGCCCTTCTGTTCCACTGACCGGTGTTGCACTGATCGGTGCCCGCCGCATCCACCCTCCCCGCCGCAGCGAAAGTAGGCAGTTCCATGGCTCTCACCCCCGTCGCCGCCACCGGCGCCCCCGCCGATCTCGACGCCGCCGAGCGCGCGTATCGCGCGTTCATGATCGCCCTCGGCCTCGACGCCGATCATCCCACCATCGTCGACACGCCGCGCCGTGTGGCGCAGGCCGGTCTCGATCTGTTCAGCGGTCTGCACGGCGACCCGATCCGCGCCCTCGGTGGTGGGGAGCCGATCGAAGGCGTCTACCCGGGGCCGGTCGTCGTGCGCGACATCCCGTACTCGTCGGTGTGCGAACACCACATGCTCCCGTTCAAGGGCGTCGTGTCGGTCGCCTACCTGCCGGACCGGATGCTCGCGGGCATCGGCGACTTCGACGCCATGATCCGCGTGCTGGCGGCGCGCCCGCAGATGCAGGAGAGGCTGGCGGACCAGATCGCGCAGACCGTCGTCGACACGATCGGTGCGCGCGGCGTGCTGGTCGTGCTGTCGGCCGAGCAGGCGTGCATGTGGGCACGAGGCGAGCGGACGGTGGGCTCCGAGGCCTACTCGGTGTCGAGTCGCGGCGTCTACGACGACGACGCGGTGCAGCGGGCCGAGGCTCGCAGCCTGATCGGCCTGCACGGATGAGCAGCCCGACCTGGGTCGACGTCGCCGCCCTCGCCGCGGCGGGCGGCATCGCCGTGCAGCCCATCGGCGCGACCGAGCAGCACGGGCCGCACCTGCCGCTGAGCACCGACGCCGTCATCGCGACGGCGCTCGCCGACACCGCCCGGGACGTGCTCGCGGCGCGCGCCGCGGCGGGGATCGCCGGCGTACCGCCTCTGTGGATGCTGCCGCCGCTGGCGTACGGCACGTCTCCCGAGCACGCCTCGTTCGCGGGCACCGTGAGCCTGTCGTCCACGACCCTGCGCGCGATCTGCCTCGACGTGGCGCGGTCGGTCGCGGCGGCGGGGGTGCGCACGCTCGTGTTCGTCAACGCGCACGGCGGAAACCCGGAACTGCTCCACGTCGTCGCGCGCGAGATCCGCGACCAGACCGGCGTCCTGGTCGTCGTCGTGCACGGGCCGGCGCTGCCGTTGCCGCCGGAGCTGACGGGGGCCGTGCCCCGCCCCGACGTCGACGTGCACGCCGGCTTCTACGAGACCAGCGTGCTGCTCGCCGTCGATCCCGCGTCCGTGCGCCTGCCGCTGGCCGCGCCCGACGGGGTGCCCCGCACCGACGAGCTCGCTGCGGGCGCCCTGACGCCGCTGGTCGGTCCGTTCGCGGCGATCTCGCTGCCCTGGCGCACGGAGGACGTCTCGGCATCCGGCACCATCGGCGACCCGACGGGAGCCAACGCCGAGTGGGGACGGGCCGCCCTCCGGGCGCAGGCCGACGCGCTCGCCGATGTGCTGAGGGAGATCGGCCGGCTGCGGTCGGAATTCTCATGACGGGGCGAGACAGGACCGACTCCGGCCTCCTCTACACTCGTGACGGGTCGCGCGCCGACGCGGCCGACGCACGCGCGGGAGGTCGGGCGATGGAACGCAGCACGCCGACGGACGGCCCTGCGCGCACGCCGACCCTCCAAGAGGTGGCCACGGCGGCCGGCGTCTCGCTCGCGACAGCATCCAACGCCCTCAGCGGACGCCGCGGCGTCAGTGTCGCGCTGCGCGAGCGTGTGCTCGAAGCCGCCGCCGGACTCGGCTACTCCCGCGGCGGAGGTGCCCGCTCGCGCCCCCGCACCGATCGGGTCACCGTCGGCATCGTGCTGCCGGACGTGCGCAATCCCGCCTACGCCGAGCTGGCCCACGCGTTCGAGCAGGAGGGTACCGCGCGCGACTGGTCGATCGTGCTGGCCTCGTCGGGGTACGAGCCCGACCAGGAACTGGACGTCCTCGAAACGCTCGTGCAGACCGCCGACGGCATCATCGTCTCGCCCTCGCGTCCGCCGCGGTCGGGACTGCACCGCCTCGCCGCCTCGCCCGTGCCGATCGTCACCTGCGACGAGCCGGCCGACTCGCTGCTGATCGCCGGCTCGGTGCGCTCCGACAACTTCGGCGGCGGTCGTGCGGCGGCGCACCACCTCGTGGATGCCGGGGGCACACGCTTCGGCCTCGTGGGCGGCCACGGCTACCTGCCCTCGACGCAGGAGCGCCGCGACGGCTTCCTCGCCGGGCTCGCAGATCGCGGGGTTCCCGCATCCGCCGTGACGATCGCGGGGTCGCTCTACGGCATGGACGGGGGACAAGCGGGTATGGCCGAGCTCCTGGAGGAGGCACCGGACGTCGACGCCGTCTTCGCCCTGAGCGACATGCAGGCGATCGGTGCGCTCTTCGAGGCGCAGCAGGCGGGCCGCTCGATCCCCGGCGATCTGCTGCTGTGCGGATACGACGGCATCGGGTGGACGCAGCGCCTGTCGCCCACCATCACCACCATCCGCCAGGACTGGCCGGGCATCGCGGCGCGCGCTCTGGAGCTGCTGGACGAAGCCATGAACGGCGCCGGCCCGGCCGGCTACGGGTCTGCGCGGGTTCTCGCGGTCAGCCTCGTCGAGGGCGAGTCGACGCGCCGATCCTGAGCGCGGCCGCCCTGCCGGTGATCGGCGCGGCCGCTCGATCGCGTCGAGCGTGCACCCGCGGCCGCCGGAGTGCGTAAGATGTATGCAACTGAATCCAACTTGGAGGCATCACCCGCATGACCACGTACAACGTCGGCATCATCATCGGCAGCATCTCGTCGACCTCGATCAACCGTCGCCTCGCGAACGCTCTGGTTCGCCTTGCGCCGCAGGCCGACCTCACCCTCACCGAGCTGCCCATCGCCGCTCTGCCGTTCTACTCCGCCGACAACGACGGTGCGATCCCCGCCGAGGCCGCCGCGTTCAAGTCCTCGATCGAGTCGTCGGACGCCGTCATCATCGTGACCCCCGAGTACAACCGCTCAGTGCCCGGCGTGCTGAAGAACGCGCTCGACACGGCGAGCCGTCCGTGGGGACAGAACAGCTTCGCCGGCAAGCCGTCGGCCGTCATCGGCGCCTCCATCGGCGCGATCGGCACCGCGGTCGCCCAGCAGCACCTGCGCTCGATCCTGTCGTTCCTCGCCTCGCCCGAGCTGTCGCAGCCCGAGGCGTACATCCACCTGCGCGACGGTCTCATCACCGATGACGGCGAGGTCACCGACGAGTCGACCGCCGAGTTCCTCGTCTCGTGGCTGAAGGCCGTGCACACCCACGTCGCGAAGTCGCTCAGCTCCGCCGAGTGATCATCGCCGCTCGCTGAAGGGGTGCCCGCCGTCCGGCGGGCACCCCTTCGTCTGCAACCGGCAACCAGAGGCGGCGCGTCAGGCACCGTCCCGCGTGCGCATGAGCTGCAGCTCCCAATCGGCGGGCAGGCGATCGGCGGGGCCGGGCACCGGCTGATCCAGCGGGTGGCTCGTCGGGGGCGCGAGCGAGGGACCGATCACCGCCGTCTGTGCGCCGTAATCCCACCACCAGCTCTCGCCCGGCTCGTAGCTCTGCACGTAGCGGTGGCCGGAGTCCGCCGCGTGCGCCGATGCGTGGCGATGCGGCGACGAGTCGCAGCAGCCCACGTGACCACACGCGGCGCAGCGGCGCAGATGCAGCCACCATCCGCCGACCGCCTCGCAGTCGGCGCAGCCGTCGCCGCTGGGTGCGGCACTCACATCGATCTGCGGCATCCGTCGACCCCCTCCACGCGGGCGAGCCCGACCACTCTTCTCAGCCGATCTCGGCGATCGCGTCGGTGATCACTCGCGCCACCTCGACGGGGTGGGTCTGCATCACGAGATGCGGTGCATCCAGTTCCACGACCTTCCGCAGTCCCGCGCGCTGGTATCCGAAGCGCTCGACGTCGGGGTTGATGGTGCGATCCGCCGCCGACACGATTCCCCAGGCCGGCTTCGTCTTCCATGCCGCCGCCGGCGCACCCTCGCCGAACGCCAGCGCCGCCAGGGGCCGCTGCGAGGCGGCGAGCACCTGTGCGTGCGCCAGGGCGACGCCGTGGGCGAACACCTCCGGGAAGGCATCCACCTCGACCGTCACGTCCGTGCCCGGCTCGCCGCCGTCGACGGGGAACGGCGTGTACACCAGGTGCTGGGCGAGGTCGGAGTCGGGAAAGCCGCCCTGCAGCTCTCCGAGGCTCTCACCCTCCGTGAGTGCGTATCCGGAGACGTAGACCAGTCCGACGACGTTCTCGGCCATGCCCGCGACCGTGATGACCGCCCCGCCATACGAATGACCGGCCAGCAGCACGGGGCCGTCGATCTGCTCGACGACGGAGCGGATGTAGGCGGAGTCGCCGATGAGACTGCGATTGGGGACGGCGGGAACGCGGACGCGCATTCCCTGATCGAGCAGGGCGCGGGTGACGGGGGCCCAGCTGGCCGCGTCGGCGAATGCGCCGTGGATGAGGACGATGGTCGGTGTCTCGGTCATGGCCGGCTCCCTCTCTGCGCGGGGCGTCGACCCGATGCCGATCCGCTCCCGCCCGGCCACCGTAGGCAGCCGTGGCCGCAGCGAGGCAGGGCCGACTGTCGAAAAGGCGGCTCGACATCTGTCGAGCGCCTGCGCGGGCGTGTCGGCGCCGGGCGGGGGACAATGGCACGTGCCGCGTCGCGGCGAGAAGGGAGACACCGTGCCCGCTGCACGTCGTCGCATCGGTTTCCTGCTCTTCGACGGCGTGAAGGCGCTCGATGTGATCGGTCCGGCGGAGGTGTTCGCCGAGGCCAATCTGACCGCCGACACGTACGATCTCGTCTTCCTCTCCGCGTCGGGCGCAGATGTCATGACGAGCATGGGTCTCGCCTTCGGCGTCCACGCTGCGGCATCCGACAGTGGTCCCCTCGACACGATCGTCGTCCCCGGGAGCGAGTGGGCGCCGGACGTCTTCGACGACGCCGAGCTGCGCGCCGCCATCGTCCTGCTGTCGCGTCGGGCGCGTCGCGTCGCGTCGATCTGCAGCGGCGCCTTCGGCCTCGCCGCCGTGGGTCTGCTCGACGGCGGCCCCGCGACCACGCACTGGAAGTTCGCGGACGAGCTGGCTCGTCGACACCCGGCCGTGCGCGTGGATGCCGAACATCTCTTCACGCGGCAGGGTGAGGTCTTCACGTCCGCCGGCGTCGCCGCCGGCATCGACCTCGCGCTGTGTCTCGTGGAAGACGACCTCGGCGCGGACGTCGCCCGCACGGTGGCGCAGGGCCTTCTGGTCTACATGCGCAGAGCCGGCGGTCAGGCGCAGTTCTCGGCACCGCTGCGCGCCCGCACGCCGCGCACGTCGCTGGGCGCCGCCATCGCGGCGTATGTCGCCGAGAACCCGACGCGCCCGCTGACGGTGGGCGAGCTGGCCGCGCACGTCAACGTCAGCACGCGACACGTGACCCGCGTCATCCGTGACGAGCTGGGCGCGACGGCCGCCTCCTACGTCGCCGCGGTGCGCCTGTCGATCGCCGTCGGACTGCTCGAGTCCGGGGCGGCGGTCACCGAAGCTGCGGCGTCGGCCGGGTTTCCCTCCGTCGTGGCGCTTCGGCGCGCCTTCGCGGCGCAGTACCGCATGACGCCCTCCGAGTATCAGCGCCGGTTCCGCCGCACCGCATCGGTCTAGACCGCTGGCTCAGGACGCGATCTCCTCGGCATCCGCATCATCGTCGACGCAGATCGGGTCGAGCTCCGCGGCCACCGCCACGGCCTGCGCTGGGTCACCGTCCGCGGGCGCCCTGTTCGCGTCGCGCACCAGATCCGCCAGCGCGGCGACACCGGGTGTCTGCGGCTCAGCGAAGAAGAGGGTCATCGTCCACCCCGCCGCCCCGGCGAGCGTGAGCGACTCGGCACGCAGCGTCACCCAACCGTGTGCGTCGATGTACACCATCGGCCACGCGTTGAACTGCGGCCCGACACCGCATGCGCCCCAGATGCGCCGAAACCGGTCGTCGGTGCGGCCGAGCGCTGCGACGATCTGGCGGAGCCTCGCATCGCGTGGATCCGCGTGGTATCTGAGCGATGCGACGAGGGCGCGCGCCGTGCGCTCCCAGTGCGCTTCGGAGTGCGGGTCGGGATAGTGGGCGAACACCGACATCACGAGGTTCATGCCGGGACGCAGCCCACCCGGTGCCAGGAGGAGACCGGGCCGGTTGACCGCGACGACGTCCATCGTCGCATTCGAGATGTAGGCGGGCGTATCACGGTGCAGGCGCAGCAGGTCGAGAGCACCCGACGGCATCTGGCCGGTCGCCGCCGGTTCGGCATGTCCGGCTGCCAGCGCGGCCATGCGCCGCAGATGCTCGTCTCCGTAGTGGTCGAGCCGCAGCGCGCGGCTGAGCGCGGAGAGCACCTGCTGGGACGGCTGGTGGCCGCGCCCCTGCTCCAAGCGCAGGTAGTAGTCCGCACTGATGCCGGCGAGATCGGCGACCTCCGTGCGTCGCAGGCCGGCCACCCGTCGCCCCCGCTCTGCGGCCAGACCGACGCTCTCGGGGCTCAGCGATTCGCGGCGGTCGCGCAGAAACTCGGCGAGAGGGTTGCGCGTGCCGTCCATCGTTCTCCTCGGGGTTTTGGAGAGGGCATTCCAATTGTGGATCCCGCGTCGCCCTCAGCGTGGGGCGCAAACGGACAGGAATGCGCCGGATCCGGACCGATCCGTGAGGTGTCCACCCGCCGACGGAGTACGTTCGACACCGTGGGTCGACCCCGGCGATATGACGAGAACGAGCTCCTGGATGCCGCGCAGGAGCTCTTCTGGACGCGCGGATATGATCGCACCTCCGTCGAGGACATCGCTGCGGCATCCGGTGTCGCCACCAGCAGCCTGTACGCGACGCACGGCTCCAAGCGCGACCTTTTCCTTCAGGTCTTCCGGCGGTACTGCGCAGGCCGCGTCGATGTCGTGGCGGATGCCGTGTCGGACAGCACCGATGACGGAGACGAACTGCTCGCGATATTCCTGCGCCGCGTGGTCGACGACTGCGTCTCCTACCCCGACCGCCGCGGATGCCTCATGCTCACCAGCCTCACCGAACTGCGTGAGCGCTTCCCCGAAGTGGTCGAGATCTCCACCGTCACGATCGCGGCGATGGAGGAGGCCGTTGCGACCGCGCTGGCCCACACCGCCCATCGCGCCGGGCGCCGGCTGCACGCGCGCGACGTCGCCGCCCGCGCCGAGCAGGCGGTGCTGGCCTCGCAGGCCGTCATCCACCTCAGCCGGCTTCCCCTGCCGCGGCCCCGTCTGCTCGCGATGGGCGAGGCCCTCTTGAGGTCCTGACAGAATCCGTCAGACGTCGAAAGCCTCCGCCGGGCCTTCGCGGTAGATTCGCACCAGGAGGCGAGCATGGCAGAGTTCAGCAGAGGCTTCGGATCCCGCCGCCGCGAGTCGGATGCGCAGCTTCCGCCGGGGCAGTACCTCACGGCGGACTTCCCCGTGCTGTCGGCGGGTCCGACGCCGCGGATCGCGACCGAGGAGTGGGAGTTCTCGGTGGTCACCGAGACCGGGCAGACGACATCGTGGTCGTGGGAGCAGCTGCAGGCGCTTCCGATCGAAGACATCCACACCGACATCCACTGCGTGACCCGGTGGTCCAAACTGGGCACCCGATGGCGCGGTGTGTCGCTCGACACGCTGCTGGAGGGGGTCGCGACGACGGCCGTCTCGGCGATGGCGCACTCCTATGGCGGCTACACGACCAACGTGCCGCTCGTCGATCTCCGCGGTGGACGGGCGTGGGTCGCCTTCGAGTTCGACGGCGCTCCTCTCGCACCCGAGCACGGCGGTCCCGCGCGACTGCTCGTGCCCCACCTCTACTTCTGGAAGAGCGCGAAGTGGGTGCGCGGGCTCGTCCTGCAGGAACGCGACGATCCCGGCTTCTGGGAGCAGAACGGCTACAACCTCCATGGGGATCCGTGGCGGGAGGAACGCTACTGGTGAGCGCCTCGGCCTGGCTTCCGGCCCACGTGGCCGCGGTTGCCGCCCTCACCGCACATGCCCGTCGGATCACCCTGGACGTGCCCGCCTGGCCGGGCAATCTGCCGGGCCAGCACCTCGACGTGCGTCTGACCGCTGAGGACGGATACCAGGCAGAACGGTCGTACTCGATCGCAAGCATCGGAGATGGTCCGCTCGTCGAGCTCGCGGTCGACGAGGTGCCTGACGGCGAGGTGTCGCCCTACCTCGTCCGCGACGTCCAGCCGGGTGACTTCCTCGAGGTCAAGGGACCCCTCGGCGAGTACTTCGTCTGGCGTGAGGACGATCCCGCGCCCGTGCAGTTGATCGCGGGGGGATCGGGGGTCGTGCCGCTGCTGGCCATGGCTCGCGCGCGTGCCGTCGCCGACGGTGCGGCTCCGTTCCGGCTGCTCTGCTCGACCCGTTCGCCAGACGACGCGATGTACGCCGACGAGATCTCCCGCCTTCCACCCGCCGCGTTCACGGTGTCGTGGGTCTACACACGCCAGCCGCCGCCCGGGTGGCCGCGAACGGCAGGCCGCGTCACCGATGCCGAGCTGGCGCAGCTGTGCTGGCCGCCCGCGGAGCGCCCCGCCGTCTTCGTGTGCGGGCCGACGTCGTTCGTGGAGGCGGTCGCCGACGCGCTCGTTCGCATCGGGCACGAGCCGGCGCGGATTCGCACGGAGAGATTCGGAGGGTCATCATGACGACGGATGCCGTGGCGCACCCGACGCCCGTCGGGCGCCGCGTCGCTCGAGTCGACGGCAACGCACTGGCGGGGATGCTCTCCGGCGTGTTCGCCGACGACCCGACCTCGATCGTCGTCGTGTGCGGGCATTGCGCGCGCTCGGGACCGTTGGCCGAGGCCGTCGTGGAGCGCGACGAGCATGCTGCGATCGTGCGCTGTCGCGGGTGCTCCCGCACGCTCATGACGGTCGTGGCGGCGCCGTCGGGTCCGGCGATCAGGATCGCCGCCCTCGCCGAGCTGATCAGCCCGACTGCCGCCCGCTAAGCCGACGCCAGCTCGGGTCGGGCCTCCCACAGTCTCGCGGTCTTCAGCGCGAGGTGCAGAGTGCTGCGCTGCAGGCCGTCGGCCAGCGCTTCGCGCACCGCCGAGGGCATGTGCTCGAGGCGGTAGTAGAGCGTCGTGCGGTGGATGTGCAGCCGGGCACAGGTATCGGGTGCCCGGCCCGCCTCGTCAAGATAGGCCTCGATGGTCTGACGCTGCACCTCGTCACCGGCGGTCAGCAGCGCGTGCGCGGCGGGGGAGACCAACTGAAGCAGGCGCGGCGAGGCGGGGACGGACTGCACCAGCATCCATCCACCGAGATCTTCCGCCCGCGGCGCGAGTGCCTGCGGCATCGTGGCACGCAGACGCGCGGCATCCAGGGCCTGGCGGATCGTCGGCAACGGATCGTCGCGATCGGGCGGGCAGTCGGCGGTCGCGAGAGCAGACGGGCGCGCCGCGTGCGCGCGCTTCTCGCGCTCGACGGCGGCGATGCAGGCCGCCATGTCGACCGTCGCGGGGGAGATCAGGACGACGGCGTCGTCGACGATGTCCACGAAGTCGGTCGGCGCGGGCAAGGCTGCGGCGAGGCGGCGCCCCAGCGCGATCTGTTCCACCTCGCCGGCGCCGTTCGCGAGCACGGCCCAGACGCGCAGCGGTTCATCGGGCGCGACGACCCATCGCCGGGAGCGGAGCTCCCACAGCGCGTCGGTGCGCGCGGTGGCATCACCGGCGAGCAGGGCGGCGCAGACGCGCTCGCGTCGGCCGCCGTCGCCGCCGTGTGCGCGTGCCAGCAGATGGACGGCGGCGTCGACCACACCCCAGGCACGCGAATCCAGGTCGCCCGCCGAGCGACCGATGACGCGCAGGGTCAGTGATCCGACACCGACGGCAACATCGACGAACCGCGCACCGGCGACGGGCTCCGATACCGCCGCCGCCGGCTGTCGGTCGCCCGACGCGCTGCCGGTCAGGCGCACCCGCGCCCCCAACGATCGCGCCACCTGGTCGATCACCTCGATCGTCTTCATGCCCGTCTCCTCGCGTCGCCCCGGTGAGGCCACGGTAGGACCGGCACGACCTCGCGAGCGTGGCCCTTTCATGGCCACCACCGTGCGCGAGCGGCGCGGATGCCGTCAGCCGGCGTGTTCGCGGGCGCGCAGATCCTTGCGCAGGATCTTTCCGGACGTCGACTTGGGGATCGACTCGATGAACTCGACGCGGCGGATCTTCTTGTGCGGCGCGACGTTGTCGGCGACGAAGCCCATCACCTCCTCCGCGGTGAGCCCGGAGTCGGGCGCGGGCACGATGAACGCCTTCGGGATCTCCTGCTTGTCGTCGTCCAGCACGCCGATGACCGCGGCATCCATCACCTTCGGATGACCCAGCAGCAGCGCCTCCAGCTCGGCCGGAGCGATCTGGTAGCCCTTGTACTTGATGAGCTCCTTCACGCGGTCGACGATCGAGAAGTAGCCGCCGTCGTGGTAGACGGCGATGTCGCCGGTGTGGAGGAAGCCGTCGGCATCCAGGGTCTCGGCCGTCGCCTCGGGCTTGTTGAGGTAGCCGAGCATGACGTTCGGGCCCTGCACCCACAGCTCGCCCGGCCGGGTGCGCCCGTCGTCTTCGATCTCGGTGATCTCCTCGCCGGTCTCGGTGTCGACGAGCTTGCACACGATGTTCGGCAGGATCGTGCCCACCGAGCTCACCGGGATGTCATCGCGCGTATACGGCATGGCGTGGGAGACGGGGCTCAGCTCGCTCATGCCGTAGCCCTGCATCATGCGCGCGTTGATGCGGCGCGCGGCGATCTCGGCCGTCTCGCCGTCGAGCGGCGCGGCGCCGGAGAACACGGTGTGCACCGTGGAGATGTCGAACTGATCGACGATCGGATGCTTGGCGAGAGCCACCGCGATGGGCGGAGCGATGTACAGGTACGTGCAGCCGTAGGTCTGGATGTTGGTGAGGAACTGCACGAGGTCGAACTTGGGCATGGTGACCAGGGTCGCCCGCTGCTTGAGCGCGAGATTGAGCAGCACCGTCATGCCGTAGATGTGGAAGAAGGGGAGCACCGCGAGCACGCGGTCGGTGTTCTTGAGATCGATGTTGATGCGACACTGCGCGACGTTCGCGACGAGGTTGCGGTGACTGAGCATGACGCCCTTGGGAATGCCGGTCGTCCCCGACGAGTAGGGCAGGACGGCCACGTGCGTCGCCGGGTCGAACGACACCTCCGGCGCGGCACGGCCCTCGCCGAGCAGGCTGCGCAGATCGGGATGCCCGTCGGCACCGTCGAGCACGACGAGTCGCTCGGTGGGGATGCCGACGGCCTCTGCCGCCTGCTGCGCGGCGCCCAACAGCGGGCTCACGGTGATGAGCCAGCTGGCCCCGGCGTCTCGCAGTTGCTTCTCGATCTCGCCGGCGGTGTACAGCGAGTTGATCGTCGTCACCGTCGCGCCGGCGCGAAGGATGCCGTGGAACACGGTGGCGAACGCCGGCACGTTCGGGCAGAGCAGACCGAGCACGGTGTCGGTGCCGACGCCGCGAGCAGCCAGCGCGCCGGCGAAGGCGTCGACCTGCGTCTTGAGCGCGCCGTAGGAGGTCTCGGCGCCCGTTGCCGGATCGATGAGGGCGATGCGCGCGGCGTCATCCGCGCTGAGATCGGCGAACAGGTCGTCGTAGATGCTGACGTCCGGGATCTCGACATCGGGGAAGGGGCTGGTGAACACGGCGGTCTCCTTCGACGGCGGGCGGCGAATGCCCGCGCGGACCGGCGACGCTGCCGGGTGCGTCCATCATGCCACCGTCGGACGCGTATGCGGCACGCGGTCTCTACATCTGCGAGACCGCGTGCCGCCACGCGGGCGTCAGACGAGCACGGCGCTCTCCCGAGCACGACGGCCGATCGCGAGGCGCTCGGCGGCGCGCTCTTCCGCGGCATCCAGCGGTGTGATGTCGCGCGCGGCCGCATCGGCGAAGAGAGCGCGCATCGTGTCGCCGATCGCGGCGACACGATCCATGATCTGGCTGCGCGTGCCCAGGTGCTTCGCCTCCAGGTCCAGGTACACGACGCCGCCCGCGTTGACGACGAAGTCGGGTGCGTAGAGGATGCCGCGCGCCGCGAGGCGATCGGCACCCGAGCGGTGGGCCAGCGGGTTGTTCGCCGGGCCGCAGACGGCGCGCGCGGCGAGCGCGTCGATGGTGTCGGCGTCGAGCACGCCGCCGATGCCCGCGGGCACGAAGACGTCGGCCTCGATGAGGTGCTCCGAGCCCGGCTCGACCCATCGTGCGCCGAGCTCGGCGGCGAGGGTGCGCTTCGCGGGGTTCACGTCGGTCACCGTCAGCACCGCGCCTTCTGCGCTGAGGCGGACCGCGAGTCGGCTGCCGACCTGACCGAGCCCGGAGATCGTGATCCGTCGCCCGACGACCTCGGGCGTGCCGGTCACCTGCTCGAGCGTGGCGCGCAGCGCCTCGTACACGCCGAGGCTCGTCGGGCCCGCGGGTTCGCCCGAACCGCCGACGGCGTCGGGCAGGCCGACCACGTGCGCGGTCCGTTCGCTGACGACGAGCATGTCCTCCGTCGTCGACCCGACATCCTCCGCGGTCCGGTAGCTGCCGCCGAAACGGTCGACGGCGTCGCCGAGGTCGAGGTACGCCGCACGCCGGCGATCGGCGTCGAGCGTCGTTCCCGGCGGCAGACAGATCACGGATTTGCCGCCGCCGGCGTCCAGCCCGGCCGCGGCGTTCTTGAGTGTCATCGCGGCCGACAGCCGCAGGGCGTCGCCGACGGCGTCGCTCCAGTGCGGGTAGGTCCACATCCGGGCGCCGCCGAGGGCGGGCCCGAGCGTCGAGGAGTGCAGGGCGACGGTGATGAGCAGTCCGCTGCGCGGGCCCGTCGTCACCTCCACGCGCTCGTGGGAGAAATCGGGCAGGGGCAGGGTGTGCGTCATCGCATCCTCTTTCGGCGGGCCTTGTGGGCGGTGCTCGGTGGATGCCGCGGCGTTGCGGCATCCACCCCCTATTGTGCCTCCACGGGCACCGATCGCGGGGGTGCGGCCGTGTGTGCGGCATCGGGCGCGACGTCGGTGCCGGGGTCGGAGAGATCGAACCGACGCCCGCGCAGTGCGCGCAGCGCGTACAGGATGGTCGCCAGATCGATCACTTCCTGTCCGAGCGCACCGATGACGGCGGGCACCAGCCCGGTCGTCGCGAGCAGCATCGCCGCGACGCTGAGGGCGATGCCGATCCAGATGGCGACGTAGGCCACGCGCAGTGTGTCGCGGCCGATCGCGACCGCCTCGGCCACCTTGGTCAGCGAATCCTTCAGCACGACGGCGTCCGCCGCGTCGCCGGCGGCGGTGGCTCCCCGTGCGCCCATCGCGATGCCGATGTCGGCGGCGGCGAGCACCGGCGCATCGTTGACGCCGTCGCCGACCATGAGCACGGGGCGCGGCGTCATCATCGCGGCCAGATGCACCTTCTCGGCGGGCAGCAGGTCGGCGTGCACCTCGTCGACCCCCACCGACCCCGCCACGGCGTCGGCGGTGGGCCGGGCGTCGCCGGTGAGCATCGTGACGCGTTCCACGCCGTGTCCGCGCAACCAGCGCACGACGGCACGCGACTCGGGCCGTGCGCCGTCGGCGAGGACGAGGGCTCCGGCGAAGCGGCCGTCGACGGCCACGTACGCGGCCGCCTGCCCCGCAGCCAGCGCGGTGAGCGTGGTGTCGGGTGCGAGCGACGCGACGTAGGCCGGCTTTCCGACCACCACGCGCCGTCCGCCGATCACGGCGGTCACCCCGTTGGTCGCTTCCTCGTGCGCGTCGTCGGCCGGCTCCACCACGATGCCGCGCGCAGACGCGGCGCGGCGGATGCCGTCGGCCAGCACATGGGCGGAGTACTGCTCGGCCGACGCCGCCCACGTCAGCAGCCGTTCGGGATCGATCCCGGGCGCGGGGCGCACATCGACCAGCACGGGCCGGCCCTGGGTCAGGGTTCCGGTCTTGTCGAAGGCGGCGGAGCGCGCGCGTGCCAGCTGCTCGATGACGGCGCCTCCCTTGACGATGATGCCGGCCTTCGCCGCGCGCGAGATGCCGCCGAGGAAGGCGACCGGAGCCGCGATCAGCAGCGGGCAGGGTGTGGCCAGCACGAGCACCTCCGCGAACCGGACGGAGTCGCCCGACAGTCCCCACGCCGCTCCGGCGATGGCGAGCGAGACCGCCGTGAAGGGGATCGCGAATCGGTCGGCCAGGCGCACCATCGGAGCGCGCGATTCCTGCGCGGCACGCACGAGAGCGATGATCTGCTGATATTGGCTGTCGGCGCTGCGCCGGAGAGCGCGCACGCGGATCGCCCGCGATCCGTTGACGGCACCCGAGAGCACGGTCTGGCCGGCGGTGCGTGTGACCGGCATGCTCTCGCCGGTCAGCGACGACTCGTCGAAGCTCGCCTCCTCCGACAGGAGGGTGCCGTCCACCGGAACGACCTCGGCCGGCCGCACGAGAAGCTCGTCGCCGACGGCGACCTCGTCGGCGGGAATGTCCCGCGTCTCGTCACCGGCGCCCGGACGGCGCACGTGCGCGATCTGCGGTGCGCGATCCAGCAGCGCCGTCAGCTCGCGCGTCGCGCGACGGCCCGCGTAGTCTTCGAGCGCCTCGCCCCCGGAGAGCATGAGCACGATGATCAGCGCCGCGATCGTCTCGCCGACAGCGAGGGTCGCGACCATCGCGACGACGGCGAGCACGTCGAGCCCGACATGACCACGCATCACGTCGCGGACCATGCCGATGATCGTCCAGACGACGATCGCCGATACGTAGGCGGTGGTGATCGCGGTCGCCCACCCGCCCTGCCCCGCGCCGACCAGTGCAGCGGCGACGATGCCCACGACGACGGTCGCGGTGATCACGGGATACCGCCCGAGGGCGGCGACGATGCGGCGCATGCCCCCAGCATTCTCCTCGTACCGCGGGCCCGCCAGTAAGGCTGGATTGCCTTGCCTGGACGATGTCGGCGACGTTCGCGGGGCGGTCCGCCCTAGGCTGGCGACATGACCGAGAACCTGTCGCCGCGCAGTCGCATCGTCCACGAGGCCCTTCGCTCCGCCGGAGTTTCGGGGGAGATCATCACGCTTCCGGATGCCGCATCGACGGCGGCGCTCGCCGCTGCCGCGCTCGGCGTCGAGGTCGGGGCCATCGCGAACAGCCTCGTCTTCATGTCCGACGGCGAGCCGCTGCTCGTGATGACGAGCGGGGCGCACCGCGTGGACACGGCGGCTCTCGCCCAGCGCCTCGGCCGGCGCAGCATCGTGCGGGCCTCGCCGGATGAGGTGCGCGCCGCGACCGGCCAGGCGATCGGCGGCGTGGCGCCCACCGGCCACCCCGCCCCGCTGGCCACGGTCGTCGACGAGGCGCTCGCCGGGTTCGACGAGATCTGGGCGGCCGGCGGCACTCCCCACACGGTGTTCCCTCTCACCTTCGACGAGCTCGTCCGGCTCACCGGCGGCACCGTGAGCGCCGTGGACTGAACCAGCTCAGTCGCCGCCCCGCAGCACCTCCCAGGCGGTGACGGCGGCGGCCGCCGTCCACGCCTGCGGGCGGCACGCGGCGGGGTAGGGAGCGGGCGCGCGCACCTCGTCGGCGCCGTCACCGGCGTACAGCTCCGGCACGCGGAAGTCGAAGGCCTCGGCTCCGGCGAGCATCTGCGCGACGATCCGTCGGGCATGCCCGAGCAGGCCGGCGCGCAGCATTCCGCGGGCGATGATCGCCGTGTCGTGGATCCAGACGCTGCCGCCGTGATAGCTGAGCGGCCAGTAGCCGCCTGCGTCGGTCGAGAGGGTGCGGATGCCGAAGCCGGACGCCATCCGCGGCTCGATCAGCAGGTCGGCGACGCTCGCCTCCTCCGCGGGGTCGAGGATGCCGGTACCCAGGAGGTGTCCGATGTTGGAGGTGAGCGTGTCGACCGCGCGGCCATCGCGGTCGAGGGCGATCGCCGGGAATCGTCCGGACGGCGTCGTCACCCAGAAGCGCTGCGCGAAACGCTGCTTGAGATCGCGCGCCCACGTGCGCAGCCGCTCGGCGCCGGGCCGGCCGAACCGCTCCAGCAGGTCGGCTCCGCCGATCGCCGCCTCGTACGCATAGCCCTGGACTTCGCAGAGCGCGATGGGGCCGGCGGCCAGGGAACCGTCATGCCATTGGATGGAGTCGCCCGAGTCCTTCCACCCCTGATTGGACAGGCCGTGGCCTGTCTCGTCCACGTACTCGAGGAAGCCTGTGCGCTCCGCCGAGGTGACGATCCACTCGAGCGCGGCTTCCATCGCGGGCAGCAGCGCGCTCACCTCGGCATGCGGCATCCGCTCGGCCGTCTCGGCGAGCACGCAGACCCACAGCGCTGTCGCGTCGACGGTGCCGTAGTACAGCGGCGGCAGCACGATGCCCTCACCCGGCATCGTCAACGTCGACGCACGCAGCTCGTGCATGATCTTGCCCGGCTGCTCGGCCGTCGCCGGGTCGTCTCGCGTGCCCTGCAGACGTGCGAGGACGCGCAGCGTGGATGCCGCGAGCCGTGCATCCAGCGGCAGCAGCAGTCGAGCCGCCCAGAGCGAGTCGCGTCCGAACAGGGTGAAGAACCAGGGTGCCCCGGCTGCGAAGAACTCGTCCTCCGGTGCGTCGGGAAGGGTCAGGCGCAGCGCGCCGAGATCGTCGAGGGCGCGGTCGAGCCAGCGCGGCAGACGTGGATCAGTCCCCGTGGGTGTCGACGGGCGCTCCCAGGGGATCGTCGCGGCCGCCCCGCGCACCACCAGGGCGGCGTCGGCCAGGATCGCCGTCCACGACACGCTCATCCGCCCTCGCGGCGGGCAGTCCAGGCGCCATTCCACGCTGATCTCGCCGTCGTCGTCGGCGGCGAGCGCGGCACCCGGTGCCGTCAGCTGAACGGATGCGTCGCCCCGACGGACGATGACCGTGCCGTCGGAGATCGTCAGCTCGCCGTGCGTCCGGCCGGACGCACCCGCCTTCACGTCCTGCAGGGCGCCGATGTCCACGCGCACGCGGGCCCGCAGCCGGAGGAGGACCGGTGCGTCGCGGGCGGAGCGCACGGTGAGCGACTCGGTGACGCGCCCCTCGACCACGGTGCGCTCCCGCTGCAGACGCACCTTCGGATCGGGCGTGTCGTCGTCCACGCCACGCAGGAGCGCGTCCATCCGCACGGCGCCGGCCGCGATCGGATCCGTCGCGATGTGTTCCGGGCGACGCCATGCGCCGTCGGCGCCGGCATAGTGCACGTCCAGACCCCGGACGAACCGGGTGTCTCCGTGGTAGATGCCGTCGATCGGGGCCGCCCCCATGTCGCCGTCACGCCCCGACCATGCCTGGGTGGGCGCGGCGAGCGCAACGATCCGGTCGGACAGGAATGGCTGCAAACCGGCCGTCATCCCTTCACTGCTCCTTCGCTGGTGTTCATGATCTTCCTCTGGAAGAGGAAGAAGAGGACGGCGACGGGGATCGTCATGATCGCCGCGGCCGCGAGCTTGAGAGGGTACTGCGTGCCCTGGCTGAGCTGGCCCGAGGCGAGCGACGCGACGCCCTTGGTGAGCGTCGTGAGCTCGGGCGACTGGGTCGACACGATGAAGTGGCTGAGTTCGTTCCACGAGCCCTGGAACGAGAGGATCACGATCGTGATCAGCGCGGGCCGGGCCATCGGCAGCACGATCGACCAGAACACCCGGAAGGTCCCGGCCCCGTCGATGCGGGCCTGCTCTTCGACGGAGTCGGGGATCGACTCGAAGAAGTTCTTCATGATGAACACGCCCGCGGCGTCCACCAGCAGCGGCAGGATCATGCCGGCGTACGAGTTGTAGAGGCCGAGCTGGTTCAGCACGAGGAACTTCGGGATCAGCAGCACGACCGTGGGCACGGCCATCACCGCCACGACCAGGGCGAACACGACGCCGCGCCCTCGGAAGCGGAGCCGCGCGAGCGCGTACCCGGCCAGGGAGACGAAGAACACGCGGCCGACCGTGACGCAGAGCGTCACGATGGTCGAGTTGGCGAACCACAGCGGGAAGTCGCTGTGCAGGAACAGACGTTCGTACGCGGCCGTCGAGAACGTCGCGGGGATCAGGGAGACCGGGTCCGCGGCGGCATCCGGTTCGGTCTTGAACGAGGTCGCCACCTGCACCAGGAAGGGGTAGATGTAGACGAGGGCGAGCAGCACCAGCATCCCGTACAGCAGCACCTGGCCGGTGAGGCTGCGGGGGGTGATGCGCCGGTGGCGCCGCGGCGGTCGCGTCGGCGGCGCGCTCTGCACCTCGACGGTGCCGAGGGCGGTGGTCATGCGTCGACCTCCTTCGAGGGCGAAGGGCTCGTGGATGCCGCCGCGCGCGGCTGATAGGCGCGGATGCGCCGCTTCGAGACCGGGCGGTCGCGGAGCACCCAGCGCTGCAGGAGCGTGAAGGCGATGATGATGACGAAGAGAATGAAGGCGATCGCCGCTCCCACACCCCAGTCCTGGTTCTGGAAGGCGGAGGTGTACGAGAGGTAGGCCGGTGTCATCGTCGTCTTGGCGGGACCGCCCTGCGTGCCGGTGTAGATCTGGTCGAACACCTGCCAGCAGCCGATGAGTCCGAGCGTGATCACCGTGAACAGCGTCGGCCGCAGCTGAGGGAGCGTGATGTGCCAGAAGCGCTGCCATCCGTTGGCGCCGTCCATCATGCCTGCCTCGCCGAGCTCAACGCCGATGTTCTGCAGCGCGGCGATGAACAGCAGCATGAAGGTGCCGCTCGTCGTGAACACCGCCATCAGCACGAACGCCGACATCGCGACCGACGGACCCGCCAGCCAGTCCCACCAGGAGACCCCGAGAAAACCCGCTCCGGTGAGTGCGTCCGGCCCGTTCGAGACGCCGACCGCCCCGAGTGCGACGTGCACGATGCCGCGGGGATCGTTGAACCAGTTGGGGGCGGCGACACCGATCGCCGACATGATCTGGTTGACGGGGCCGGCGAACGAGAACAGGAACAGCCACAGCACCGTGATCGCGACCGAACTGGTCACCGACGGGAAGTAGAAGGCGGTGCGGAAGAAGCCGCGCCCGCGGAGGATGCGGCGGCTGACCAGGACGGCGAGGAACAGCGACAGCACCGTCTGCAGCGGCACGACGAGCAGCACATACCACGCGTTGTTGCGCAGCGCCGTGCCGAAGTCGCGCTCGGCCAGCCCGCCACCGGTGGTGATCGCGGCGTAGTTGTCCAGGCCGACGAAGCCGACGGATCCGGAAAGGGGGCTCCCGCGCCCCGACCAGTCCGAGAAGCTCACCCAGAGCGCCATGAGCACGGGGATCAGCAGGAAGACGCCGAGGATGAGGATGACGGGCGAGACGAACAGCCAGCCCGCACCGGCCTCGCCACGGCGGATTCCGCGGGAGCGCGGATGCCGGGGCGAGACCGGGCGCGAGGGCGTCGCGGCCGGAGCGACGGGAGCGGACATGATCAGCCGACGACGGCCTCGAGGTTCGACTGCACCGAGTCGAGGATCTTCTTGGGGTCGCCCGTCTTCAGCGACTCCAGCTGCGCGTTGAAGTCCTTGATCACGTCTGCGGCGCCCTTGTTGGTGGGAACGCCCTGCGCATAGTCGGCGCCGTTGAGGAACGCCACGAGCGAGGGGTTGTCGTTCTTCCACGTCTGGGCGGCGGACTGCACCGACGGCATGGGGCCGAACGCCTTCGAGAACGCGAGCTGCTGGTCGGCGCTGGTGAGGTACTCGACGAGGTCGAGCGCGGCCTTCTGGTTGGGGCTGTCCGCGGCCATGCCCCAGCAGTTGGTGAACTGGAGGGTGCCCTTGCCGGCGCTGCCGGCGGGAAGCTCGACCACCTTGGCCTTCACGTCGGGGTAGTCGCCCAGGGCGCCGGTGATCCAGTTGCCCTCGATCGTCATGGCGCCCAGCTGCTTGCCGAACGCCTCGCCGCCCCAGCCGGCTCCGACGTCGGAGGCGTAGGCGAACGTGCCGTCCTGCAGGTGCTTCTGGACATAGGTGAGCGCCGTCACGTTGGCGTCGCTGTTGGCTTCGGCCGTCTTGCCGTCCTCGGAGACGAGGCGGCCGCCGGCCTGGGCCATGAAGGCGCCGAGACGGGCGTACTCGCCGCCGAAGACGAGCCCCTTCGTGGAGCCGTTCGTGAGCTTCGCGGCCACGGCGGCCAGCTGGTCCCAGGTGGTCGGGATGTCGGCGTCGGTCAGGCCCGCCTTCGTCCACAGGTTCTCGTTGATGACCAGCTGCAGCGTCGAGAAGTCCTTCGGCGCGCAGAAGAAGGTGTTGTCGTAGGTGAAGTTCTTCACGAGCGACGGGTAGAAGTCGTCCTTGTTGCTGAGCTGGTCGCCGTAGGCCTTCAGCGAGCCGTTGCTCGCGAAGCCCGCAAGCTGGTCGGTGCTGAGGTAGAAGAGGTCCGGCGGAGAGCCCGCCGCGAAGCCCTGCGACAGCTGCTGGGCGAGGTCGGTCGCGGCGACGACCGACGCCGACACACCCGATTTCGCGGACCAGGCGGCGACGGCATCCTGCACGGCCTTGGTCTCGGCGTCTCCGGACGAGCCGATCATGATCGTCAGCGGCTTGTCGGACGACGTCAGATCCCCGGCGCTGGCCGAGGGGTCAGAGCCCGACCCGCTGAATCCCTGTCCGCATCCGGTCAGCAGCAGGCTCGAGGCCACGGCCAGGCCTCCTGCCGCGAGCAGCGTCCGTGCTGTGTGTCGCTTCATCGCATCTCCTTCGATCGCGGGGCTCGCGCGTGGGCAGCGCGGCCCATGGTGCCATCCCGCGCGGATCGTCCGTGCGATCCGCCCTTGGATCGATCATTTGATCGTTCAAATTGTGGGATGCTTGAAAAGATAGACGACGAGGCCGAGACCGTCAAGGAGGACCGCGTGAACAGATCGGCGACGATCGAAGACGTGGCGCGGGCCGCGGGCGTCTCGCGTCAGACCGTCAGCAACGTGATCAACTCTCCTCAGATCGTGCGCGAGCAGACCCGCGCACGGGTGGCCGACGCGATCTCGCGCCTCAACTACGCGCCGCACGCCTCCGCCCGTCGACTGCGCACGCGACGCAGCTCGACCATCGGCATCCACCTCGACCCGTACGCCGGCGGGATCTCGGGCGTCGTGCTCGACCGCTTCGTTCACGCCCTCACCGAGCAGGCGGGCGAGCGGAGCCTGCGCGTCATGCTCTACGCGGCGCGCACCCCCGAGGAGGAGATCCGACGGATGGGGGATCTGCGTGAGGGCGGAGAGATCGACGCGGTCGTCATCACCGGAACCTTCCCGGGTGATCCTCGTGCGGAGTGGCTCCTGGAGCGCGGCGTGCCCTTCGTCTCGTTCGGCCGTCCCTGGGGCCGTGACGACGTGGGCGCCCCCAGCCATCACTGGGTCGACGTCGACGGGGCCGCCGGCACCGCCGAGGCGACACGGCATGCCCTGGCGACGGCGGGTCCGCGCGTCGCCTTCCTGGGCTGGCCCGCGGGTTCCGCAACGGGCGACGACCGCGAACGAGGCTGGCGTCGGGCGCTGGATGCCGGGGACGTGCGGGCGGCCGGATGGACGCCGATCCGTGTCGTGAGCGACGAGAACGTGGCGCGGGCGCGTGACGTCGCCGCCCACCTCGTCGCCTCCGACGAGATCGATGCCATCGTGTGCGTCAGCGACTCTCTGGCGGTCGGTGCGCACCTGGCCGCGGTGGCGGCCGGGCGCCCCGCCCTGCCGATCATCGGCTTCGACAACACCCCGGCCGCCGAAGCCTTGGGTCTGTCCAGCGTCGAGCAGCTGCCCGAGGAGGTCGCCGTCGGCGCCCTGGATCTGCTGCTCGGAGGCGCGGCCTCCATCGAGCACCGTGCCGCCGAACCCGGGAGTGCCCACGTCCTCGTCGAGCCGCGCCTCGTCGTGCGTGAGACGGCGCCGCCGAGCGTTCAGCCGTAGAGCCGGCGCTGCAGTTCGTCCGCCGCCGTCGTCACCGCCGGTGCGAGCGCCTCCGCGGTGTGACCGGCCTCGGCGGGCCACGTCACCGCGATCGCCGCGACCGGCCAGCCGGCGTGGTCGCGGACGGCGACCGCCACCGAACGGAAGCCGAGGGTCACCTCGCCGTCTTCACCCGCGAAGCCCGCGGCGCGTGTCTGACGCAGCAGCTCGCGAAGCTCGGTCGGGCGCCTCGGCCCGCGACCCGTGCGGTCGGCGAAGGCCGCGGCATCCGGGTAGAGCGCGCGCACCTGCTCGCGCGGCAGAGCGGCGAGCATCGCTCGTCCCGTCGCCGTGAGGTGAGCCGGCAGCCGCACACCCACGTCCGTGACGAGCGCAGGGCGCCGCGGAGCGCGCTCCTCGACGATGTACAGCACATCGCGGCCGGTCATCACCGCCACGTGCGTGCTCTCGCCGAGGCGGTCGGAGAGGGCGGCGACGAGGGGACGGCCCAGACGCGCAAGAGGCTGCTGACGGACGTAGCCGCCGGCCAGCTCGAACGCGGCCGTACCCAGCCCCCAGCGCCGGTCGTGCGGAAGATGCACCACGAAACCGTGCGTCGCCATCGCGGTCAGCAGGTGGTACACGCTCGAGCGGGGGATGGCGAGGCCTTCGGAGATCGTCCGGGCGGCGACCGGTCCGCGCTGGCGTGCGAGATAGGCGAGGATCCGCAGGGTCTGGTCCGCGGCCGGGACCTGCACCGCCTTCGGCGGCGCATCCGCATCGCCGAGATTGTCTGGTATCACAGACACACAATGCCACGCCCGTGTGGCTGCGCGGGCACAGCCGGGGTGGAATCGAGGCATGACCACCGTTGCCCCCTCGAGAATCGCCGATCACGTCCTCATCGGCGCGCGCCCCCTCACTCCCGCCGAGGTCGTCGCCGTGGCCCGCGACGGCGCGACGGTCGAGATCGCCGCCGACGCGTGGACGCGGATCGGCCAGGCGCGAGAGCTCATCGAACGGCTCGCCGACGACCCCGAGCCGCACTACGGCATCTCGACCGGCTTCGGGGCGCTCGCGACGACGTTCATCGCGCCCGAGCGGCGTCGCCAGCTGCAGGCGAGCCTCATCCGCTCCCACGCGGCCGGTACCGGTGCGGAGGTGGAACGCGACGTCGTGCGCGCGCTGCACCTGCTGCGCCTGCAGACCCTCGCGACCGGGCACACGGGGGTCCGCCCGGTCGTCGTCGAGACCTACGCGGCCATGCTGAACGCCGGGATCACCCCGATCGTTCGGGAGTACGGCTCGCTCGGGTGCTCGGGCGACCTCGCCCCGCTCTCGCACCTCGCGCTGGCGGCGCTCGGCGAGGGGGAGGTGCGCGATGCCGAGGGTCTGCTCGTCCCGGCATCCGACGCCCTCGCCGCCGCCGGCATCGCCCCGCTCGTACTCGAAGAGAAGGAGGGGCTCGCGCTCATCAACGGCACCGACGGCATGCTCGGCATGCTCGCTCTGGCCCTCTCGGACCTCGACAACCTGCTCACCGTCGCCGACATCACCGCCGCCCTCTCGATCGAGAGCCAGCTCGGCACCGACGCGGTGTTCGCCGCCGACCTGATGGCGCTGCGTCCGCAGAGCGGACAGGCCGCCTCGGCCGCGAACCTGCGCGCCCTGCTCGCCGATTCGCCCCTCGTCGCGAGTCACCGCGATCCGGCCGTGTGCACGCGCGTGCAGGACGCCTACTCACTGCGGTGCTCCCCGCAGGTGCACGGTGCCGCGCGCGACACCGTCGCGCACGCCCGCACGATCGCCGAGCGGGAGCTCGCCTCCGCCGTCGACAACCCGGTCGTCACCGGCGACGGGCGCGTCGAATCCAACGGCAACTTCCACGGCGCCCCCGTCGCGTACGTGCTCGACTTCCTCGCGATCGCCGTCGCCGACCTCGCCTCGATCGCCGAACGCCGCACCGACCGGGCACTCGATCGCACCCGCAGTCACGGCCTGCCGCCGTTCCTCGCCGACGAGGTCGGCGTCGATTCGGGCCTCATGATCGCGCAGTACGCGGCCGCGGGGATCGTCTCGGAGCTCAAGCGTCTGGCGGTTCCGGCATCCGTCGACTCCATCCCCTCGTCGGCGATGCAGGAAGACCACGTGTCGATGGGATGGGCCGCCGCACGCAAGCTGCGTCGCGCCGTCGACGGACTCGCTCGGGTGCTCGCGATCGAGCTCGTCACCGGATGCCGCGCCCTCGACCTGCGGGCACCGCTGCAACCGGGGCCCGCCACCGGCGCCGTGCGGGCCGCGGTGCGGGCCGCGGGCATCGCCGGTCCAGGACCCGACCGATTCGTCAGCCCCGACCTGGAAGCGGCCACCGCTCTCGTCCTGTCGGGCGCGGTCGCCGACGCTGCGTTCACTACTCCGGACAACCGTCCCTGATCGAAGGAGATCACGATGACATCACCCGTTGACGCCCAGAACTCCGGAGTTGTGAACCGGGCGGCGTCGAGCCGCGGCCCCGTCCGCGCCCCGCGTGGGGGCGAGCGCACCGCGAAGAGCTGGGGCGCCGAAGCCGCGAAGCGGATGCTGATGAACAACCTCGATCCCGAGGTCGCCGAACACCCCGAAGACCTCGTCGTCTACGGCGGCACGGGTCGGGCGGCGCGGTCGTGGGAGGCCTACGACGCCATCGTCCGCACTCTCGACGAGCTCGAGCCCGACGAGACACTGCTGGTGCAGTCCGGAAAGCCCGTCGGCGTCTTCCGCACGCACGAGTGGGCCCCGCGCGTGCTCATCGCGAACGCGAACCTGGTCGGTGACTGGGCGACGTGGCCCGAGTTCCGCCGGCTCGAGCAGCTGGGACTCACGATGTACGGACAGATGACCGCGGGATCGTGGATCTACATCGGCACGCAGGGCATCCTCCAGGGTACGTACGAGACGTTCGCCGCCGTCGCGCGCTCGCTCGGACGCGACTCGCTCGCCGGCACCCTCACCCTGACCGCCGGCGCCGGCGGCATGGGCGGTGCCCAGCCGCTCGCGGTCACCCTCAACGGGGGAGCGGTGCTGATCGTCGACGTCGATGCGTCGCGGCTGGAGCGCCGGGTCGCGCACGGCTACCTCGACGAGTACACCGACGACCTCGACGCGGCCCTGGCGCGCGTCGTCGCGGCCCGCACGGCCGCGGAGGCACTGTCGGTCGGTCTCGTCGGCAACGCGGCCGAGGTCTTCCCCGAACTGCTGCGCCGCCGGCACGCCGGGGCCGCCCCGATCGACATCGTCACCGACCAGACCAGCGCCCACGACCCCCTCGCCTACCTTCCGATCGGTGTGAGCGTGGCGGCCTGGAAGGATGCTGCGGCATCCGACCCCGAGGACTTCACCGCCCGTGCTCGGGCCTCCATGGCGGCGCACGTCGCGGCGATGGTCGGATTCCAGGATGCCGGGGCCGCCGTGTTCGACTACGGCAACTCGATCCGCCGTGAGGCCGAGCTCGGCGGCTACGACCGGGCGTTCGCGTTTCCGGGGTTCGTCCCCGCCTACATCCGGCCGCTGTTCGCCGAGGGGCGCGGCCCGTTCCGGTGGGTGGCGCTGTCGGGCGATCCGGACGACATCGCCAAGACCGACCGCGCGGTCGCGGAGCTGTTCCCCGATGACGCCGCGCTGCGGCGATGGCTGGACAGAGCGGGCGACACCGTCCGCTTCGAGGGGCTCCCCGCGCGCATCTGCTGGCTCGGCTACAAAGAACGCCACCTGGCGGGTCTGAAGTTCAACGAGATGGTCGCCTCGGGCGAGCTGGCCGGCCCGATCGTCATCGGTCGTGATCACCTCGACGCGGGATCCGTCGCCTCCCCGTACCGCGAGACCGAGGCGATGGCCGACGGCTCCGATGCGATCGCCGACTGGCCGTTGCTCAACGCCCTGTTGAACACGGCGTCGGGTGCGTCCTGGGTATCGATCCACCACGGCGGCGGGGTCGGCATCGGCCGCTCGATCCACGCCGGCCAGGTGACCGTCGCCGACGGTACGGCGCTCGCCGCCGAGAAGCTCGAACGGGTGCTGACGAACGATCCCGGCACGGGCGTGATGCGCCACGTGGATGCCGGGTACGAGCGGGCCCGCGAGGTCGCGCGTGAGCGGGGACTGGTCGTTCCGATGCTGCGGGACGACGCGCCGTGAGCACGCTGCTGCTGACGAACGTCGGTGAGCTCACGACGAACGTCGAGGGCCTGGGGGACGACCCCGCCGACCCGACGGGCCTCATCCGCGGCGCCGCCGTGGCGATCGTCGACGGTCGCATCGCCTGGGTCGGCCGCGCCGGCGAGAAGCCGCCCGTCGTCTCGACGGTGGTGGATGCCGAGGGGCGCGCGGTCATTCCGGGCTTCGTCGACAGCCACACGCACCTCGTCTTCGCCGGGGATCGCGCCGACGAGTTCGATGCCCGCATGGCCGGCCAGCCGTATGTCGCCGGCGGCATACGCCGCACCGTGGCGGCGACGCGCGCGGCATCCGACGACGAGCTGCGGGCACGGCTCGCCGCACTCGTCGAGGAGATGCACCGACAGGGCACCACCACCTTCGAGGTGAAGACCGGCTACGACCTCACCGTCGACGGCGAGGTCCGGCTGGCGCGCCTCGCGCGCGAGGTGACCGACGAGGTGACCTTCCTCGGTGCTCACGTCGTGCCCGACGAGTTCGTCGGCGACCGCGACGCGTACGTCGACCTCGTCTGCGGTCCGATGCTGGAGGCCGTGCTGCCCTTCACCCGGTGGATCGACGTCTTCTGCGAGCGGGGGGCGTTCACGCTCGCCGAGGGTCGCCGCATCCTGCGCGCCGGCATCGCCGCGGGACTTCTCCCGCGGCTGCACGCCAACCAGCTGGGTCACGGCGGTGGCGTGCGTCTCGCGACGGAGCTCGACGTGATCTCGGTCGATCACTGCACCTATCTCGATGCCGAGGACGTGCGCCTGCTGGCAGCGAGCGACGTGGTGGTCACACTGCTGCCCGGTGTGGAGTTCTCGACCCGGCAGCCCTATCCCGACGCGCGGCGGCTGATCGACGCCGGTGTGAGCGTCGCCCTCGCGAGCGACTGCAACCCGGGCACCAGCTTCACCAGTTCCCAGCCACTCATGGTCGCGCTCGCGGTGCGCGAGATGGGGATGACGGTCGCCGAGGCGGTCTGGGCAGCCACCGCCGGCGGCGCGCGAGCTCTCGGCCGCACGGACGTCGGCTCCTTCGCGCTCGGCGCACGCGCAGATCTGGTGCTGCTCGACGCGCCGTCGCGCACGCATCTGGCCTATCGGCCCGGGGTTCCCCTGGTGCACGCCGTCTACCGCGGCGGGGAGCTGATCGCGTAGGCGTTTCGACTCGGCGCTGCCCGCCTCGCTCAACGTCCGGGCCTCGCCCTGTCCAGTCCCGCCGCGGTCGTTGAGCGAGCGGCGTCGTCGCGCGTCGAAATGCCCCGCGCCACACGGCGTCAGGGGCGATCGAAGGCCCACTCGTCGGGGTCGACGGCCGTCGCGACGTCCCAGTCGGAACTCGCCCACACGAACGTCGCGACCGCGCAGGTGGGCATGTGCCCGATGCCGCCTCCCGACAGGCGCTCCGCCAGCGTCGTCATGCCCGGATCGTGCGCGACGACCATCACCGCGGGCACGGCGCGCGCCACCGCAGCGGCCAGCAGGGTGTCCGCGGGCGCACCGTAGAGATCCGGGTCGAGCTCGGGTTCCAGCCCGAATGCCGAGGCGAAGAACGATGCCGTGGTGCGGGCGCGCAGCGCGCTCGAGGAGAGGACGGCATCCAGCTGCAGCCCGGAGCTGGCCACCCGCTTCGCCAGCAGCGGCGCATCGCGCAGACCGCGTTCGTTGAGCGGACGGTCGTGATCGTCGAGACCGGGATCGCCCCAGTCGCTCTTCGCGTGGCGGACGAGCACGAGCGTCGTCATACGGTGACCTTTCGTCGGTACAGGCCGGTGAGCAGTTCCAGCACGCACAGGGCGGCCAGGCGCACGGTGCGCCCGTCGGCCGCGTCGGCCGCGGCATCCACTTCGACGATATCCGCGCTGCGCACGCCGGGGTCGGCGGACAAGCCGCGCACGAGCGTTCGCAGCTCCCACGCCTGCAGCCCGCCGGGCACCGACGCCGGGCAGCCGGGCGCGACCGCGCGGTCGCAGACGTCCACGTCGATATCGAGATGGATGCCGCCGCCACCGCGCCCCGCTACCTCGTGCGCCTCGGCGATCACATCGTCCGCACCGCGCCGACGAAGCTCGTCGAGCGTGATGACGCGGATGCCGAGATCGGCGGCGCGCCGGGCATACGCCGCAGAGTTGGCGAAGTCGGCGATGCCGATCTGCACGATGCGCGTCGGGTCGAGGCCGTCGTCGACGAGGCGACGCACCGGTGAGCCGTTGGAGACGCCGTCGCGCAGATCGAAGTGCGCGTCGAGGGTGATGAGACCGGCGGCACCGGCGCCCTGGGCCGTCGCGTACGTGACGGAATTGTCGCCGCCGAGCGCGATCACCAGTGCGGCACGCGCCGTCAGCTCGGCGGTCCGGGCGCGCACACGCGCTTCGCCCGCCGCGCCGTCGGGGTCGGCGACGTCGCCCGCGTCGGCCAAGCGGAGGGCGGCGGCGAGATCGACGGGCGGCGGCCCCATCAGTGTCGCGCTGTATCGGCGCAGGGCCTCACGGACCGCGCCGGGAGTCGCATCCGCGCCGGTGGGCGAGAGCGACGTGCGAAACGCCGGAACTCCCAGCAGGACGGCGTCGAGGCGGTCGGCCGCCGCCGCCTCGTCGAGCGCGGGCCAGTCGCCGGCGCGCGGCCAGAGCGGGTCGTGGGAGAGGGCAGCGGTCATCAGCCGACGTACACCCAGGCGATCCGCCCGCTTCCCAGCGTCACCCGCACCCGGCGGTACAGCGACACCTCGTACTCATCGGCGGCATCCACCTCGTCGGCGGTGAGGTGCAGGACGCGGCCGACCACCTTGTCGAGCGGACTGCCGGTCTCACGCAGCACGGGATGCACCGACAGGCCCGACAGGTCGACGACCCGCTGGTCCTCGATCTCGGCGTAGTCGATCGTGTAGCCGGGCAGCACATCGGGCTCGCCCGCGATGAGACGGCCGAAGGTGTCCAGCTGCACCTCGGCGTACTGAAGCGTGCCGTAGGTGAACAGCAGCTCGTCCGCCGGTTCGCCCATTCCGTCAGGCTACTGCGCCCGGTCGCGGCCAGCCAGGGGCGCGCCTTCGTTCATCGGCCGTCCATAACCCTTCCGCCGTGCACGCCTACTCACCCGAGAAGGGCGTGCGCGACGGCGAAGATGACCAGTCCGGCCAGAGCGCCGACCACGGTGCCGTTGAGACGGATGTACTGCAGGTCGCGGCCGACCATCAGCTCGATCTTCTCGGTCGTCTCCGCCGGATCCCACTTCTCCACCGTGTCGGTGATGATCGAGGCGATGTCGTGGCGGTAGCGATCCACGACGAAGACCGCGGCCCCCGCGATGCGGTCATCCACACGGTGCTGGAGCGCGGCATCCGTCGACAGACGCTCGCCGATCTCGACCAGCGCCGCGCTGACGCGTCGACGCAGCCCGCTGGAGGGATCGGCCAGGGCTGTCAGCAGACCCGTCTTGGCGGTGTTCCACGCCTCGGCGGCCAGCTCGCGCACGCGCGGGCTGTCGAAGACGGCCGTCTTGGCCTCTTCGAGACGCGCGATGGTCGTGGGATCGCTCTGCAGGTTCTCGGCGAGCCGCGCGAGGTAGCCGTCGACGGCGCGGCGTGCGGGGTGGTCGGGGTCGTCCTGGATCGCGGCGACGAACTTCACGGCCTCGTTGTAGACGGTGTCATCGACGAGGCGCATCGCGACCGACGGCACCCAGGAGGGGAGTCGGCGAGAGACGAGACCGCTGAAGGCGGCATGGTTGGCGCGCAGCCACGTCGCGATGCTGTCCACCCCCAGGTCGACCGCGCCGCGGTGCGCGTCGGCCTCCACGACGCGAGAGAGCCACGCGCCCACGGTCGGTCCCCACTGCGGGCTGAGCAGGTGCTCGCGTGCGAGGTCGCTGATCAGATCCTGCACCTCGTCGTCGCTGAGGGCGCGCAGGATGCCGGACGCCACCGCCGAGGCCTCTGCGGCGACGGTCTCGGCGTGGGCGGGATCGCGCAGCCACCCACCGGCCGTGCGAGCGATGGGTGTCGACTCCAGCTTCGCGCGGACGACGCCCGCCTCGAGGAAGTTCGTCTCGACGAACTCGCCCAGGGTGCGCCCGATCTCGTCCTTGCGGCGCGGGATGATCGCGGTGTGCGGGATGGGAATGCCGAGGGGATGGCGAAACAGCGCGGTCACCGCGAACCAGTCGGCCAGCGCGCCGACCATGCCGCCCTCCGCCGCGGCGCGCACGTACTGCAGCCACGGGAAGCGGTCCTGCAGGACGAAGGCCACGACGAACACGACCGCCATCAGGATCAGCGCGCCGAGAGCGACGCCCTTCATCACCCGCAGCGCGCGGCGACGTTCCTGGTCGGCGGGGCTGAGCAGTTCGGTGGGGGTGCGCGCCATGCCCGTAGTCTCGCACGCGGCGTATCCTGGCCGCGTGATCGAAGACATCCAGAAGCGCGCCCTGCACCGCACCCGCATCCTCGAGGGTCAGGTGCGCGGGCTCGCCAAGATGATCGAGAACGAGGACTACTGCATGGACATCATCGCCCAGTCGCGAGCGATCCAGCGGGCCCTCGCGTCACTGGACAAGCTGCTGATCGAGAACCATCTGCGCACCCACGTCGCGCACATGTTCGCCGAGGGCGGCGATCAGCGCGAGCTCGCCGTCGCCGAACTCCTCAAGGCGTACGACCTCGAGACGCGCTGACGGAGGGCCTAGGTCGTGACGGGGCCGAGCCAGGCCGCCGCCACCGTCGCGTGCGCGGACTCGGGGTCGGAGGGGTGGAACATACCGGCCAGCACGTCGCGGTAGAGGCGGCTGAGCTCGTTGCGGGTGAAGTACGACGAGCCGCCGGCGACGAGCATCGCCTCGTCGACGATCTGCTTGGCCGCGACGACGGCGCGGTGCTTCAGGCCCGACAGCGTGGGAAACCACAGGCCGCCGTGATCGACGAGGGCGTCCACGTCGCGCGCGATCGCCGCGACCTGGGGGAGCAGGCCGTCGTAGGCGAGGGCCATCTCCGCGATGCGCCAGCGGATGTCGGCGTCGTCGCTGTAGGGGCGCCCGGTCTTCTTCGACGTTCTCGTCTTCGCCGCCGCGACGGCCAGGTCGAGCGCGCGGCGTGCGACGCCGGTGTAGACGGAGGCCAGGAGCACTTCGAAGACGCTGAAGATGCCGAAGACGATCGGGTCGGGGTTGGGCCCGGGCGCAACCCGGCGCACGACACGATCGGCAGGGGCCACGGCCCGATTCAGCACGGTCGTGCGCGATTGCGTGCCGCGCATGCCGACCGTGTCCCAGTCGTCACGGGTGTCGACGGCGTCGGTACGCCGCACGAACGCGTAGACCATCTTCGGGTCGGTCGGGTCGGTGGTGTCGAGTCCGTGCAGCCCCAGCTGCGTCCACACCGGCCCGAGCGAGGTGAAGATCTTGGTCCCCGTGAAGGTGTAGGAGCCGTCGGCGGAGGGGACGGCCCGCGTGTCGCTGCCGAACAGGACCAGATCGTTGCCCGCCTCGCTGATGCCGAAGGCGAAGACCTCGCCGGAGGCCGCACCGGTCTGCACGAACTGCAGGTCGTCGATGCCGCGGTCGGACATCACCTTCGCCACCCCCGTCCAGACGAGGTGCATGTTGATCGCGAGTGCCGTCGCGGGGGCCGCGCTCGCGAGCCGCTGCTGCAGCACCGCGGCCTCCGCCAGCCCGAGGCCTGCGCCGCCCAACGCGGTGGGCACGAGGATCGAGAGGTATCCGGCCGCCGTCAGCTCCGCGAGATCCTCGGTGGGAAAGCGGTTCTCGGCATCCACGGCGGCGGCGCGCGAGCGGATGCGCTCAAGCAGATCGTCCGGCAGGTACGCGGTCGCATCGAAATCGGTCACCCCTCCATCCTGCCCCTCGTGACCGGACCCAGGGTCGCCGTCGGGTCCCGCAGCACCGCCGGCGCGGCAGGATAGGAGCATGATCTCGACCGAGTTGGCCGTCGCGCTGCGCGAGGCGGGTCTCGTGTGGCGCCCGGCATCCGGCGACCGATTCCAGCTCGACGAGCCGGAGTTCGAAGCCGACGTCTTCACGGTCAGTGAGATGACGATCGAACCGCGCGAGTACGCGACGGGGGCGATCCTCGCCTTCAACGGCACGACCGAGTGGGCGCTGGACTCGGTCGCCCAGGCCGATGCGCTGTGGCTGCCGCGCGAAGATCAGCTGCGCGAGCTGCTGAGGGGAGCCTTTCGCCGGCTGGAACGGCTCGCCGACACGCACCGCGTCGAGATCGAGTTCGCGGGCGAGCGGCGGGCCTTCGAGCACCCCCAGCCGGAAGACGCGTACGCCCTCGCTCTTCTGCACATCCTGCGCCGCATCTCCTGACGACGGCGCGGTGCCGATGCGGGGGCGTCAGCCGATCGCGTCGAGGAGGTGACGCATCGTCGCCTCCGGAAGGTCGCGGTGCGGCGAACGCCCTGCCCCGGTCACCACCGACATCGTCAGGAGCGGATGGCGCAGCACCGCGGCGGCCAACTCGCCGTGGAAGATCGAGAACACCTCCGGGTCCGCCGCGATCACGTGCGTCGGCACCGCGAGCCGCGCGGCGGCCGCCCGCACGTCCCACGGCGTGTTCTGCAGACTCGTCTGCTCGACCGCCCACCGGCTCGCCTGCTGCGCGGCCCGGGCCTTCAGCTCGATGTCGAGCGGATGCCAGGTGGGATGCTCCGCCCGCACCGCCTCGACGGAGGGGTCGGCGAAGGACTGCTCCTGCCCGACGCGGACGTTCTCGCGATCGCGGTCCGCAAGGTGGATGGCGGGATCGACGAGCACCAGCCGGCGCGTCCAGCCGGGGTCGCCCGCGCTCGCGACGGTGACGGCGGCGCCGCCGAGGGAGTGCCCGATGACCAGGTCCCACGGTGCGCCGTCGTCGGGGCGCGTCTGCGCGACGTCGGCCGCGTAGGCGTCGATGCGGTAGTCCAGCGTCCGCGGTGCGGTGCCGTGGCCGCGCAGGTCGACCGCGGTCGCGTGCCACCCGGCATCCGCGAGGGTCACGCCATAGCGCCACATCAAGGCACCCGTGGAGCCGAGTCCGTGCACGAGCAGGGCGCGACGCGGAGCGCGCACGTCGCCCCACGACAGCCGGGGCAGGGTCACAGCGACGGTCATGCGGTCAGCCTACGGTCGTGCGCTGTCGGTGGGTGATGAGGACGTCATGTGATGACGGGGACGGGCTCGGTGTCGGGGATGGGGCTCGCGTCACGTCCGCGCAGGTCGGGGAAGCCGCGGACGAAGACGATCGCGACCAGGGCTCCGACGATCGCGAAGCCGGCCGCGGCAGCGTAGGCGCCCGCCGCACCGTTGCTGTCGATGAGGAAGCCCGCCACGGCGGATCCCAGGGCTGCGCCGATGAGCTGTCCCGTGCCGATCCAGCCGTAGGCCTCGGCCGTTTCGCTGAACTTCACGGATGCCGAGGTCATCGCGAACATGACCGCCAGCGCCGGAGCGATGCCGACGCCCGCGACCACCAGGCACGCTCCGACCCACCACGGGGTGGACGCGCCGATGTCGCCGACGACGAAGACCGAGGCGACGAGGCCGACGGCGACGACGCTCATACGTCGCGCCATGGCCCATGGCCCCATGGGGACATGGCCGAACGCGAGGCCTCCGGCGAGGCTGCCGACGGAGAAGACCGCCAGGACGAGGCCGGCCTCCAGGCCGCCGTGGCCGAAGGTCGCGACCACCGCCGCCTCGACCGCGGCGCACGCGCCGATGAGGAGGAAGCCGGTCACCGTCGCGAGCAGCACCACGGGCTTTGCCAGCACCTTGCCGAACGCGCGGCGGCTGCGCGGAATGCGCACGCGCCCGACTTCGGGGGAGAGGATGAACCATGCGCCGCCGGCGACGAGGATCGTGACGATCATCAGCAGCGCCGGGACCGTGCCGACCTGGGTCGCGACGAGGGTGATGACCACCGGCGCGAGGATCCAGATGATCTCTTGCAGGCTCGCGTCGAGGGAGAACAGTGCGGTCAGCTGTCGTGCGTTGACGAGCTTGGGGTAGATGGTGCGCACGGCCGACTGCACGGGAGGCGTGGAGAGCCCGGCGATGAGTCCGAACACCATGTAGCCCGCGACGCCGAGAGGGATCAGCGCAAGGGCGAGCAGTGCCGCCGCGCACACCGCGGTGGTCAGCGTGAGAACGCGCCGCATGCCCCAGCGGCCCATCCAGCGGCTGGTGACGGGGCCGGCCGTCGCCTGACCCACCGATGCCGCTGCCAGCACGAGCCCCGCGGAGGCGTAGGAGCCCGTCATCTGCTCGACGTGGAGCAGGATGGCCAGGCTCGTCATGCCGTTCGGGAAGCGTGCGGTCAGCTGCGCCGCGATGATGCGCGCCACGCCCTGCGTGCGCAACAGTTCCCGGTATCCCGCCACCCCTCCACGCTACCCGTCGGCGCCGACACCGCGACACGCCGGACGGGGGTCGCGACACGCCGCAGTCGAGATTCCACAGGCGTGGCGATGTCGGAGGCCCGCCGTAGCGTGCGGGCTGTGGACGACGGTCGCGATGGCGATCGAAATCCGCGCGATTCAGGCTTTTTCCAGGCTTCGATCCTCGCGGCATCCTGTGGATGAAACGGTGGACAACCTGTGTTGTACATGGGGAGAGCGGTGCAAAACTACACGGATGTAACTACTAGCCCTTGTGGTGCTATCCAATGTCCGTACCCATATGTAGTATTGGACTCCCGGCGGGGGCACGGCCGGGATCACAGGCGAGAAGAGGGCGGATTCCCAACGGGATCGATCCGCGCAGACCAAGGGGAGAGAAGGAACGACATGGCAATCACCGTCTACACCAAGCCCTCGTGCGTGCAGTGCAATGCGACCTACCGCGCGCTGGACTCGAAGGGCATCGACTACGAAGTCCTCGACCTCTCGGAGGACCCGGCGGCGCTCGAGCACGTGAAGTCGCTCGGCTACCTGCAGGCTCCGGTCGTCGTCACCGACGAGGACCACTGGTCGGGCTTCCGCCCCGACAAGATCGACGAGCTCGCGAGCCGTCTGGCCTGACATGCCGACGTTGACGAGCGCCCCGCTGCTCGTCTACTTCTCGAGCGTGTCGGGCAATACGGCGCGATTCATCGAGAAGCTCGGTCTGCCGGCCGTCCGCATCCCGCTCGCCCCTGGCGACACACCTCTCGAGGTCGACGAGCCCTTCGTGCTCGTGACACCGACCTACGGAGGAGGCCAGGGGCGAGGCGAGGAGAAGGGCGCCGTCCCCAAACAGGTGATCCGGTTCCTCAACGACGAGCGCCATCGTCACCTCATCCGCGGAGTGATCTCCGCGGGCAACACCAACTTCGGCGAGTCGTTCTGTCGCGCCGGTGACATCATCAGCCGCAAGTGCACCGTGCCGCACTTGTACCGGCTCGAACTTTTCGGCACGCCCGACGACGTCGCCCGTGTGAGCGACGGATTGGAACGATGGTGGAAGCTGCAGTGAGCCCGGCGACCTTCAAGACCGACGCGCGCTTCGAGGGCATGGACTACCACGCCCTCAATGCGATGCTCAACCTGTACGGCGAGGACGGCAAGATCCAGTTCGACGCCGACAAGCGTGCCGCGCGGGAGTACTTCCTCCAGCACGTCAACCAGAACACCGTGTTCTTCCACTCGCTCAAGGAGCGGCTCGACTACCTCGTCGAGAAGGAGTACTACGAGGGTGCTGTCCTGGAGAAGTACCCGTTCGAGTTCATCCAGCGCCTCAACGACCGCGCCTACGGGGCGAAGTTCCGCTTCGAGACGTTCCTGGGCGCCTTCAAGTACTACACGAGCTACACGCTGAAGACCTTCGACGGCAAGCGCTATCTCGAGCGTTTCGAGGATCGCGTCGTGATGACGGCCCTGGGTCTTGCCGACGGTGACCAGCAGCTGGCCGAGAAGCTCGTGGACGAGATCATCTCGGGCCGCTTCCAGCCCGCGACCCCCACCTTCCTCAACACGGGCAAGGCGCAGCGCGGCGAGCTCGTCAGCTGCTTCCTGCTGCGCATCGAAGACAACATGGAGTCGATCGCCCGCGGCATCAACTCCGCCCTGCAGCTGTCCAAGCGCGGGGGTGGCGTCGCGCTCCTGCTCAGCAACATCCGTGAGGCCGGAGCCCCGATCAAGCAGATCGAGAACCAGTCCAGCGGCATCATCCCGGTCATGAAGCTGCTCGAAGACAGCTTCAGCTACGCCAACCAGCTCGGCGCGCGTCAGGGTGCCGGCGCCGTCTACCTGTCGGCGCACCACCCCGACATCCTCCGCTTCCTCGACACCAAGCGCGAGAACGCCGACGAGAAGATCCGGATCAAGACGCTGTCGCTCGGCGTCGTGATCCCCGACATCACCTTCGAGCTCGCCCGCAACGGCGAGGACATGTACCTGTTCTCGCCCTACGACGTCGAGAAGGTCTACGGCGTGCCGTTCGGTGACATCTCCGTCACCGAGAAGTACCGCGAGATGGTCGACGACGCGCGGATCAAGAAGACCAAGATCAACGCGCGCGAGTTCTTCCAGACCCTCGCCGAGATCCAGTTCGAGTCGGGCTACCCGTACATCATGTTCGAGGACACGGTGAACAAGGCCAATCCGATCAAGGGCCGGATCAACATGTCCAACCTCTGCAGCGAGATCCTGCAGGTCAACACGCCGACGACCTACAACGAGGACCTCTCGTACGCCGAGATCGGCAAGGACATCTCCTGCAACCTCGGGTCGATGAACATCGCGCTCGCGATGGACGGCAAGGACCTCGCCGGCACGGTCGAGACCTCGATCCGCGCGCTCACCGCGGTCAGCGACCAGAGCCACATCCGCTCGGTGCGCTCGATCGAAGACGGCAACGACCGCTCGCACGCGATCGGCCTCGGCCAGATGAACCTCCACGGGTACCTCGCGCGTGAGCACGTGCACTACGGCTCGGAAGAGGGCATCGACTTCACGAACATCTACTTCTACACGGTGCTGTTCCACGCACTGCGTGCCTCCAACCGCATCGCGATCGAGCGCGGCACGGCCTTCGACGGCTTCGCCGACTCGACCTACGCGTCGGGGGAGTTCTTCGACAAGTACCTCGAGCAGGAGTGGGTGCCGCAGACGGATCGCGTGGCCGAGCTGTTCGCCGGCATCCACATCCCCACCCAGGACGACTGGCGCGAGCTGAAGGCGTCGATCCAGGCGCACGGCATCTACAACCAGAACCTGCAGGCGGTGCCCCCGACCGGATCGATCTCGTACATCAACAACTCGACGAGCTCGATCCACCCGATCGCGTCGAAGATCGAGATCCGCAAGGAAGGCAAGATCGGCCGCGTCTACTACCCGGCGCCGTTCATGACGAACGACAACCTGGAGTACTACCAGGACGCGTACGAGATCGGCTACGAGAAGGTCATCGACACCTACGCCGCCGCGACCCAGCACGTGGACCAGGGCCTGTCGTTGACGCTGTTCTTCAAGGACACCGCCACCACCCGCGACATCAACAAGGCGCAGATCTACGCGTGGCGCAAGGGCATCAAGACGATCTACTACATCCGCCTTCGTCAGATGGCGCTCGAGGGCACGAACCTGTCCGAGTGCGTCTCCTGCATGCTGTGACCGCGCTTCGCTCACTCCACGACCGTTTGAAGGATTGACGACATGACCCCGTCCGAGCCGCTCAAGCTCATCGACCACGTCCAGGCGATCAACTGGAACCGCATTCAGGACGACAAGGACCTCGAGGTGTGGAACCGCCTCGTGAACAACTTCTGGTTGCCCGAGAAGGTGCCGCTGTCCAACGACATCCAGTCGTGGGCGACGCTCACTCCCGACGAGCAGACCACCACGATGCGGGTGTTCACCGGTCTGACGCTCCTGGACACCATCCAGGGCACCGTCGGCGCCGTCTCGCTCATCCCCGACGCGATCACGCCCCACGAAGAGGCCGTGTACACGAACATCGCGTTCATGGAGTCGGTGCACGCGAAGAGCTACTCGTCGATCTTCTCGACGCTGTGCTCCACGCCCGAGATCGATGACGCGTTCCGGTGGTCGGTGGAGAACCCGAACCTTCAGAAGAAGGCCCACATCGTCATGGACTACTACCGTGGCGACGAGCCGCTCAAGCGCAAGGTCGCCTCGACCCTGCTGGAGTCGTTCCTGTTCTACTCGGGCTTCTACCTGCCGCTGTACTGGTCGAGCAAGGCGAAGCTGACGAACACGGCCGACATCATCCGCCTCATCATCCGCGACGAGGCCGTGCACGGTTACTACATCGGCTACAAGTTCCAGAAGGGGCTCGAGAAGCTCACCCAGCCCGAGCGCGACGAGATCAAGGACTACACCTTCTCGCTGCTCTACGAGCTGTACGACAACGAGGTGCAGTACACGCAGGACCTCTACGACGGCATCGGCCTGACCGAGGACGTCAAGAAGTTCCTGCACTACAACGCCAACAAGGCGCTGATGAACCTCGGCTATGAGGCGATGTTCCCGTCGCAGCTGACCAACGTGAACCCCGCGATCCTCTCGGCCCTGTCGCCGAACGCCGATGAGAACCATGACTTCTTCAGCGGGTCGGGCTCGTCGTACGTCATCGGCAAGGCGGTCGCGACCGAGGACGACGACTGGGACTTCTGATCTGACCGACGTCGTCGAGTGGATGGCGCGACGCCCCCGAACCGTGCTCGATGAGCCGGCGCGGGGGCGTCGCGGCGTCGAGGGTCTTCGCTCGCCGCGAACGGTCAGGAGATGACGACAGCGCCGAAGCTCACCGGTCCCGGACACGGGCCGCCGCCCTCCGACCTGTAGGGGATCTCCGCGCGGACATCACGCGTAACGGTGCCGGTGGCATCGGTGATCACCACGCGCACCGTCGTGCCGGGCTCGATGCTGACGACGCTCGTGTCGGCGAGATACGGCGGTGCCAGCGGCATCCGTCCGCGGCCGTCGCGGCCGAGGGGGAGGGGCGCGGGGGCGCAGCCGTCGCCGAAGCACGCGGCCACCTCGCCGACGGTCAGGGCGGGGGCGACCTCGATCGTGGCGGGCCCGGGATTGACGAATCCGATGGCAGGGCACACCGGAACCATCGGCCCACAGCCTCCCAGCAGTCCGGTCGTCAGCAGTGCGGCCGCCGCCAGCGGAAAGCGACGTGTCATACGCGACACCCTAGGCACCGCGCGCAGCGGCGCCCGGTGCTCACAGGAAGTGCTCAGGCGGGACGGATTCCTTCAGTTATGCTGAAGGAATGCTTCGCACCCCCCTGTCTCTGTTTCGCACTCTCGCGTTCGCGGAGGCGGTGTCCTGGACGCTGCTCATCGCCGGTCTCGTCGTCCGCGCGACGACCGGGTGGGCGCCCGCGGTCACGATCGGCGGCGGCATCCACGGTTTCGTCTTCCTCTCCTACGGCGCCACGGTCGTGCTCGTTGCCCTCAACAACCGGTGGCCAGCGGGGCCGACCGCCGTCGCGCTGATCTCGGCGATCGTGCCCTACGCCACCATTCCGGTCGAGCTCTGGGTGCACCGTCGCGGCCTGCTCGCCGGTGCGTGGCGCGTTGAGGCTGCTGTCGATGCGGCGGACGCGCGGTGGTACGACGGCCCGTTGGCCTGGTTCCTGCGCCGCCCCTGGCTGCTGTTCGTCGGCATTCTCGTGGCCGTCGCCGCGATCTTCGCCGTGCTGCTGATCCTCGGCCCTCCCGGTGGTGCGAAGGCCTGATCCCCGCCCCGAGGTCAGCGCCTGGCGCCCGGCGAGCGGTGGCGTCAGCCCGTCAGCTGGAGAAGTCACGGGACGGCGACCCGTGCGCGGCACAGCGCATCGATAGCATGGACCGCATGACTCAGGACGGTCCCCGCTTCAGCCCCGTCATCGCGCTGCTCGCGGTGTCGGCGATGTGGGAGGAGCAGCTGGCGTCGATCCTCAAAGACCTCGGCATCAGCACCCGCAAGTTCGGTCTCCTCGGTCACATCTACGCCGAGCCCGGCATCTCGTTCTCCGAGCTGGCCCGCCGCTCGCACATCACAGTGCAGTCCGCCCATACCGCCGTCCGCACGCTCGTCGACGACGGCCTCGTGCAGGATGCCACGGCCCATGCCGGCGCCGCCAGCGATCTGCATGTCACCACGAAGGGAGCGCGCGTGCTGCAGGATGCACGACAGCGCCTCTTCGAGCTCGACGACGTCCTCGCCCAGCGCCTTCCCAAGGTCGCCGATTCGCTGGACGGCATCCGCGCCGGCATCGTCTGAGCACACGGCGGGCAGGCGAGGCTCGGGGCGGGGCCGGCTCACCGCTTCGTCGACACCGTCACCGTGAACTTCGGATCGCGGGAGACCTGATGCGTCGGCCCCACCACGCGCTCGAGCGTGGCGCGATATCGAAGCGGCGAGTTCCACACGCACCACAGCTGCCCGCCGGGCGCGAGAACCCGTGCGGCGTCGGCGAACAGGCGCGCCGCGATCGTCGTGGTCAGTGCGGCACCGGAATGAAACGGGGGATTCAGGGCGATGAACGACGCGCTCGCGGCGGCGCGTTCCTCCAGACCGTCCGCGCGCGCGACGCGGACTCGATCGCTCAGTGCGTTCGCTGCCACGGTCGCCGTAGCCGAGGCGACCGCCGCTGCCGACTGATCGCTCGCGTACACGTGCGCGGACGGATGCCGCCGCGCGAGCCACGCGCCCACGATGCCGGTGCCGCAGGCGAGATCGATCCAAGGGTCCTCGCGGGTGCCGCCCCCGGGAGAGCGGGGTGCGGCGTCGAGCGCGCTCAGCAGCGCCCGCGTCCCGATGTCCAGGCGAGCGCCCGCGAAGACCCCGCCGAAGGCGCGCACCTCCACGTCGTCGACGCGCGCGGCGGCGGGCACCGGGTCGCGACCGTCGTGCGGGCCTCGGGCGATCAGCGCCCGAGACTTCTGGCGGGCGTGAGTGACATCGACCGTCGTGAAGAACGCGCGCAGCACGTCGTTCATCGCGACGCTCATGTGCTTGATGCGGCCCCCGGCCACCACGGTGACATCGGATCTCGCGTGCGCCGCGATCAGTCCGGCGACATCGCGCAGCGCGTCCAGAGAGCGCGGCAGGCGCATCAGCACGACACGCGCGCCGGCGACCAGGGCCGCGTCCAGGGGGGCGGAGGAGATCTGCTCGGCCAGTCCCAGCGTGACGGCGTTGGAGAGCAGCGCCCTCTCACCCAGGACGGCGTCCTGGTGCACGCGCACCGCGGAGGCGCCGTCGTGGGCCGCTCCGAGAGCGAGGGCGCCGTAGGCGTCGCCGACGACGGCGATCTCACCGGCGCGGGCGCCGGTGCGCACAGCGGCCGATTCGTCGAGGATCAGGCGGTCTGCGGCATCCACCGCACCGAGACCCTCGCCCTCGACGTCGGGCGCGCGCCGAAGCCGCTCGAACGGCAGGCTCACGAGCGCTCCGCGTATCGCAGGACCGCGTCGGCTGGTGTGCACTCATCGCCGATGCGGATGCCGTCGGCGAGCCGTCCCGCCTCGCGCAGCTCCTGCAATCCCGCTACGGTGCGCCGGCGCAGCTCCCACGGATCGATCGTGTTGACGTAGATCTTCGTGCCGCCTTCGAAGCCGGCCGGGGTGGAGATGCGCCACTTGAGCACCACTCGCCAGGGCATGGGCCACGGCGCGCCCGGCGGACGATAGTGCCACTCTTCGTTGGTCGGCACGTGCACTCCGGTCGCGGCGTGCAGCGCGTGCAGCAGGTCGGACACGGCGCGGGTCTCGGCGTCCGTGTGCTCCTGCGGCAGGTTCGCTGCCGACGTCGAGAAGATCTCGAACGCCGGGTAGCGGTGCCCGACGCCCGCGAAGGCGACGGCGCCGTCCGTCGCCGCGACGACGAGACCCTCCGACACCGCGAGATCGGCGATCTCATGCTGGTACAGCCCGCGGTCGTGGGACAGCAGGCGCAGCTCGTGATCGACCTGCGGCCCGTGATCATCGATCGCGACGAGCTGCTTGTGCAGGTGCTCGAACGAGGCGCCCGCCGGACGCAGCCAGTTCTGGAAGACGCTCACGTACGCGGCGTGGGGTTGGGCGGCCTGGATCTCGGCCAGTGCCTGCACGGTGAAGGCGACGTAGGCCGCATGCTCGTCGGGGCTCAGCGTTCCCGCCGACGCCAGCTCGGCATCCGTGCTCGCACCGTCGACCACATGACGACGGGCGACGACGACGTCGTGGGAGCCGCCGAGCAGGTCCAACGCTGCTTCTTCAAGGCTGGTCTCGGCACCGGCCGCGCGGGCGCGGATCTCGGCGAGCTTCTCCATGTGCACGCGTCCCACGGGATCGGACAGATACTCCTCGGCCCACTGCACGATGCCGGTCGGTTGCCGGTAGCCGTGGTTCTCTCGCCAGTACTCCGCCGACACGATCTCGAACAGGTTGCCGAAGCGGCGGAACTCGGCGACGGAGTCGTTCAGCGCGTGGGCCGGCACCCGGCGCACCTCCTCGAAGCGCGGGCCGATCAGTCGGGCCTTCTCGGGCGTCGTCTCGAGGTAGCGATCCACGCAGAACGCACACAGACGACGGTCCTCGCCGGGTCCGAGACGGTGCACATCCTCGCGGGGTGCGCTGAGGGGGCGGTTCGCCCGACCCGGAACCGTCCAGACCCGCGTGCCGGTGAGGGGGCCGATCTGCTTGACGGTGCCGTCGGGCAGGCGCCGGATCGCTCGTGGTGCTCCGTCGCTCATGCCTCCAGCCTATCGAGGCGGAGCATACTGGCCTCATGAAGACCTTCGCGCGATGGCTCTTGGCCGCCGGCATGATGTTCGCCGGCCTGTCCCACCTGTTCTGGGCTCGTCGGGAGTTCCAGGCGCAGGTCCCCGACCTCGTCACCGATGTCCTGCCGATCGACAAGGACGGCGTGGTGGTCGCGTCCGGCGCGGTGGAGATCATGCTCGGAGCTGCTCTGATCGTGCTGCCGAAGGAGCGCAGGCGCGTCGGTTCCCTCCTCGCCGCGTTCTTCATCGCGATCTTCCCCGGCAACCTCGCGCAGGCCATGGATCGGCGCCCGGCCTTCGGCCTGGACAGCGATGCCGCTCGCCTGACGCGCCTGCTCTTCCAGCCGCTGCTGGTCGCCTGGGCCCTGCTCGCGACCCGAGATTGAGACGACAGAGGGAGGGGGTGGATGCCGCGGCATCCACCCCCTCCCTTTCACGTGCTCAGCGCGTGGGCTGCACCCGCACCGTGCCCGTCTCGGCGACCAGGCGTTCGCGATCCACGCGGTCGAGATCGTGCAGGGAGCTGCCCTTGGTCTCGCGCATCGAGACGACGGCGATCAAGGTGATGGCGGCGGCGACCGCCAGATACAGCGCGACGGGGATGTAACTGCCCGAGGCCGACAGCAGCGCTGTCGCGATGATCGGCGCGAGTGAGCCGGCGACGATGGACGTCACCTGGTAGCCGAGCGAGACGCCCGAGTAGCGCATGCGCGTCGGGAACATCTCCGACATGATCGCCGGCTGGGGCGCGTACATGAACGAGTGGATCACCAGGCCCAGGCAGATCGCCAGGATGATGATCGCGGGCTCTTTCGTGTTGAACATGGGGAAGGCGATGAAGCCCCACGCCGCTGCTCCGACCGTGCCGATCGCGTACACCGGCTTTCGGCCGATGCGGTCGGCGAGAGCCCCGACCAGCGGGATGACGATCATGTGGACGATGTGCGCGATCACCAGCATGCCGAGGATCTCGGCGGTGTTCACGTCCAACGCGATCTTCAGGTACGTGATCGAGAAGGTGACCACGAGGTAGTACATGATGTTCTCCGCGAAGCGCAGACCCATCGCGGTGAGCACGCCGCGCGGGTAGCGGCGGACGACCTCGAACACGCCGTAGCGATCGTGCTTCTGCTCCTCCGCCTCTTTCTGCGCCTCCAGGAAGATCGGCGCATCGCTGATCTTGGTGCGGATGTAGTAGCCGATCGCCACGATCACCACCGACAGCCAGAAGCCGACGCGCCAGCCCCAGGCGAGGAACGCCTCGGCGGAGAGGGTGCGGCTGAGCACGAGCAGCACGACAGTCGCGACGAGGTTGCCGATCGGCACGGCCGCCTGGGGGAACGATGCCCAGAAGCCGCGGGTCCTGTCGGGGGAGTGCTCGGCCACCAGCAGCACGCCGCCGCCCCATTCGCCACCGACGGCGAAGCCCTGGGCGAAGCGCAGCAGCACCAGCAGCGCCGGTGCCCAGTAGCCCACCTGCTGGAAGGTCGGCAGGCACCCCATGAGGAAGGTCGCCACCCCGACGAGGACGATGGCCAGCTGCAGCAGCTTCTTGCGACCGTACTTGTCGCCGAAGTGACCGAAGACGATGCCGCCGAGGGGGCGGGCGACGAACCCGACCGCATACGTGACGAATGCCGCGATGATGCCCGCATACGGATCGTCGGACGGCGGGAACATGATCAGGTTGAACACGAGCGTGGCCGCGGTGGCGTAGAGGAAGAACTCGTACCACTCGACGATCGTGCCGGCCATCGAGGCGCTGACCACGCGGCGGAGACCGGACTGCGGGGGCGTGCGGTGCGAAGCGGTCGCTGAAACCATGCGCTGATACCTCCTTGTAGAGCGCGATGCGACGAGGGATGCCGCGCCGTGGACGCTACCTGAAAAGTGATTCAGGTACAAGGTTCAGCGCTGCACAGTGCCTGTGCACGCGTGCACCGACGGGCGCACGCAGGCTCCGCTATGTGCGTCGACGCACGTACCGGTGCTCGGGGCGCCCCGTGGTGCCGTAGCGCAAACGCACGTCCACGATCCCGCGGGTCGCCAACGCCGCGAGGTGGCGCTGCGCAGTGGCGCGCGAGACACCCGCCCGATCGGCGATCTCCGCCGCCGAGGACTCGTCGTCGCCGAGCGCGCCCAGGATCACCCGCTCGGTCGCCGATCGTGACACTGACGACGTGTCGCCGCCCGCGTGCAGGATGCCGAGCGCTCGATCGATCTCGTCCTGCGACACGCTGCGCTCCTCGTCGAGCACGTTGCGAAAGCGCGCGTAGCGATCGAGGACCTCCACGAGGGCGCGCCGCTCGAACGGCTTCACGAGGTAGCCGAGCGCTCCGGCGCGCAGGGCGCGGCGCACCGTCAGCGCGTCGGTCGCGGCCGAGAGCACGAAGGCGTCGATCGGGTTCTCGCGGACGAATGCGATCCCGTCGCCGTCGGGCAGGTACGCGTCGACGAGCAGAAGATCGGGGTGTTCTGTGCGGACGGCGGCGGTCGCGTCGGCGAGCGTGCGCACCGGTGCGAGGGCGTGGTAGCCGGGGCGCTCGGCCACGATCTCGCGATGCAGCCCGGCGACGCGGAAGTCGTCGTCGACGACGAGGACGCGAAGGGGAGTGGTCATGAGGGGGGATCCCTTCGGTCGATGAATCGATCGGGTACGGGCCCGGCGTCGGAGGAGCCACCACCGAGGGCATCTCCCAGAACGCCGCACAACCGGGCACCGAACACCGCCCCCGTGAGCGCGGACGTCCCCGCGGCCTCGATGAGCCAGACGTCGCCCCCACGGCGGCGCGCCAGCTCGCGCGACAAGGGAAGGCCGACGCCGAGTCCGTGCACCCGGTCGGTTTCGGGAGCGGGTCGACGCCCGCGCGAGAAGAGATCCGCTTCGGCGTCCACACCGGCGTCCACACCGGCGCCGGAGTCGGCGACGGTGAGGACCAGATCGTGCCCGTCGCCGAAGCATCCGATCTCGACGCGGCGCGGCGCAGGCCCTTCGACAGCGGCTCGGATCGCGTTGTCGACGAGGTTGCCGAGCACGGCGGCCACATCCTCCACCTCGACCAGGTGCGCCAACAGCAGCGACTCCGGGTCGACGGAGACCCGTACGCCGCGCTCTCCCGCCTCGAGACCGTGCGCGCCGATGAGGGCGTGCAGCAGGCCGTCGCCGATGCGATCGATGTTCTCGACCGGGTAGTCGACGGGCCCGCGATGCAGCTGCTCGCCGAGGAACTCGCGAGCCTCGCCCGGGCGGTCGGCGTCGAGCATGCCGACGGCGACGTGAAGGCGGTTCGCGAACTCATGCCGCTGCACACGCAGTGCCCCGGTCATGGCCCGCACGGTGTCCAGCCGTTCGCTGAGCGCAGCGACGTCCGTGCGATCGCGGACGATCAGCACGGTGCCGAGGTTCCGCCCGGCGTGACGCACGGGCTGCGCGTCGGCATAGAGCACCCGGTCGCCCACGACCACCGCCTCACTCGCGGTGCCGTCTCGAGCCGCGGTGACGATCGCGGGGGCGACGCCCAGCTGCTCCAACGTCGTGCCCGAGGGGTCGCCGAGTTGCAGCATCCGCCGCGCCGCATCGTTGCAGAGGCGCACGACGCCGCGGTCGTCCAGCGCCACGACCCCGTCGCCGACGCCGTCGAGGACGGCGGCCTGGTTCTGCACCAGGGCGACGAGCTCTTCCGGCTGCAGACCCAGCGTGAGCCGCTCCCACCGTCGTCGCAGCACGATCGCGGCGATCGCTGCCAGCAGCACGCCGGCGCCGGCCGCTGCGGCGATGCCGCCGAGCAGCGCCGGCAGGTCGTCGAACACGCTGGAGGGTTCGAAGCCCACGCTCACCTCGCCGACCGGGGCGGCACCCGCGGGGTGGGTGCCGTCGGCGCCCGGGGGCCAGATGGGCACCTTCGCACGCGCCGAGACGCCGAGCGTGCCCTGCTGCCATGTCACGACCTCGTTGCCGGCGAGCACCTCGCGGAAGTCGGTGCTGACGGGCCGGCCGAGCAGCGCGGGATCGGGATGCGCCAGACGGATGCCGTGGTCGTCGGTGATCACGACGAAGAGGGTGCCGGTGTGCGCGGTGACATCGGCGGCCAGTTCCTGCAGCGGACCGCCCGACAGATCCGCGCCGCGGGGTGTGCCGGGATCGGCGCTGATCTCGGTGACCTCGGCGCGCACCTGCGGGTCGACGGCGATCGTGCGGGCGATGTTCAGCGCGGAGGTCTCGGCCGCTGCCCGCAGCTGCTGGACGCCCAGAAGTACAAAGACGAGAACGCACACGGCGACGACCGCGATCACCGTGGTCAGTTGCACGAGCATCACCCGCGTCGCGAACCTCATCTGGTGAGCATAATGCGCTGAACTCGCGTTGCGCGCAGAAGTCCACGCAATGAGAGATAGCGCGCGCGGGCGGGGCGAGATCCCTAGAGTCGCGGAATCCGGTCGACGAGGCGCGTCGACCGCAGACGAAGGAGTCGAGATGCCCCCTGTTCTCACGTCACTCGCGGCCGCGGCCGATGAGGGCTACGACCTGGCGTTCACGCCGTCGGACGGCGTGCTGGTCGTGCTCGGGTTCACGATGGTGCTCACGTTCATGGCGCTGATCATGACGCGCCGACTGACCCCCATGGTCGCCTTGATCGTGGTGCCGACGATCTTCGGCCTGTTCGCCGGCGCCGGCTTCGGTCTGGGCGACATGGTCATCGACGCGATCAAGTCCATGGCACCCACCGCCGCCCTGCTCATGTTCGCGATCATGTACTTCGGGATCATGATCGACGTCGGCCTGTTCGACCCGCTCATCCGTCTGATCACCCGCGTGCTCGGCGACGACCCCGCGAAGGTGGTGCTGGGCACCGCGCTGCTCGCCGGTGCGGTGTCGCTGGACGGTGACGGCTCGACGACGTTCATCATCACGACCTCGGCGATGCTGCCGATCTATCTGCGTCTCGGCATGAGCCCCGTGGTGCTCACGTGTGTCGCCGGACTCATGAACGGCACGCTCAACATCGTGCCGTGGGGCGGTCCCACCGTGCGCGCGGCATCCGCCCTTTCGCTGCAGCCGACGGACATCTTCGTGCCCATGCTCCCGTCGCTCGCGACGGGTCTGGTGATCTCGTTGGGCTTCGCCTGGTTCCTCGGGCTCGGCGAGCGTCGCCGTCTCGCCGGGTCGATCGACACCACCCGCATCGAGTCGACCCGCGGCGACGGCATCTTCGGCGCGCCCCGACTGTTCCGCGGCGCCGAGCCGAAGCCCGGTGCTGCCGCGACGCTGCGCACCGGCAACATCGTCACCGTGCGGGGAGCCCGCGGTGCGGTCGCCGCCACCGCGCTGGTGGATGCCGCCGACACCGCCATGGCCGACACCATGCTCGACCCGAACCGGCCCACGCTGCGCCCGCGTCTGATCTGGTTCAACCTCGCGCTGACCGTCGTCGTCATGGTGCTGCTGGTGCTCGACCTGTTCCCGCTGGCGTTCGTCTTCATGGTCGGTGCGGCGATCGCGCTGATCGTCAACTTCCCGAAGCTCAAGGGCCAAGCCGACGAGATCGTCGCCCACGCGCCCTCGATCGTCGGGGTCGTATCGATGGTCCTCGCCGCGGGTGTGCTGGTCGGCGTCCTCAACGGCACCGGGATGGTGACGGCGATGGCGTCGTGGATCACCGCGGTGATCCCCGCCGAGATGGGCCCCTTCCTTGCGGTCATCACGGGCGTGCTGTCGATCCCGTTCACGTTCTTCATGTCGAACGATGCGTTCTACTTCGGCATCCTGCCGGTGCTGGCCGAAAGTGCCTCGCACTTCGGCATCGCGCCCGTCGAGATGGCACGCGCCTCCATCACCGGGCAGCCCGTCCATCTGCAGAGCCCGCTCGTTCCCGCGATCCTGCTGCTGGTGTCGCTGGCGAACGTCAACCTCGGCGATCACCACAAGAAGGTGCTGTGGCGGGCCGCGCTGGTCTCATTGGCGATGCTCGCCGTCGGCGTTCTGGTGGGCGTGATCCCGCTCGCCGCCTGAGGGCGGTTGCTGCGCGGTCGACGGGCATCAGCTCCCGTCGGCCGCGCCGTCGTCGCTGGAGTGCGGACGCACGCGCACGATGTTCGTCGTCTCGTCGATGTCGGCGACGCCGGGGTAGGCCTTGACGAAGTCGGAGAAGGACCGGTGGCCCAGGGCCTTCTCGCTGAAGGACGGATCCATGCGCTTGAGCAGGTTCTTCACCGCCGAGAGGTGCACCCACTCGTCGTCGGTGCGCTCCTGCTCCAGGCGCAGGGCACGCCGCAGAAGCTCCGCCGTCGGGTCCTCGGTCTTCTTGCGTCGACGCGACGATGACGGGCCCGCCGTGGCGGCGGCATCCGCCTTCTTCTGGGTCGCGGCGGACGCCGGCAGCACCACTCCGGGCAGCGAATCGTACGAGTCGAACTGATCGCATGCGGCCGCGAGCGACTTGGCCGTCGAGCCGGCCACGCCGACACCCACCACGACGCGACCCAGACGCTTGCACCGCTGCGCGAGCGGCACGTAGTCGCTGTCGCCGGCGACGATCACGACGTGGGTGAGGTCGGGCAGGCGGAACATGTCCTCGACGGTGTCGACGGCCAGACGGATGTCGGCACCGTTCTTCGCGTAGGCTGCCGCGGGGAACAGCTGCACGAGGTCGACGGCGCGCGCGACCAGCTGCGAACGGTACAACGCGTTGACCGGCGACGACCAGTCGGCGTAGGCACGCGTGAGCACGAGAGTGCCGAAGGACGCCGCGTAGTCGATGATCGCCCCGACATCGATCGTGGCCTCCTTCAGGCGCTGGGCGATCTCGGGGGCATCGGGGTCGGCGATGATCTTCTGGCGGTCGGCGGCGTAGGAATTGCGCCCGTGCACGCGGTCGTACCAACTCATGACGATGTTGTCGAAGTCGAGGTAGACGGCGACGCGGTTGCCCTGCAGCTCGACCATGTCAGCGCTCCTTCGGGTAGGTCACGCCGAGCTGGCCCCGCACGTCGTCGAGCGCGTGCATGATCGCGATCGACTCCGCGAACGGCAGCAGGTCGCTGTCGGTGCGACCGGAGCGCAGCAGGCGCTCGGCGGCGAGGGCCTGGAACTGCATGCCGCGGCCGTCGACCTCGCTGCGGTACTCCTCGATCAGGGTGCCGTCGGTCGCGGTGACCCGGAAGGAGGTGGGCTCGTACCAGACGCGATCGATGTCGATCCGGGCGTTCGTGCCGATCACGTGGGCGGTGTTCGGACCGGCGGCGCGCGAGCTCGTCGCGATCGACGAGATGGCACCGCCCGCGTGGACGGCGGCGATCGCGACCTCGGTGTCTGCTCCGGTGTCGCCGAGGCGGCCCACCGCGCGGATGTCGGTCATCGGTCCGAGCACGTCCCACGCGAAGGAGACGGGGTAGATGCCAAGGTCCAAGAGGGCACCGCCGCCCAGTCCGAGAGCGTTCAGCCGATGCGCCGGATCGGTGGGCAGCGACTGCGTGTGGTCGGCGATGACCGTGCGCAGCTCGCCCAGGGCGCCGTCGGCGATGAGTTCGCGGATGCGGATCATGTGCGGCAGGTACCGGGTCCACATCGCCTCCATCGCCAACAGCCCGCGCCCCGCGGCGATGTCACGGATCGCGATGGCCTCGTCGGCATCCAGGGTCACGGCCTTCTCGATGAGAACGTGCTTGCCGGCCTCCAGGGCGAGGATCGCGTGCTCTCGGTGATGACTGTGCGGGGAAGCGACGTACACGATATCGACGTCGGGGTCGGCGACGAGCTCTTCGTACGACCCGTGCGCGTGAGGGATGTCGTACGCGGCGGCGAACGCACGCGCCGACTCCGGGCGGCGCGATCCGACGGCGGTGACGGTGAGCCCCGCCGTCCGCAGATCCTTCGTGAAGGCGTGGGCGATGCCGCCCGTGGCGAGGATTCCCCAGCGGATGGGCGCGGTCGGCACACTCGTGCCGGGGGCGTTGTCGGTCATGCGACGAGCCTAGCCGCGCGCGCGTAGGCTCGAGCCGTGAGTGCCGACACCGAGGCGTCGATCGCCCGATTCCGTGAGCTGCTGCAGATTCCGACCGTCTCGCACGCGGACGAGAGTCTCGTGGACGCGGATGCGTTCACGCGCTTCATCGACACGCTGGCGCGTCTGTATCCGACCGCGCATGCCGCTCTCGAGCGTGAGGTCGTCGACGGCTACTCCGTGCTGTTCCGCTGGTCCGGCCGGCAGAGCGCGGCGGATCCGCTCGTGCTCATGGCCCACATGGACGTCGTCCCCGTCGTCGAAGAGGAATGGGACCACCCGCCGTTCGGGGCCGAGGTGGTCGGTGAAGGTGTCGATGCCGAGATCCACGCGCGCGGCGCCATCGACGACAAGGGCGCCCTCGTGGCGATCATGGAGGCGGTGGAGGAACTCGCCGCGGAGGGCTACGCGCCGACGCGCGATGTCTACCTCGCCTTCGGCCACAACGAGGAGACGGCCGGCGGCGGCGCGCGCGCGATCGTGGCGCTGCTGCGCGAACGCGGGGTCACGCCGGGTCTGGTGCTCGATGAAGGCGGCGCGGTCGTGGACGGTGCGGTGCCGGGGGTCGCGGTGCCGACGGCGATGGTCGGCGTCGCCGAGCGGGGCGTCCTGACGCTGCGGCTGACAGCGCGCGAGGGGGGAGGCCATGCGTCCACGCCGCCCGCCTTCCCCGCCACCGCGCGGCTCGCCCGCGCCATCGACCGCGTGCAGCGCCATCCGTTCCCGGCCCGCATCGTCCCGCCGGTGCGCGCCCTGTTCGCGACACTGGCCCCCCACACCTCACAGCCGCTTCGCACTCTCTTCTCGCACCTCGCCGCGGTGGCCCCGTTGGCCGCACGGGTGTTCGCGCGCCTCGGACCGGAACTGAACGCGATGGTGCGGACGACCGCCGTCGCCACCGAGCTGTCGGGGGCTCCGGGCGAGAACGTGCTGGCGACCACGGCTCGTGCCTCGATCAACATCCGCCTGCTCACCGGCGACACCGTCGCCTCGGCGACCGCGCGGATCCGCCGCGTCGTGGCCGACCCCGCCGTCGAGATCGAGGTGCGCCACGGGTCGGATCCGTCGCCGGTGTCACCTTGGCGCGGTGAGCCGTGGCAGCGCATCGCGACCGCGGTTCACGACGCCCTCGGAGCCGAGGTCGTGACCACGCCGTACATCCAACTCGGGGCGAGCGACAGTCGCTGGTTCACGGCGATCAGCTCGCACGTCTACCGCTTCACGCCCTTCCACCTCACGCGGGCCGAGCGCGACGCGCTGCACGCCCACAACGAGCGCATCCGCGTCGGGTCGTGGCGCAACGGCATCCGCTTCTATCGCGCCCTCATCCGAGCCAGCTGACGCTTTCGGCGCCCGCCTCTCCCGCTGCATGTCCCACTCTGTGCTGTTGGGAGCGCTCTCACCCAGCGGGAACCGGGACACGCTCCGCGGGGACCGGGACACGCTCCGCGGGAATGGGGACACGCTCCGCGGAGATCGGGACGCGCACGGCGGGTGGGGTCACGCGGAGAGCGCTTTCGCGATGCGGGGGAGCGAGACGGGCTCGGCGGTGCCGAGCGCCTGGGCGAACACGCTCACGCGATACTCCTCGAGCAGCCAGCGCGCGTGTGCGATCGGAGCGGGAGCGTCGGCCGCCAGGGGAAGCGCGCCGCCGGCCTCCGCGTAGAGCGCAGCCGCGCGTTCGAACTCGGTGAGACGCTGGCGGTCGCGGCCGGGATTGTTGGCGAGGGTCCGCACCCGCTCCAGGGCGCCCTGCAGGTAGCGGGGAAGATGACGCAGCCGATCGAGGCCCGTGCGCGAGACGAACCCGGGATAGATCAGCCCGCTCAGCTGCGCCTTGACATCGCCGAGTGCGGCGAGCAGTGTCATCGCGTTCTGCGCCTTCACGGCACGCTCGACGTCGCGCTGCAGCGTCAGGATGCGTGCGGTCAGCGACACCGCCTGGAACAGCTCGTCCACCACGGCCGTCGACAGCGCGTCGCGGACGACGGCGAACTGCTCGGGTGTGCGGACGCCGCCCGGGGCGACGCGCGCCATCACCGCATCGGCGACGGCCACGCGTGCATCCTCGATGAGCGCCTTCGCGGACGGGTACGGCGACGCCGCGAGAGAGAGCTTCTCCGCAGCGGTCAGATGCTCGAGCACGTAGGCGCTCGGCGAAGGCACGGCGAGCAGCAGCAGGCGACGAACCCCCGCGTGCGTGAGGCGCCCGGCCCGTTCGGGCGTGGACTCGATGCGCAGCGCCACGGCATCCTTCTCGTCCACGAGCGCGGGGTAGCCCCGCACGACGCCGCCGGCGACCTTCGTGTCGACGACCTCGGGGAGTGTGCCGAGGTCCCACGTCAGAATGCCGCTGCGCTCGACGATCTGCGGCGCGCCGGGTGCGGATGCCGTCGCCGCCCCGTCGCCCGACGGCATGCCGGACTCCGAGATCCCCGAGGCGCGGGCGACGCGCCCGGCGGGTTGCTGCTCGCGCGTGAGGGTGCGGGCGACCTGCTCGCGGGCGCGGCCGGCGAGGCGGCCCTGCAGGTCGGCGAGGTCGCGGGAGGTGCCGACGGTGCGTCCCCGGTGATCGACGGCCCGGAACGTCATCAGCAGGTGCGCGGGCACCCGCTCGAGGTCGAAGTCGTCGGCCGTCACGGGCTGGTTCGCCACGCGCTGGATGCGGGCGGCCAGCGCGCTGCGCAGCGTCTGGGGCGGCAATCCGTCGTGGTGCTCAGGACCGGCCGACGCCACGTCCTCGCCGAGCTTCGCCGCCCAGTCCGCGGCCGGCACCACGTGCCGGCGGATCGCCTTCGGCAGCGCTTTCAACAGTGCCGTCATCAGCTCCGCCCGCAATCCCGGCACCTGCCAGTCGAAACCGTCGGGGCGCAGCGCCGCCAGCAGCGGAAGCGGCACGACCACGCTGACGCCGTCCTCGGGATTTCCGGGTTCGAAACGATACGCAAGCGAGAGCACCTGGTCGCCCTGCTGCCAACGACCGGGGAAGGCGCGCTCATCCGCCCCCGACGCGTCATCGCGGAGGTCGGCCTCGGTCAAGTCGAGAAGGCGCGGTGAGCGCGGCGAGGCCTCGCGCCACCACGTCTCGAACGAGCGCACATCGAACACGTCGTGCGGCACGCGCGCGTCGTAGAACGTGAAGACAGCCTCGTCGCCGACGAGGATGTCGCGGCGGCGTTCGCGCTCCTCCACCTTCTCCAGGCGGCGCCGCAGCTCCAGGTTGCGGCGTTCGAATGCGGTCAGACGCTTGTCGAGGTGCTGGCTGTTCCAGTCGCCGTCGACGAGCGCGTGCCGGATGAACAGCTGCCGCGCGAGCGGACGGTCGATGCGGGCCAGCTGCACGCGCTGGCGCGGGATGATCTCCACCCCGAAGAGCGTGACTTTCTCGGCGGCGACGGCGGCACCGGCATCCTTCGACCAGTGCGGGTCGCTGAGCTGACGGTGGGCGAGATCGCCGGCGAGCTCCTCGGCCCACGCGGGATCGATCGCCGCCACGGTGCGGGCGAACAGCCGCGAGGTCTCGACCAGCTCGGCCGCCATGACCGCATCGGGGCTCGCCTTGCGCAGACCCGATCCGGGGAAGATGGCGAAATTCGCGCCCCGCGCTCCGCGGTAGGTCGCGATCTGCTTGCGACGGTCGTTTCCGCCGCCCTTCGCCGCGCCGTTCTTCGCCGGTGTCAGCGAGCGGGTGTCGAGGATGCCGATGTGCGAGAGCAGACCCGACAGGATCGCCCGGTGCACGCGCGCGGGGTCGGCCGCCGCGCCGTCGGAGGTCGATCGGGTCTTCGCGCCCATCAGCTGGCGCAGCTGCCGATGCACGTCGGCCCACTCGCGCACCCGCACGTAGTTGAGGAACTCGCTGCGGCACAGGCGTCGGAAGGCGCTGGAGCCGAGGTCGCGCTGCTGTTCCTGCAGGTGGTTCCAAAGGTTGAGGAGGGTGAGGAAGTCGCTCGTCGGATCGGCGAAGCGCGCGTGGAGGCGGTCGGCCTGCTCTCTCGCCGCGGGGTCTTCGGCCGACGGGCGTTCGCGGACGTCCTGGATCGACAGTCCGGCGACGATCGCGAGCACGTCGGGGAGCACCTCCAGACGGCGCGCCTCGATGAGCATCCGCGCGAAGCGGGGGTCGATCGGCAGGCGTGCGATCTCGCGGCCGAGGGAGGTCAGCCGCCGTGACGGCGAGACGGCCCGCAGCTCGGTCAGCAGGTCGAACGCGGCTTTGACCCCGCGGCTGTCCGGCTTCGTGAGGAAGGGGAAGTCCTCGATGTCGCCGAATCCGAGCGCGAGCATCTGCAGGATGACGGACGCGAGGGAGGTACGGAGGATCTCGGGCTCGGTGTATTCCGGGCGTGCGAGGAAGTCGTCCTCGCTGTAGAGGCGGATCGCGATGCCGTTCGAGGTGCGCCCGGCTCGTCCGGAACGCTGCTGGGCCGACGCCTGCGACACCGCCTCGATCGGCAGACGCTGCACCTTCGAGCGTGCACTGTAGCGTGAGATGCGGGCCGTACCCGCATCGATCACGTAGCGGATGCCGGGAACCGTGAGACTCGTCTCGGCAACGTTGGTCGCCAGGATCACGCGCCGACGCACGCCGGCAACGGCCGAGGGTTCGAACACGCGGTGCTGTTCGGCGGCGGAGAGCCGACCGTAGAGGGGGAGGACCTCCGTGGGGCGCGCATCCTTCGCGTACATGCCGCGGACGGCATCCATCGCGTCGCGGATCTCCGCCTCGCCGGGGAGGAAGACGAGGACATCGCCGTTCGCTTCGCGGTCGAGCTCCCGCAGAGCGGCCGTCAGCGTGTCGACCTCGTCACGGTCGCCGTCGCGCGGGCTGTCGGAGTCGGCCGCACCCGGGCGGTAGCGGATCTCGACCGGGTAGGTGCGGCCGGACACCTCGACGATCGGCGCGGGTGTGCCCCCGGCATCCGCGAAGTGTCTCGCGAAGCTCTCAGGATCGATCGTCGCCGAGGTGATGACGAGCTTCAGATCGGGGCGCTCGGGCAGGATGCGTGCGAGGTAGCCGACGAGGAAGTCGATGTTCAGCGATCGCTCGTGGGCCTCGTCGATGATGATCGTGTCATAGCGGCGCAGCAGGCGGTCGCGGTGGATCTCGTTGAGGAGGATGCCGTCGGTCACAAGCGCGATCTGGGTGTCCTCCGACACCTGATCGGTGAAACGCACCTTGTAGCCGACAGCACCGCCGAGCGGCACCTGCAGCTCCTCGGCGACGCGCTCCGCGATGGTGCGCGCGGCGATGCGTCGCGGCTGGGTGTGCGCGATCTTCGTGCGCCCGAGCTCCAGGCAGATCTTCGGCAGCTGCGTGGTCTTGCCCGACCCGGTCGCGCCGGCCACGATCACGACCTGATGATCCCGGATCGCGCGCGCGATCTCGTCCCGCGCGGCGCTGACGGGCAGCTCCGGCGGGTAGAAGATCACGGGCGTGGGGGAAGGCATAGCCCTCCATCGTATTGCGCTCGGGGCGATCAGGCGCTCGGGCGGAACCCCGACACTTCCACGATCGCGTCGAAATAGGTCAGCAGCACGTTCGGAATGTCGCCGAGCGGGCTCGAGAGCACCACGAGAGCGAGCTTCTTCGAGTCCGGGACGGGGTACCAGTAGTGGGCGACGAGGCGGCGCTGCGTGAAAGCCTCGCCGTTCTCGACCTCGACCGACTCGTCGATGCGATGCGCGCGGACCACCTCGCCGTCCGCGAACGGACGCCGCACCGCCGTGCCCGCCATCTCGGGAGCGATCGTCGGCAGGGACTCTTCGAGCACGGCGAGCACGCGCTCGGGGTTCGTGCCGATGGCGGGGCTCATCCGGAACCGGTCGTCGTCGAAGAGTGTCAGCATCGCCGACATCGGCTCCCCGGGGCCGAGCTCCGTCTGCAGCAGCAGCAACCGCCCGTGCGCCTCGCGCGCGGCCCGTGCGGCCTCGACGAGTTCGTCGCGCATTCGGCGCCGAGGCGTGGCGTTCTCGTCGGCAGTGCCGAGCGTGCCACGTGCGACCTCCGCGGCCGATGTGCGGGCGGCGTCGTCGGAGTCGAGGGCGACCTGCCACCATGTGCCGAGCAGCCGGAAGGCGAGCTCGGGCTCGTGCGTGGTGCTCATGGAACGCGGCGCGTCAGCCGAGCGCGGCAAGATCGCTCATCGGCACCACGAGGCCGCCGTCGATCCAGACCGTGGACAGCCCAGAGGGCAGGCCTCGGATGGCGTCGGACAGATCGAGGATCTGCTTCGGGTTGGAGGCGTCTCGGGCGACGAGATCGAGCATGTCGGCATCGCCGTGGGCGGAGTCTCTCACCGCGATCAGAACGGCGGTCAGCGTCTGGGTCGAGACCGGCTCGCTCCCGGTGATGCGGATGACGACCGTGAGCTGGCGGGCGGCTCCCGAGAGGCTCGTGGTGACGGTGCTCGCGCGCTCGACGCGCGGGTCGGATGTCGCGATCGCGTCGTATACGGGCTGAAAAGCGTCCACGCTACTCTCCAAGGGGGTCGGGGCGGACTGGGGGGAATCGAAAAGAGAGGAGCATCCCGTTGAAGCGCCCACGGCGAGCAGAGCGACGAGAACACTAGCGAATCGGCGAGCTGAGGCTCCTGCGATCATCGTCACTCCTTCCACGTGTAGTAGCTCTCTTCGTAACCATACGCATTCTCATCGCCGATGAAGTATCGGTCGAGATCGTCGCGCGTGGCCGCCGGCACCTGCCCGATGTTGTTCTGCAGCGTGGAGTTGTAGGCGGGCGAATAGTGGATCCCTCCGACGCCCTGCGATGCAAGGGGCGAGTCCTCCTGGATCGTCGTCCAGTTGGGCCTGTCCGTGGGAGCGTAGCCGTCGGTGCCGAGCGAGATGACGCTGTCGAGCCGCGGAACCGGATCCCCATTGTGCTGCACCGAGACGACGGTGGTCGTGGATGGGATGGGCATGCTGTCGATCGGTGCACCCGCGACGACGACGGCGTCCCAGTTGTAGTCGTTGTTGTACGCGGCGAGCGTTCCGGCGAGGATCCCACCCTGGCTGAACCCCACCAGCATCACCGGGTCGTCGGGTCCCACGCCGGCCTGCTTCATCGCTTCGAGTACGGCGCGCTCGTACTGCGAGCGCAGCGAGGGCGTGAGCATGAGCGCCAGGTTGCTGTCCAGATCGTTGACCGCGCCCTGATCGCCGTTGAGCCGGGAGAACCACTCCTGGGTGCTCGGCAGCGTGACGCGCCAGCGCACGACGCCGTCGGCATCGACCACCTTCGTCACACTGATGACCGTCTCGTCGGCGGAATCCTTGGTGTGGTGGCCGAGCGAGTCGACGAGCGTGGTCTCCTTCAACGCGTGAGCGAGGTCGGTTGGCTGCCCGCGGTAGTTGTCGACCTCCGAGTCGGTGAGGTTGCGTTTGCTGACGGCGGGCGTGGGCTTGGTGACGTCGGAGAGGATGCTGGCGAGGAGAAACCCTGCGAGCAGGCCGACGACGAGGGCCGCGATGAACGGACCGATGAACGGGATCATCGACAGCAGCGCATAGACCAACGCGAGGATCAGGACGGTTCCCACCAACGCCAGAACGGTCGCGACGAGCCGCTGGAGCTCGTTCCACAGATCTTGGAGGAAGTCGCCGATCCATTTTCCGAGGTCGGCGAAGAACGATCCGAGACCCTCGAAGAAGTTGCCGACCTTGTCGAGCCACCCCTCGTTGGTAGCGTCGATGGCGCTGTCGATGAGCGACATCGCGCGTAGCGCCGCCGCCTCCATGTCGCGTCGGGCCTGCTCGTGCGCTTCGCGCGCCGCCGTCGCGGCGTTGTCGTAGCGCCGGGCGGCGGCGCGCGCCTCGGCGAGCTGACGCTCCGCGGCCTCGATGTTGCCGGTCGGCGCCGCGGACTGCTCGAGGGCACGGAGCTGACGGTCGTACGCGGACACCTGCGTGTCGGCGCTGCCGGCGTGCCGCTCGGCGTAGGCCTCGTTGGCGTCGGCCTCGTCGGCCTTGCGGTGCGCCTCGCGCAGGGCTGCCGCGTACTCCACGAGGGCGTTCGCCGTGCCCGCATAGCGGCCATAAGCCTCGGACAGGTCGCCGGCGACCTGTCCGCTGCGCTCGCGGATCGCGTCCAGCGAACGCGCGGTGCTGGCGTAGGCGAGGTTGCGCAGATCGTCGGCGGCGCGCTCGATGCGGCTCGCCGACGACACGTACGTCGCGGCGCGCTCCGCGAGTGCCTCCGGGTTGCCGGGAAGAGTCATCGGTCACCTCCTGCGGGCGGAGTCGGCGAGGGTCCCGGTGACGGGCTCGGCGTCGGCGCGGGGGCTGCCGGGGCGGCTGGCGCGGTGCTCTTGCCGATCTCGTCGTTCAGGTTGGTCGCGGCGGTCTGATCGCCCGCCGCCGCCTGCTGGAGGGACGCGGCGAGGTCGGTGTCGAGGTCCTCGAACGTGTCGACGACGGCGCGGAGGTAGTCCGCGATGAACGTCAGGTTGTCCTCCAGCTTTCCGCGGGCGATGTCCCACTTGTCGCCGAAGTCGCGCACTTTGCCGGCCAAGCCGTCGTGCCCCGTGTAGCCGGCCGTCTCGTCGGCGATGCGCTCGGCCGCCGAGAAGTCTCCCGCGATCCGTTCGGCGCTGGACGCGCTCGCCAGCACCTCACCGACATCGATCTTCAGGTCGCTCATGTGTCCGCCTCCCTCTGTCAGACCCTACGGGAGGGCGCAGACGGGTCGCGATGGGGAGAACAACCCATGCGGTGGATGCCGCGGCATCCGGCCCCCGCCCCCGTCGCCCCGCCTACGCTGTACGGATGAGCATTCCCCTCCTCACCCTCAACGACGGACACACCATCCCGCAGCTCGGCTTCGGCGTCTTCAAAGTCGATCCCGCGCAGACCGAGCGCATCGTCAGCGACGCCCTCGAGGCCGGCTACCGGCACATCGACACCGCCGCGATCTACGGCAACGAGGAAGGCGTCGGGCGGGCCATCGCCGCCAGCGGCATCGCCCGCGACGAGCTCTTCATCACCACGAAGCTCTGGAACGATCGGCAGGGCGGCGACCAGCCGTTCGCCGCGATCGATGAGAGCCTCGCGAAGCTCGGACTCGACGCCGTCGACCTGTACCTCGTGCACTGGCCCGCACCGGCTCACGGCAACTACGTGAACGCGTGGGAGAAGATGGTGCAGATCCGGGAGGCGGGCAAGGCCCGCAGCATCGGCGTCTCCAACCACCTGCCGTCGCACCTGTCCGAGATCATCGCGGCCACGGGTGTCACGCCCGCGGTCGACCAGATCGAGCTGCACCCGGCCTATCAGCAGCCGGACGTCACCTCGTTCGCGAAGGAGCACGGCATCCTGATCGAGGCGTGGGGTCCGCTCGGACAGGGCAAGTACCCGCTCTTCGACGAGGGGCCCGTCGCCGCCGCTGCGGCGGCCCACGGCAAGACGCCCGCGCAGGTCGTGCTGCGCTGGCATATCCAGCAGGGGCACATCATCTTCCCGAAGTCGAACAACCCCGACCGCATCCGCGAGAACCTCGACCTGTTCGACTTCGAGCTGAGCGCCGACGAACAGTCGGCGATCACCGCGCTCGAGCGCGGGGGTCGTGTCTCCGCCCATCCCGACGAGGTCAACTGACCCGACCGTCACCGTCGTCCTCCGCGGCGTTCACTCGCTGAGCCGGCGGTAGCGTCGCAGGCGCCGCAGCCCCGCGGCGTCTGCGCGCTCCGTCGGCGCGGTGGCCAGGGCTCGGAGGGCCGCATCGGCGCCGGCCGTGTCGAGGTCGACACCGATGGCGACGAGTTCGCCGGTCGCCGGCGGCGACGGCAGTGCGGACACGTGGATCGATCGGCCGACGAGTTCGACGAGGTAGCCCCGGTCGCCGCCGGTGCCGCGCACCCGCACCCGCCCCTTGAGGCGATAGGCGCCGCGGGGAGGGTGCTCGAGGAGGTCGACGAGCGCCGACGGCGGCACCGGAGCGACCAGCGGGATCGACACCGATCGGGCGTGTTCGTGCGTGTCGTGTCCGGGACCGTGGTGCGCCTCGCGCGCGATGCGGGCGAGCGGCAGCTCGTCGATCGGGTCGTCGTGGTCGGCCACGTCGAAGACGAGGACAGGATCGATCGCGCCGGCACGGGCGGTGACCAGGTGCGCGTCGGGATTGCGCGAGCGGACGCGCGTGCTGATCCGCGCGATCGTCGATCCCCGCTCGGATGCCGGCAGCAGATCGGTCTTGCCGATCACGACGAGCGACGCCGTCGCATAGCGCGCCGGCGCGTCGTCGCCGGCATCGATCGTCGCGAAGTGGTGCACGGCGTCGATCACGTCCACCACGCCGCCTGCTCGCACGCGGGCAACGCCGCTGAAGCGGATCAGGCGGGCGAGCGCAGCGGGTTCTGCGACGCCGCTCGCCTCCACGAGGATCGCGTCGAGGCGCAACCGCGGGGCGGCCAACCGTGCGAGCGCGTCGTCGAGTCCCCCCGCATCCGGCAGGCAGCATACGCAGCCTCCCGAGATCGCGGCGGCCTCGTCGACCTGACCGGTGACCAGCGCGGCGTCGACGTTGAGGACGCCGAAGTCGTTCACGACCACTCCGAGGCGGGCGCCGGGCGTGCGCAGCAGGTGGTTGACGAGGCTCGTCTTCCCCGCGCCGAGATGGCCGGTCACGGCGACGACGGGCACGCGCGATGCCGCGGTTCCGACCACTCCGGCGGCCGTGTTCGCGTGCGGCATTCGTCCTCCCGCACGCATACTATCGAGAATGATTCTCGATAGTTGTCACACCCAGCCCTGCATCCAGTTGTGCAGACGGTAGAAGTCGTAGGGGACCTGCGTCGCCGACCACAGTGGATACCAGAAAGCCGACAAGACCACCGCCGCGACGAGGAACACGATGACGACCCGCTGCCCGGCCGTGCGGCGCTCGTGCGGGGCGTGGGCCGCGCCGGCGACCTCCCGCAGCGCGAAGGTGAGCGCCAGCAGCAGGAACGGCCAGATCACGATCGTGTAGAACTGGAACACCGTGCGCTCGGGGTACATCAACCAGGGAAGCCACGTGGCCGCGATGCCGACCAGCACCACGGCGTAGCGCCAGTCGCGAGCGACGGCGAAGCGGTACACGAGGTACAGCGCGGCGATGACCGAGCCGTACCACAGCAGCGGATTCGGCATGCTGTACAGCACCTGCAGACAACCGTTCTCGCCCGAGCAGCCGTTCGTGCCGTCGGGGCTGGAGAACGCGTACATCGACGTCGGACGCCAGAGGAACGGCCACGCCCACGCCGCGCTCGAGTAGCTGTGCGGCGACGTCATACCGGCCATCGAGGCATAGATGGTCTCGTGGTACTTCCACAGGCTCTGCAGGGGAAGCGGCACCCAGGAGAAGAAGCCCGTCGCAGGGCTGAGCTCGGCGACCTTGCGGTCGTAGCCGCCGTCGCTGAGGAGCCATCCGCTCCAGGAGCCGAGGTACACGACGAAGGCGACCGGCACCAGCAGCACGAACGAGGCGAGCCCCTGCCGCACGGCATCCATCGGCCAGAAGGTGATGCCGAGTCGTCGACGTTCGAGGGCGTCGGTGACGACCAGGTAGAGCCCGATGCCCGCGAGCACCCAGACCCCCGACCACTTCACCGCTGTCGCCGCGCCGGCGGCGGCCCCTGCGGCGATGATCCACGGACGGTTCCAGAGCACGACTCCCCATGCGGGAGGCGCGTCATCCACCCCGCGCGCGACGATCGCGGCGGCGAGGCGGTCGAGGTGGCGTCGACGATCGAGAAGGGCGAACCAGAACGCCAGCAGGATGAAGAACGCCAGGAACACGTCGAGCAGCGCGACCCGGCTCATGACGATGCCGAGGCCGTCGATCGCGAGGAGGAAGGAGGCGACGGTCGCGAACACCGTCGAGTTCGTCAGCGTCTTCGCGACGAGGAAGAGCAGCAGCACGAGGGCCGTGCCGAACAGTGCGGTCATGGCTCGCCAGCCGAAGGAGCTGTCGGGTCCGAACAGCCACATGCCGAAGCCGATGAGGTACTTGCCGAGCGGGGGATGGACGACGAAACTCGGATCGCTCGTGAAGATGTTCGTCTCGCCCGCCGCGAATCGTGCATCGGCGCCGTCGGGCCAGGTCGCCGCATAGCCGAGATTCCACTGGCTCCACGCGTCCTTCACGTAGTAGGTCTCGTCGAAGACCAGCACGTGCGGATGCCCGAGGTTCCAGAAGCGAAGGATGCCGGCGAGCAGCGTCACCGCCAGCGGAGCGAGCCATCCGTACAACCGCTGGAGTCGCGGATCGTCCGCGACGCGCTCGCGCCAACGGTCGTACGCAGACCGGCGCACGGGTGGCAGCAGCGGTGGGATCGGCTCGGCGGTGGTCGACACGGCCACCAGCCTAAGCTGAAGCGGTGATCATCCTCGGTGCGACTCCCATCGGCAATCTGGGCGACGCGTCGGCGCGGCTCGTCGCCGCCCTCGAGCAGGCGAGCGTCATCGCCGCCGAGGACACCCGCACGACACAACGGCTGCTGCAGGGGTTGGGCATCGCCAATCGTCCGCGGCTGGTCGCCCTTCACGACCACAACGAGAAGCAGCGCGCGGCCGAGCTCGTCGCCCGTGCGCGCGAGGAGGACCTGCTCGTTCTGAGCGATGCGGGGATGCCGACCGTGAGTGATCCGGGGTACGGCCTCGTCGCCGAGGCCGTCGCACAGGGCGTCGCGGTCACGGCGCTGCCAGGACCGAGCGCCGTGGTCACGGCGCTCGCCGTGGCCGGGTTGCCCACCGATCGCTTCACCTTCGAGGGATTCCTGCCACGCAAGGCCGGCGAGCGTGCACGCGCTCTCGCTCTGCTGTCGAGCGAGCCGCGCACGATGGTCTTCTTCGAAGCGCCGTCGCGTCTGGCCGAGACGCTGCACGCCATGGCCGCCGCCTTCGGTGCCGACCGGCCTGCCGCCGTCTGCCGGGAACTCACCAAGCTGCACGAGGAGGTCGTCCGCGACGGTCTGGCAGCCCTCGCCGACTGGGCCCGCGACGGGGTCCGCGGCGAGATCGTCGTCGTCGTCGGGGGAGCGCCGGCTCGCGACGTGTCGGCCGAGGACGCTGTCGCCCAGGTGCAGGCCCTCGTGGCCGACGGCGTCCGTTTGAAGGACGCCGCTGCCGAGGTCGCGGCAGCGACCGGCTTGTCCAGCCGCGACCTCTACCAGGCGGTGCTCGCCTCGCGGTGATGCCCGCTCAGACGGCGGGACCGCCCAACTGCGCGAAGGCCTCCGGCGTTGCGACGGACCGCTCCGCACGCGCGGGCGGGGCGGTGACGCCCGGCAGCGTCCAAACGGCGAAGCTCGCTCCTCTGCCGTGCAGGCGCACCGCACCGTCATCCGCGACGAGTTCGACCGTCCCTGCCGCATAGCGCGCGGCCGTGGCCGTCGCCGCGCCGACCAGGGCCATGTCGAGACGGATCTCGACGTCGGTACGAGCGGCGAGGACCAGCACCGCCTCGTCCGCGTTCTCGCGTATGAACACGAGCGCATCGTCGTCCGCGTGCAACCAGCGCAGGCCGCCCGTCGAGAGCGCCGCGTGCGCGCGACGAAGGCCGATGAGCTCACGGTAGAGGCCGATGCGGGCGGCGATCTCGGGTTCGCCGATGCGCTCCCAGGGGAGAGGGGTGCGGCTCATCTCACCGTCCACGGCCTCGAGCCCGAACTCGTCGCCGGCGTAGACGACGGGGATGCCGGGCAGCGTCATCGACAGACCGACGGCGAGCGGGATCATCTCCGCCGCGGCGTAGGTGGCGAACCGGGCGGTGTCGTGGGTGTCGAGGGCCGACATCGTCCCGCGCTGCACACGCCACGGAATCTGGCTGGTGAAGAGCCGGAGCTGGCGCACGAACTGCTGCGCGGTGTACCGCGGCATCCCGGTGGGCAGTCCGAAGAACCACATCTCATCGCTGACGCGGCCGTCGAAGCCGCGGTGAGGGATGCGTCGGGGCTCCGCGAGCCACGACCACACGCCGCGCGTGAACGCCGGGTAGGTCATGCCGCCGTGCCAGGCATCTCCCTGCAGGTCGCTGGCGGCATCGTTCGTCGACTCGGCGAGCAGGAGCGTGTCGGGCGAGACCTCGATCATCGTCCGGCGCACCGTCTGGCGCACGACGGCATTGAGGTCTTCGGCGCCGAGTCGACCGGTCATGTTGGCGACGTCGATGCGCCACCCGTCGATCCCGTACGGCTGCGCGAGCCAGCGCGCGACGACGGAGTCGGGCCCCTCGATGAATCGGCGCCGCAGTTCGGCGCTGTTCCAGTCGAATTTCGGCAGCGTCGCCGCATCCAGCCACGTCTCGTAGGTGGTGTGGGCCGCATCGTGGAAGTAGTAGAAGTCGGCTTCCGCCGCGTCGGGCCGGCCGTACGCGTTGCGGAACCACTCATGGGCGACGCCGGAATGGTTGGTGGTGAGATCGCCGATCACGCGGATGCCGCGCGCGTGCGCTGCCTCGATGAGACGTCGGTAGGCGTCGTCGCCGCCGAGGAGTTCGTCGACGTGATCGAAACTGGCGGCGTCGTATCGGTGATTCGACTCCGCGGGGAAGATCGGCGTGTGGTACAGCGCGTTCACACCCAGATCGACGAGGTGGTCCAGCCGGTCCACGACGCCGTCGAGGTCTCCGCCATAGAGCTGCCGGCTGCGACCCGGGTGGGAGGGATCCAGCGGGTCATCCCAGGCTGCGGGGATCGCCCACTGCGGAAGCGGGCGGTCGGCCGCGGCATCCGATCGCGCGAAACGATCGGGGAAGATCTGGTACAGCACGGTGTCGGCCATCCACGGCGGCGGCGGGTTGCCGGCGACGAGGGCGAAATCCTGCGCGTCGAGGACGTCGACGTCGCTGAGCCCGCCCTGGTTGAGGATCTGCACCGTCGCGTCGCTGCGGACGAGATGGAAGCGGTAGCCGTGGCGCGGGTTTGCGACGACGATCCGCGCCGACCACCAGTGCCACCCGTCCCGTTCGCCGTCGCACTCGGCCTCCACCCACGCCGGCTCGTGGTCGGGGTTGCTGCGCACCACGACGCGGTCGACTCCGCCGTAGGCGCGGGGCACGCGGAGGCGGACGGTCACCTCGTCGCCGAGAGCCGGATCGGGGTGCGAGACGTACAACGGCGAGCCGTCGTGGTGCGGGCAGGTGGGATCGATCATGGGAACCTCCGTGGAACGCCGACAACACGTCGGCACTGGTGCGACGTGGTTGCACGGACATCCGTGGCAGAGCCCTCTGATTGTGTGGTGTGCGGCGCGGGCCGCATCATGCGCTACTTGACCGAGCCGGCCGTGAGGCCGCCGACGATGAAGCGCTGGAGGCCCAGGAACAGTGCCATCGGCAGGATCGCCGCGAGCACGGCGCCGGCGGCGAACACGCTCCAGTTGCGCGCCGTCTCCTGCGAGACGAACTGGTACAGCCCCACCGCCAGCGTCTGCTTGTCGGGATCGACGAGGACGACGGACGCGATGAGGAAGTCGTTCATGGTACCGATGAACGACAGCAGGCCGATCACAGCCAGCACGGGGGCGACCAGGCGCAGGATGATGGTGAAGAAGATGCGAGCGTGTCCGGCTCCGTCGATCTTCGCCGCCTCGTCGATCGAGGCCGGCACGGTGTTGAAGAAGCCGTACATGAGGAACGTGTTCACGCCCAGCGCGCCGCCGAGATAGACCATGATCAACCCGATCTGGGAGTTCAGACCCAGTGCCGGGAAGATGTCGCCGATCGCCGACATCAGCAGGAAGATCGCCACCACGGCGAGCAGCTGAGGGAACATCTGCACGAGCAGCAGCGTCAGCAGTCCGAAACGGCGGCCGGTGAAGCGCATGCGCGAGAAGGCGTAGGCGGCGAGCGCGCAGAGCACGACGGTGAAGAACGACGTCGTCAGCCCGATGAACACCGAGTTGACGAACCAGTTGCCGTACGGGCGCAGCGGGTCTTGGAACAGGGCGATGTAGCTGCCGATGTCGACCGTGGCGAACAGGCTGTTGGCCGTCAGCAGCGTCCCGCCCGGGTTGAGCGAGGCGGAGAGCACGTAGACGAGCGGGAACGCCGAGAAGACGAGCATCGCGATGCCGACGAGGTGGCGCCAGCCGGTCTCGCGGAACCACCGGCCGAACCGGCGACGCGTCTCGTGGGCGACGGTCGGACTCGGCGGGGTCGATGCCGTACCGGTGACGGGGAGGGTCTCAGCAGTGGTCATGTCAGTTCAGCTCCTCGAGCACCTTGGTCTGGCGGAAGCTGAGGTAGGAGATGACCGCCACCAGCACGAAGATGATGATCGAGAACGCGCTGGCCAGGCCGTAGTCGCGTTCGGCTCCCACGAAGGCCACCTTGTAGACCATCGAGATCAGAATGTCGCTCGCGCCGACGTTGATGGACGCGTCGGCGAAGCGCGGACCGCCGCCGGTGAGCATGTAGATCAGATTGAAGTTGTTGAAATTGAACGCGAACGAGGAGATCAGCAGCGGCGCCACCGACACCAACAGCAACGGGAACTTGATGTGGCGGAAGATCTGCCACACACCGGCGCCGTCGACACGCCCCGCTTCCTGGATGTCGTCGGGGATCGCCTGGATGGCACCCGTCGTGACGAGGAACATGTAGGGGAAGCCGAGCCAGAGGTTCACGACGAGAATCGACACCTTCGCCAGCAGGGGATCCTGCAGCCAGGGGATCGACGCCCCTCCGAGGATGGACTGGTTGATGAAGCCGAAGTCCTGGTTGAACATTCCCTGCCAGACCAGCGCCGACAGGAACGCGGGGAAGGCGTACGGGAGGATCATGATGACCCGGTAGTACTTCTTGCTCTTCATCCGCGGATCGTTGAAGACGATCGCGAGGAACAGGCCGAGGGCGAAGGTCGTCGCCACCGACAGGATGGCGAACACGAACGTCCAGACGAGCACGGCGAGGAAGGGCCCACGGATCGACTCGGTGGAAAACGCCCGGACGAAGTTGTCGACGCCGACCCAGACCTGCCATCCCGTGGCGAGGGTCTGCCCGTCGGCGGAGGCGAAGGAGCCGTTGCCGTTGTCCGTGTAGACGACGCCCGTCTGCGTGTTCGTCATGGTGCCTGCGGCGGCATCCCACACGAGCGTGGAGACGTACTGGTAGGCCGTCGAGCCGTCGCGGGTTTGGAGCGTGCCGTCGTTGGGATCGGTGGAGAAGGGCACCGCCATCGACGAGATCGTCGCCTGGTTGGCCACGAGCTGAGCGAAGTTCAACGTGGTGTACCCGGGAAGCGCCGCCGCGCGGCCGCCCGTGAACTCGGCATCCGACGCCGCCTCGAGCGGCTGGTCGGCGCTGCCGATCTCGGCGGTGCCGTCGGGAGTGGTCACGAGGAAGAAGAGGGCGCCGTCCTTCTCGAGGACCGACACCGGATAGGCGGCCGAGTCCTCGACGCGCTGCTGGTTTTGGATCAGCAGCGCGTTGACGGCGTCGTCCTTCGTCGACACGTGTCCCGAGCCGTAGTTCGTGAACGCGATGTAGATGCAGTACAGGACCACGAAGATCTGGAAGACGAAGAGGAAGACCAGGCCCGGCGTCAGGTACTTGGCCGGCAGAAGGCCCGGCTTCAGGTAGACGACGTTGATCGCGAGGATGCCGAGGGCAACGACCGCTGCGATGACGACGCTGTCCTTGGTCAGCAGGACGAGGATCGCATAGACGGCCATCGCGTCGATGACGCCCAGGCACACGATCTTGACCAGCCAGACCTTCCACCCGGCGCCTGCGGCTTCCGCCCAGGCCTCGGCGCGTCGGCGGCGCCGTGCCGCGGCGCGGTCTTCGGGCGCGCGCGTGGGCGGCGCGGCGATCGTGGGGCCAGTCATCTTCGACTCCTGTCGGAACGTGGGGGGATCGGGGTGCGGAGGGGTGAGCGTGAGCCCACCCCTCCGCACGGGGTCAACCGAGCTTGGCGGCGATCGAGTCGGCCATCTGGGTCCACTGCGCGGCAGGGTCGCCGCCGCCCTTGATCAGGGCGGCCTCCGTCTTGCCCCAGTCGTCCCACACCGAGCCCATCTGCGGGATCGACGGCATCGGCACCGCGTTCGCGCCGACCTTGGCGAAGCCGGCGACGATCGGGTCGGACTTGGCGGCGTCGAACGCGGCGGTCAGTGCCGGGGGACGCCCGCCAGCCTTGAAGAGAGCCGTCTGCACGTCGGCGGTGGCGATGTAGTTCACGAGGAACTCGTTCGCGATCAGCGCGTTGGCGCTCTTGGCACTCACGAAGAACGTCTGCACGCCGGCGAAGGGCTGTGCGTCACCGCCGCCCGCCGTCGGAATCGCGTCGACCGCGACGTCGATGCCGGCCTTCTGGGCGTCGGCGACGTTCCACGGGCCGGTGAGGAAGTACGGCGACTTGCCGGCGTTGAAGGCTTCCTTGGCCAGGTCGCCGGAGAGGTTGAGGTTCAGCACCTTGGTTCCGGTGTCTCCCTGCGCGGTGAGCCACGCGGCGAACTTCTGTCCGCCTTCGTCGCCGATCGACAGCTTGCTTGCGTCGTACGAGCCGTCGGCATTGCGTCCGAACACCGAGGTGCCGAAGGAGGTCTGGAACGGGTACAGGTGGTACGGGTCGGACGCCTGCGGGTCCAGGCCCACGACGAACGGGTACTCCGTGCCGGCGGCGCGGCCCTTCGCGATCATGTCGTCGTAGGTGGCCGGGGTGGAGTCGGCCAGCGCGGTGTTGCGCAGCACGGCGATGTTCTCGATGGCGTACGGAAGGCCGTAGGTCTTGCCGTCGTAGGTGACCGCCTCGATGGCGACCTTCTCGAAGTCGGCCGCCTTGTCGCCCAGTTCGACCGGCGCCACGATTCCGTCCTTGACGAACGCGCCGATCCAGTCGTGCCCGCCGATCGTGATGTCGGGTCCCTTGCCCGTTGGCACCTGTGCGGTGAACTCGTCGCGGATCTTGCCGTAGTCCTTGACGACGAGGTTGACCTTGACGCCCTTCTCCTGCTCGAACTTCTTCGCCACATCCTCGAGCGCTCGCGCACGGTCGGCGTCGACCCACACGGTCAGCTCGCCGCTGGTGGCGGCCTGTGCGTCGCCGCTGGTCGTCGGTTGTGCGGTCGTGCTGCCGGAGCAGCCGGCGAGCGCCAGGATGCCGGACGCCACGAGCAGTCCGAGGGCGACGGCGCCCTTCTTCTTCACCTTCATCGGTGTGCCTCTCTCTGGGATCACAGGGGGAGAGGGGCCGTAGCTCGGCTGCTCCGCCGCCCTGTCGTGATGTCGCACCGGGTGCGAACGCCCTCCATTGTGCGGTCGAAAAGTGCGCGATCACGGGTTCGTTATGGAACTGTGACCGGTTACAGTCCCGGGACTGTGATCGGTTACAGTGAAGGGTGCGGTTGTGGCCGTGTTCGTTGTAGACACCGGTAGAGTCGGCTCTCGTGACACCCAGCGATGTGCCGAAGAAGCCGACCATCCGCGACGTCGCCGCCGCGGCCGGCGTCTCGTACGGAACGGTCTCGCGCGTGCTCAACGGAGGGCACTGGGTGTCGCCCGAAGCCCGCGCCGCCGTCGATGCCGCGATCGTCTCGACGGGCTACACGACCAATCAGGCTGCGCGCAGCCTCGCGACCGGAAAGACCGGCTCGCTCGCCTTCCTTCTCACCGAGTCCCAGCACGTCCTGCTGTCGGATCCGAACATGGCGCTGCTGCTGCGAGGGGCGACCGATGCGGTCTCCGAGCGTGGGATGACCCTCGTGCTCCTGATCGCCGACACCGAGCGCGAACAGGCCAACGCGGCCCGATATGTGCGCGCCGGCCACGTCGACGGCGTCCTGCTCGTCTCCTCTCACGAATCCGATGATCTGCTCGGCTCGTTGGTGAACGCGGGCGTGCCGACCGTGTGCTCCGGCATCCCGCTGTGGGAAGGGCGCACCGTTGCGCACGTCGCCATCGACGAGGTGGGCTCGGCACGCACGATGACGCGGCACCTCATGGATGGCGGGCACCGCCGCATCGCGCTGATCACCGGACCGCTCGACACCCCCAGCGGCCGTTTCCGCCTCGACGGCTTTCGCGACGAACTCGGCGACCACTTCGACGAGGACCTCGTCGAAGTGGTGCCGTTCACCCGTGAGGCGGGCGCGGAGGCGATGGCTCGACTTATCGCGCGCGCGCCCGACGTCGATGCGGTGTTCGCGGCAAGCGACCTGCTCGCCGTCGGTGCCGCCCAGACGCTCGCTGCGCAGGGGCGACGCATTCCTCAGGACGTCGCGCTCGCCGGTTTCGACGACTCGGGGCTCGCCGAGGCGCACACGCCGCCGCTGACCACCATCCGCCAGCCCTGGGCCCAGATCAGCGCCACGATGGTCGAGATGGTGCTGGAGGCGATCGCCGGCGGCCATCCGGATGCCGTCGTGCTGCCGACCACGCTCGTCGTCCGCGAAAGCGCCTGAGACGCGCACCGCCGCACCGACGGCTCGACGTCACACGCGGGAGCCGGCGCGTCGCCCGGAACTAGACTCGTCGGGTGACATCTGGTCAGTCCTTCTACATCACGACGCCGATCTACTATCCGAGCGACCTGCCGCACATCGGACACGGGTACACGACGGTCGCCGTCGACACGCTCGCGCGCTGGCACCGCCAGGCGGGGGACGACACGTGGATGCTCACGGGCACCGACGAGCACGGGCAGAAGATGCTGCGCGCCGCGGCCGCGAACGGAGTGACTCCGCAGGAGTGGGTCGACAAGCTCGTCACCGAGTCGTGGTTCCCGTTGCTGAAGACCCTCGACGTCGCGAACGATGACTTCATCCGCACGACGCAGCCGCGCCACGAGGAGCGCGTGCAGCAGTTCGTGAAGGCGCTCTACGACCGTGGCTACATCTATGCCGGCGAGTACGAGGCGCTCTACTGCGTGGGCTGTGAGGAGTTCAAGCCGGAGGCGGAGATCGTCGACGGCACCGGTGCGTTCGAGGGGCTCAAGGTCTGCGCGATCCACTCGAAGCCGTTGGAGCTGCTGCAGGAGAAGAACTACTTCTTCAAGCTCAGCGAGTTCCAGGACCGCCTGCTCGAGCTCTACAAGACCGAGCCCGACTTCGTCCGGCCCGAGTCGGCGCGCAACGAGGTCGTCTCGTTCGTGCGTTCCGGGCTGAAGGATCTGTCGATCTCGCGCTCGGCGTTCGACTGGGGCATCACCGTGCCGTGGGACCCGTCACACGTGATCTACGTGTGGGTGGATGCGCTGCTGAACTATGCGACCGCGGTCGGGTACGGCACCGACCCGGACCAGTTCGAGCGACGGTGGCCGGCCTTCCACGTCGTGGGCAAGGACATCCTGCGCTTCCACGCGGTGATCTGGCCCGCGATGCTGATGGCTGCCGGTCTCGACGTGCCCCGCGGTGTCTTCGCGCACGGCTGGCTGTTGGTCGGCGGTGAGAAGATGTCGAAGTCGAAGCTCACCGGCATCGCCCCGACGGAGATCACCGATGTGTTCGGCTCGGACGCCTACCGGTTCTACTTCCTGTCGGCGATCGCGTTCGGCCAGGACGGCTCGTTCTCGTGGGAGGACCTCTCGGCGCGCTACCAGGCGGAGCTCGCGAACGGATTCGGCAACCTCGCGTCGCGGACGACGGCGATGATCGAGAAGTACTTCGAGGGCATCGTGCCGCCGCCCGCCGCGTACACGGAGGGCGATCTCGGCATCCAGAGGATCGTGGCGGATGCCGCGACGGCGGCCGATGCGGCGATGGAGCGCTTTCGTCCGGACGAGGCGATCGCGGCGATCTGGACGATCGTCGACGCGCTCAACGGCTACATCACCGAGAACGCCCCGTGGGCGCTGGCGAAGGACGACGCTCAGCGTGCCCGTCTTGCGACGGTGCTCTACACGGCGGCGGAGGGTCTGCGTGCGCTCGCGGTGCTGCTGAGCCCCGTGATGCCGATCGCCACCGAGAAGCTGTGGGTCGCGCTCGGGCACGTGGGGCGTCTGCGGGATCAGCCGCTGCGCGAGGCCGGGAGCTGGGGAGTGCTCGTGCCCGGCACCAGCGTCAACGGCCTCGAGCCGCTGTTCCCCCGGATCGAGCAGCCCTGACCCGTCCCACCCGTCCCCTCCATCGTGTCCCACTTGCGGGGCGGCATGTCCCTAAAGGTGCTTTGCGCACGTGCTCTCTTCGACAGAGAGTGGGACACGGAGGCGCGGGGGGAACAGTGCGCCGGATCGAAGAAGAGAGGGGATGCCGGTGAGCGACGCCGTTGATCCGTCGACGTACGTCCGCGTGCGCGAGAAGAGTTCACGCGACGTGTCATATCCGCCGGCGCCCGAGCCGCTGCCGGTCGCCGTCTACGACAACCACACGCATCTCGAGATCGAGGACGGCGAGGGTCTCCCGCTCGACGAGCAGATGCGTCGGGCCGCAGAGGTGAACGTCGTCGGTGCCGTCCAGGCGGGCGGCGACATCGCGTCGAGCCGGTGGTCGGCGTGGGCCGCGGCATCCCACCCGCGCGTCCTCGCGGCGGTGGCGATACATCCCAACGAAGCACCCGCGTATGCCGAGCAGGGCATGCTCGGCGAGGCCATCGCCGTGATCGACGAGCTCGCCGCGCAGCCGCGCGTGCGGGCGATCGGTGAGACGGGGCTGGACTTCTTCCGCACCGACGAGACGGGCCGTCCAGCGCAGTTCGAGAGCTTCGAGGCGCACATCGCGTTGGCGAAGAAGCACGGCATCGCGATGCAGATCCACGACCGCGACGCCCACGACGCCGTTCTCGAAACCCTCGATCGGGTCGGGGCCCCTGAGCGCACGGTGTTCCACTGCTTCTCCGGCGACGCCGACATGGCGCGCATCGCCGCCGACCGCGGCTATTGGCTGAGCTTCGCGGGCAACATCACGTTCAAGAACGCGCAGAACCTGCGCGACGCGCTGGCGGTGACGCCGCGCGAGCGGATCCTCGTCGAGACCGACGCACCGTTCCTCACCCCGACGCCGCTTCGCGGTCGGCCGAACGCGCCGTACCTCGTCCCGGTGACGGTGCGCTTCATGGCCGAGGAGCTGCGGATGCCGCTCGACGAGCTGTGCGCGCAGTTGGCGGCCAACACGCTCGAGGTCTACGGCGCGTTCGAGGACTGACGGGCGCCGGTCGGCCGGATTTCACCCCCTGGATCGCTCGCCGTCCGTCACACTGGGGACCATGGAGTTCGCTGGGTTCCTCCCGGAAGATGCACCCGATCCGCGTGCCGCCTCGGAGGCGAGACTGCGCGCCGTGTCGTTCCCGGTCTTCGAACTGCTCCCGCAACCGGCCGTCACTCGTCTGCCGATCACCGGCTTCACGGAGACATCGGGCTGGGCAGGTCACGAAGAGCTGACGGTCGAGTTCTCGTACACGCTGTGGCGGTACCCCGAGGATCGATCCGATCCGCGCAATGAGATCGAACTCGACGAGCAGACACGGCGCGACATCGAGGAGGAACCCCCGTGGGGACGACCGGCCTGGCTCGCCGAACAGGCCCAGCTCTTCCGGTATCCGATGCTGTGGAGTGCCGTCCGCACGGCATGGCAGGCATCGCCCGACCCGGAGAGGCATGCGCTCGCCCAGCTGCTCGTCGACCACACCAATGACGTGCTGCGTAACGTCTACCGCGAAGAGCTGGGGCTGCCGGCGATTCCCACACGTTTCCCGGATGCCGGCGGCTGGCGCGCGACGCCGACGGTCGTGGCCCCGGCGTCGCTCACCGTCGACGGCCGGGACCGTTCCGGCCTGCATATCGACACCGACCCCTTCGTCTACGCGTGCGGGTTCCGTGCCGACGACGGTGTCGTCTGCACGATCGTGCTGCCACGGGACGGCCTGCCGTTTCTCGACCTGGAGATCACGACGCTCCGACGATGAGATCGACACGCGCGGACGAGTGTGCGCCGTCACCGCGGGTCGTCGGAACCGCCGTCCGTCTCCTCCAGCGCCGGTTTCGCCGCGGCGATCGATGAGATCGAGCGCCAGACGAGGAGGAGCGTCAACGCCGATCCGCCGAACGCGAACCACCAGGGCGCCGTGAGGCCCCAGGTCTGAGCGATCACGCCGCCGAGCGCCTGACCGATCACGAGTCCGGCGAAGACGCCGACCATGTTCACCGACGCGATGCGGCCCTGCAGCGCCAACGGCACGAGGCGCTGGCGGACGGTGGTCGAGATCGTGGCCCACACGAACGCGTACACGCCGAAGCCGAACATGATCACGAACGCGATCGCGGGCACCGTCGTCAGCGCGAAGGCGAGGTGCATGACCACTTCGAGCGTCAGACACACCCGCATGAGCGTCGCGAACGAGACGCGCCTCTCGAGCGCGCCGAAGATCCCGACACCGACGAGCCCACCCAGAGCCGATGCCGTCGTCAGCGCTCCGTAGCCGACCGGACCCATGCCGAGATGGTCGGTGGCGTACAGCACGAGAATGCCCCAGGGTGCCGCCCACGTGATGTTGAAGACCAGGATGATCATGACCAGCGTGCGCACGGGCGGGTTCGCCCGCAGCCACCGCAGACCCTCGCGGATCGGCTGCGCCGGCCGCTCGGCATCCGCCGCGTCGCGATCCGGGATCGGCGTGCGGGTGATGCGTGCGATGAGCACGATGGCCAGTGTCACGCAGATGATCTGGGTGACGAACGGCCAGAACGATCCCACCGCGAACAGGAACGCGCCCAGCGGCGGACCGGCGAGCTGGTTCGCGACCAGATAGCCGGCCTGAAGTCTGGCATTGCCGAGACCGAGGTCCGCGGGACGCACGAGCATGGGCAGCAGCGTGCTGCCAGCCGTGTCGGCGAACACCTCCGCCGTTCCGTACAGGAACGCGGCGACCAACACGATCCACACGCTCACGGCGCCGGTCACGAGGAACACGACCAGGCCCACGACGACGAGGGCGCGCAGGGCGTTCGCGACGATGACGAGCCGGCGGCGGTCGTGATGGTCGGCCACAGACCCCGCGAACAGGCCGAAGAGCAGCCATGGCAGGTACTGCATCATGGCACCGCCGGCTACGAGGATCGGCGAACTCGTGAGCGAGGCGATGAGCAACGGGGATGCCGACAGGGCGATCCCGTCGCCGAGGTTGCTCGTCCAGGACGAGCTCAGCAACCAGCGGAAGTCACGCCCGAGGCGGCGGGGAGCGATGATCTCGCCGACGGAACGGGGACGGTCGGCGACGGGCACCACGCCATCGTAGGCGGCGCGGGGCGGGCAGGGGGCGGGGCGGGTGGACTCAGCGGGTGGTCGAGCCGCGTACCAGCTCGTAGGGCAGCTCGATCGCGCGCGGGGGATCGCCGGCGTCGAGCGCGGCGAACATCACCTCGGGGGCTTTCTCCGGATGCAGGCACAGGTGCGTGATCCCCAGGCGCGCGTTCATGTCGCACTCGATCGTGCACAGCACCAGCAGTTGCAGATCCCGGGGCATGACGACGTCGATCTGCTCGAGATGCAGGTAGATCTCCGGCCCTTCCTCGCAGTAGGCGAACACGGCGTCGGCGTCGGCCTCGAGTAGTTCGTGCAGCGCGGGTACGAGCCGCCGGCGCCCGGCATCGACCCGCGCCACGAGCGGGGTGCGGCCGTTGACGGCGCTCCAAGCGAGGTAGGCGCTTTCGCCGAGCTGATCTCGCGGCACCTCGCTCTCGTCGACGAGGAAGCCGATGCGCTGTGCGCCGGTCTCGGCCAGGTGGGCGAGACCCGCGCGAACGGCCGCCGCGTAGCCGGTGCGGATCGTGAGGACCCCGCCCGGGACGGTGAGGTCGTTCGCCGCGACGGGAATGCCGGCGGCCACCGCATCGCGCAGGATCGTGCGGTCATCGGCGGGATCGGGAAAGTACAGCGCGTCGATCTGCGCCCCCGCCAGCAGGTCGGGACGGCTGTCGGGAAGCACCGTCACGGTGAATCCGCGCGTCGCGCCGGCCTCCACGAGCGCGTCGAGCTGACGCGCGCGCTGCAGTGCGCGCCGACCGTCCTGCAGCGAGTTTGCCGCCATCACGAAGCCGATCGACATCGTGCGGCCGCTACGGAGCGCGCTCGCGTGCTTGTTGGGCGCGTAGCCCAGTTCCGCCGCCACTGCTTTGATGCGCTCGCGCGTCTCCGCGCTGAGGTTGCCGCGACCGTTCAGGGCTTGGCTGATCGCCGCCGTCGACACCCCCGCCCGCGCGGCGACGTCGCGGAGCGTGACGCGCGTCATCCGCGGTCGCCGTCCTCGGCGTCGTCGCCCGTGGACACGGCCGCGGGTGCGGCGACCGCGGCGGGCGGAAAGACGGTGTCCACCGCACTCGTCCACTGCGAACCCGAACCTGCGGCGGCGAGGGAATGTCCCTGCGAGATCAGGTCGTGCAGCAGCGCGCCGGAGAAGTGGCGCAGGGCGGCCTCCGTCTCGGCTCCCGCGCCGCGGGAGCGCGCGCGTTCGATCTCGCGGTCGAGCACGGCGTGCACATGCGCGCGCATCTGAACGACCGCGGGGGCCACCTCGTGCACGCGGCGTGCCATCGCATGACGCTGCGCGGCGGTCTGCACGATGAGGCGGGCCTCGCCGATGGTCGCGAACTCGTCGATCGGCGCGTGGACGCGGATGGTGTCGAGGTCGAGCAGTTCGATGTCGGGGAGCGAGCGCAGCCCCGGATCCACGTTGCGCGGCATCCCGAGGTCGATGATCAGCTGCGGCGTCGACACCGCAGCACGGGCCGCACCGTGGCTCTCGAGATCGAGGGCGAAGGTATCGGTGGTCGTCGTACAGGTGACGATCACGTCGGCGCGGGCCGCCTCGGCGGCGAATGCATCGGCGGTCACCGTCGTCAGGTGCTCGCGCTTCGCGAAGCGATCGCGTCCCGATCGCGAGTGCACGCGGATGTCGACGGCGCCGACGTCGCGCAGGGCCGCGAGGGATGCCGCGGCGTAGCGCCCCGTGCCGACGAGGAGCACGCGCGCCTGCTCCCACGAGGCGACGCGCGAGCCGGCGAGCTCGACCGCCAGACGAACGAGGGAGCGCCCCGACTCGCCGAGCTTGGTCGAGTTCTTCACCGCCCGAGAGGTCTCGGTGGCGCGCTGGAACAGGTGTTCGAGGGGAGCGGTGGTCACACCCTCCCGACGCGCCGCGTCGAGGGCGCGGCGCACCTGTCCCGCGATCTCATCCTCACCGACGGCCACCGAGTCCAGACCGGACGCGACCGAGAACAGGTGCTGCGCCACATGGTTGCCGTGCGCGAACTCGACCGTCTCGCGGACGTCGCGGAAGGGCAGTGCCGACAGTTCTGCGAGGCGCTCCATCGCGGCATCCATCGCCGGCAGGGGCGAGGCGTCGTCGGGACTGTCGGCCAGATCGAAATAGGCCTCGAAGCGATTGCAGGTGGCCAGGACCACGGCTCCGCGAATGCTCTCGTGCGCCGCCGTCAGGTCGGTTGCGACGGTGTCGCCGACCACCGACAGCCGCTCCAGCGCTTCGAGAGGCGTGGTGCGCTGATGGGCGGAGAGGCAGACGAGCACGCGGGTCCAGTCGTGAGTCGAACGGAAGGGAACGAGGTTAGTATAACGATTAACGCCCACTCGAGTCCGTCCCACGGGAGCATCATCATCGCCTCTGCCACCGCCGCCGCACATCCCCTGACCGCGCACGGCACCTCGACCTCTCGCCTGGTCGGCGCCCTCCGCGGCGATCGTCCGGAGATCACCCCCGTCTGGTTCATGCGGCAGGCCGGGCGCTCGCTTCCCGAGTACCGGGCGCTGCGTGCCACCGGGACGATGCTCGACGCCTGTCTGAGCCCGGAGCTGGCGAGCGAGATCACGATGCAGCCGGTGCGCCGGCACGGAGTGGATGCCGCGGTGTTCTTCAGCGACATCATCGTTCCGCTCCACCTCGTCGGGGTGGAGGTCGAGATCGCCGCCGGCCGCGGCCCGGTCTTCCGCAACCCCGTGCGCACCGCCGCCGAGATCGCCGCGCTCGTGCGGATCGATCCGGCACTCGTGGAGGAGCGCGGCGAGGCGGTCGTCGAGGCCGTCCAGCGCACGGTCGCCATGCTGGCGGAGGAGGGCGAGCAGCGCGGCGAGCCGCTGCCGCTCATCGGTTTCGCCGGCGCCCCGTTCACCCTCGCCGCCTATCTCGTGGAAGGCGGCCCGTCGAAAGACCACCTCGGCGCCCGCAGTCTCATCCACTCCGACCCCGCGGCCTGGGCGGACCTCACGGCCTGGCTCGCGGAGGTGACCGGGCGCTTCCTCGCCCTGCAGGTGCGTGCCGGCGCGAGCGCCGCGCAGCTGTTCGACTCGTGGGCCGGAGCGCTCGCTCCCGCCGACTACCGGCGCGCCGTGCTGCCGGCATCCGCGGCCGCCCTGGAGCCCGTTCGCGCGCTGCGCGGCGAAGGTCTCGATGTGCCCCTGATCCACTTCGGCGTCGGCACCGGCGAGATCCTCGCCGACATGGCTTCGATCGGCGTCGATGCGATCGGCGTCGACTATCGCGTCGACCTCGATGACGCCGTGACCCGCATCGGCCGCGATCTCACGGTGCAGGGCAACCTCGATCCCGCGCTGCTGTTCGCCCCCGAGGATGTGCGTCGCCGGGCGGCCCACGCCGCCCTCGCCTCGGGGCTGGCGGCGCGAGCACATGTCTTCAACCTCGGCCACGGTGTGCCGATGAACACCGACCCCACCGTGCTCACCGATCTGGTGCGCACCGTTCACGACTGGCGCGCACCCGCGGAGTCCGCGCGGTGACCACCTCTCGCACGAGCGCGCCGGCAGCCGCGACCGGCGCCGATGTCGTCGTCGTCGGCGCCGGCATGGGCGGGCTCGTCGTGGCACACGAGCTGGCGCGTGCCGGACGTGACGTGGTCGTGGTCGACGCGGCGGAGGAGGTGGGCGGGCTGCTGCGCCGCGGCACGCTCGCGGGGGTCGACATCGATCTCGGCGCGGAGTCGTTCGCGACACGCACCGATGCCGTGGCGACGCTCGTCGCGGATGCCGGACTCGATCTCGCACTGGTCGCGCCCCGCCCCCAGGGGGCCTGGCTCGCCGTCGCGACGGATGACGGCGTGCGGCGGGCTCGCCTGCCGCGGCGGACCGTGCTCGGCATCCCGGCCGACCCGGAGGCCGACGACGTCGTCGCGATCATCGGCCCCGACGGCGCCGCCCGTGCGCGCGACGAGCGACGCGTGCCCGTCGCCGCCGACGCGGAGCCGTCGCTGTACGACCTGGTCGCCGAACGTCTCGGTGTCCGCGTCGCCGATCGGCTCGTCGACACGCTCTGCCGGAGCGTCTACTCGCGACCCGCCGCCGAGGCCCGCTTGTCGCAGCTGCACCCCGGTCTGTGGCGCGAGTTCGTCGCGCGCGGATCGCTTCTCGAGGCTGCAGACGCGATCGCGACCGGTCAGCGTGCCGGCGCTGCCGTCGGCGGCATCGCTGGGGGCATGTGGCGCCTTCCGACGGCGCTCGCTGAGGCCGCGGCGTCGCGTGGCGCTCAGATCCGCACGGGTGTCGCGGTGCATGCCGTGCGCGCCGACGCCGACGCGCTCGTGGTCGAGACGGCGAGCGGGTCACTCTCTGCGCGTCACGTCGTGATCGCGACGGGTCCGGCGGAGGCGGCGCGCCTGCTGGCGGGTGCGGGCGTTTCGACGCGCTCCTCGGCGGCGGTCCGCCTCGTCGCGGCGGCCATCGCCCACCCCGCCCTCGCCGCCGAACCCGTCGGCTCGGGCGTGATCGTAGACGCCGCGCTGCCGACGGCGGCCAAGGCCCTCACGCACATCACCGCCAAGTGGGACTGGGCGCGCGCCGCGACGCCCGACGGCATCCACCTCGTGCGCCTCTCCGCTCGCGACGCCGCCGCCGGTACGCTCGCCACGGCCGACGAGGTCGCGCGCGAGGTGTCGATCCTCACCGGCGTCGAGGTGGCCGCGGCCGACGTCGTCGACCTGGTCGTGCAGGAGTGGACGGATGCCGTCGTCGGCGCCGCCGCGCCCGACGACCTGCCCGCGGGCATCCACCTGGCCGGGGCCGCCGTGGCCGGCACGGGCCTCGCCTCCGTCATTCCGCACGCCCGCGATCTCGCCGCACGTCTCGACAGCGCGCTCGCGGCATCCCCGCCGTCGTCTTTCCTGTACACCCACCCGGTTTCCTAGGAGCACCGTATGACCGAACAGATCCCGCTCGGATACACCCTCTTCGCCGTCCTGGCCGGACCCCGTCCTCGGGTGGCCCCCGACGCGGCGGCGGTCGCCGAGCTGTCCGCCGCCGTCGACGCGGTCACGGCCGGCGGTGTCAGCGTTCGCGGCCTCTACGACGTCACCGGCATGCGCGGCGAGGCGGATCTCATGATCTGGCTGCACACGACGCCGGGCGCGGTCGATGACCCTGCCGTGCTCCAGAAGGCACTGCGCACCCTGCGGCGCACCGGCATGCTGCAGGCGTACACGGCCGTCTGGACAGCGATGGGCGTGCACCGTGAGGCCGAGTTCAACAAGCGTCACGTCCCCGGGTACCTTCGCGGCGAGAGCGCCCGCGGCTGGCTGTGCCTGTACCCGTTCGTGCGCAGCTACGAGTGGTACCTGCTGCCCGAGGAGGAGCGCGCCGGCATGCTCGCCGAGCACGGCCGCAAGGGCGCCCGCTACACGGAGGTCGTCGCCAACACCGTCTCGACCTTCGGACTCAGCGACTACGAATGGCTCCTGCCGCTGGAGAGCGACGACCCGATCCACCTCGTCGACATGATGCGCGACCTGCGCGCGACCGATGCGCGCCGTCACGTGCGCGAAGAGGTGCCCTTCTACACGGGCCGCCGGCTCGAGCTCGACGAGCTGGCGGAGGTGCTGAGCTGATGGCCGAGAACATCGCTCCCCGCTCCGGCGAGTTCCGTCCCAAGCCTCCGCGCGCGAGCGCCGCTCCGGTGTGCGGCGAGGGGTGCCGCGTGCCGGCCGCCACGGCGGCGACCTGCGCCGGCGATCCGCACGTGAGCGCCCCCGTGGCGTATGACGGTGTGCTGCTGCTGGGGTTCGGCGGACCCGAGGGTCAGGACGACGTGATCCCGTTCCTGCGCAACGTCACGGCGGGCCGCGGCATCCCCGACGAGCGCCTCGAAGAGGTCGCCCATCACTACCGTCACTTCGGCGGGGTGTCGCCGATCAACCAGCACAACCGTGAGCTGAAGGCGGCGCTGGATGCCGAGCTCGCGGCGCGCGGCCTGGAGCTGCCGGTGTACTGGGGCAACCGCAACTGGATGCCGTACGTCGCCGACGCCCTGCAGGACGCCCATGACGCCGGCCACCGGCGCCTGCTCGCGATCGCGACCAGCGCGTACAGCTCGTACTCGTCGTGCCGCCAGTACCGCGAAGATCTCGCCGACGCCGTCGAGGCCACCGGCCTCAGCGGTGCCGTCGAGATCGACAAGGTGCGCCAGTTCTTCGACCACCCGGGCTTCGTGACCCCCTTCGCGGAGGGCGTCGCCGAGGGACTCGAGGCCCTCCATGCCCAGGGCTTCGCCGACGACGAGATCGAGATCCTCTTCTCTACCCACTCGATCCCGAACAGCGACGCCGACCGTTCCGGCCCGCCCGAGCGCGGATTCGGCGCCGGCGGCGCCTACGTCGCGCAGCACACGGCCGTCGCCGAGACGATCATGTCGCGGCTGGGCTCGTCGTGCGCCTGGCAGCTCGTCTTCCAGAGCCGTTCGGGTCCGCCGCAGGTGCCGTGGCTCGAGCCCGACATCAACGACGCGATGGCCGAGCTGCCCGCCCGTGGTCGCAAGGCCGTGCTCATCGTGCCGCTCGGCTTCGTCAGCGACCACATGGAGGTGCTCTGGGACCTCGACACGGAGGCGATGGAGACGGCCGACGAGCTCGGTCTCACGGCAATCCGCACCCCGACTCCGGGGACGCACCCGGCGTATGTCATGGGACTGGTCGACCTCATGGTCGAGCGGCTGAACGGCACCGCCGCGGCCGACCGCCCGCACGAGACGGACCTCGGACCCTGGTACGACGTCTGCCGTCCCGGATGCTGCGAGAACAAGCGACTCGGCTTCCAGCCGGCACTCGCGGGGATCGCGCCGTGACGGTGACCGACGCCGCCGCACCCGCGCCGCTGCGACTCGGAACCCGAGCGAGTCTGCTGGCCACCACGCAGTCCGGCCACGTCGCCGACGCCCTGCGGGCGGCGACCGGCCGCGAGGTGGAGCTGGTGCCGATCACGACGGCGGGCGACGTGCTCACCGGACCCCTCGCGCAGCTGGGTGGTACCGGCGTGTTCGTCGCGGCGCTGCGTGAGGCGTTGCTGCGCGACGAGTGCGACCTCGTGGTGCACTCGATGAAGGACCTTCCCACGGCCGACGTCGCCGGCCTCGCGATCGGTGCCGTTCCGCCGCGGGCCCCTGTGGCGGATGTGCTGTGCGCGCGCGGAGGCCTCACGCTCGAGGCGCTGCCGCACGGCGCCGTGGTCGGCAGCGGATCACCCCGGCGGGTCGCCCAGCTGCTGCGGCGCCGGCCCGATCTGCAGGTGCGCGGCATCCGCGGCAACGTCGACACTCGACTGCGCAAGGTCGACGAGGGGGAGTACGACGCCATCGTGCTGGCCGAGGCGGGGCTGACCCGGATCGGACGCACCGACCGGATCACCGACCGCTTCGACGCCGACGGCTGGCCCACCTCCGCCGGCCAAGGCGCGCTCGCGGTCGAGGTGCGCACGGATTCCCCGGTCGCCGCGCAGATCGCCGCGATCACGGATACGGATGCCGAAATCACCGCGCTGTGGGAGCGTGCCGTGCTGCGGATGCTGGAGGCCGGATGTGCCGCGCCGGTGGGCATCTCCGCGCGGCGCGCGCACGACGCCGTCACGCTGGTCGCCGAGGTGTACGCCCTCGACGGTGCGCGAACCGTCCGCGTCGGGCACTCCGCGGACCGTGCCGACCTCACGACGGCGGACGGACGCGACGCGGCCGCGGCCGTCGTCGTCGCCGCCTTGATGGAGGCCGGGGCCGCCGATCTCGCCGACCTCGGTCCACGCCCCGAGGGGGAGCCCCGGTGACGGCCCTCGCCGGCGCCCGCGTCCTCGTACCGCGCGGCGGCGCATGGGGCGAGCGCGTGGCCGGCGAGCTCTCGCGTCGTGGCGCCCACCCCGTGATCGCGCCGCTCATCCGCACCGCCCCGCCGCGCGACACCACCGCGCGCGACGCCGCCTTCCGGCGGCTTGCCGACGGCGATTACGAGTGGCTGTTCGTCACGAGCGCCGCCAGCGTCGAGCAGATCGCCGTCTTCCTGTCGGCGAGCGAACGCACGTTGCCGACGTCGCTGCGAATCGCGGCGGTCGGCCAGGCCACCGCGCGCGCCGTCGCCGATCTGGGCGCGAACGTCGACTTCGTGCCGCTGGGCCGCTCATCGGCGCAGACCATGATCGCGCAGTGGTGCGCAGCGCACAGCGCGAGCTCGACCGGGCGCTGCCTCGTGGTGCGCTCCGACCTTGCCGGCGCCGTCGTCAGCGACGAGCTGGAGCTGCGCGGCTTCGCCGTCGACGTCTGTATCGGCTACCGCACGGTGGGAATCGATCTCGCCCCCGACGTGGCGGCCGATCTCGCTGCCGGACGCGTCGCCGTCGTGCTGCTGACCTCACTGAGCGTCGGGCGCGAACTGCGCCGCCAGGTCGGGGTGCTGCCGGCATCCACCCTCGTCGCCTCGATCGGTCCGGGAACGACCCGCGACGCCGAGCGCCTCGGCTTCGTCGTCGGCCACACCGCCCGCACACAGAGCATCGACGCCCTCATCGCCGAGCTCGACACCCTTCCCCGACTCCAGGAGGTCATCCGATGACCGCGTTTCCCGTCCGTCGCCTGCGTCGTCTGCGCCGCAGTGCCGCCCTGCGACGCCTCGTCGCCGAAACCGACCTGAGTCCGCGCCGGCTCGTCCTTCCGGTGTTCGTGAAAGAGGGCATCTCCGAGGCGCAGCCGATTGCGAGCATGCCGGGGGTGCAGCAGTACCCGCTCGCGCAGCTCGCGGCCGTCCTCGACGAGGCGGCCGAGGCCGGCATCGGCGGCATCATGCTCTTCGGTGTGCCCGCCGTCCGCGACGCCGTCGGCAGCGGTGCGACCGATCCCGACGGCATCCTCAACCGTGCGATCGCCGTGGCCGCCGCGGCGGCGAAGGGGCGTCTGACGGTGCAGGCGGACCTCTGCCTCGACGAGTTCACCGACCACGGCCACTGCGGTGTGCTGGCCGCCGACGGATCGGTCGACAACGACGCGACTCTCGAGGTGTACGCGCGGATGGCGCTTGCCCAGGCAGAAGCCGGCGCCGACGTCCTCGGACTGTCGGGCATGATGGACGGCCAGGTCGCCGCCTGCCGTGCGGCTCTGGATGCCGCGGGCCGCAGCGACGTCGTGATCCTCGCGTACTCCGCCAAGTACGCCTCCGCGTTCTACGGTCCGTTCCGCGACGCCGTCGAGTCGACCCTCACCGGCGACCGTCGCACCTACCAGCTCGATGCCGCCAACGGTCGCGAAGGGGTGCAGGAGGCTCTCGCCGACATCGACGAGGGCGCCGACATCGTCATGGTCAAACCCGCCGGTCCGTACCTCGACGTGCTCGCCGAGGTCGCGGCGGTGTCGTCCGTCCCGGTCTGGGCCTACCAGGTGTCCGGCGAGTACGCGATGATCGAGCACGCTGCCGCGGCCGGGGTCATCGACCGTGAGCGTGCGATCGGGGAGAGCATCCTCGGCATCCGCCGCGCCGGCGCCGAGGCGATTCTGACGTACTGGGCGATCGAGGTCGCCGGCTGGCTCCGAGAGGGACGGGCACTCGCATGACCGACACCAACGACGCCCTGTTCACCCGCGCCCGCGCGGTCATCCCCGGTGGCGTGGACTCGCCCGTGCGCGCCTACGGCTCGGTCGGTGGGACGCCCCGCTTCCTCGTCGAGGCCGCGGGGGCGTATGTGACGGATGCCGAGGGCCGCCGCTACGTCGACCTCGTCGCCAGCTGGGGGCCGGCGCTGCTCGGTCACGCTCATCCCGAGGTCGTCGCCGCCGTCCAGGCCGCCGCCGCGCGCGGACTCTCGTTCGGGGCGCCGACGCCGGCCGAGGCGGAGCTCGTCGAGGAAATCGTGCGACGGGTGCCGGCCGTGCAGAAGGCGCGACTGGTCTCCACCGGCACCGAGGCGACGATGACCGCCATCAGACTGGCGCGCGGCGCGACCGGACGGGACCTTCTCATCAAGTTCGCCGGTCACTACCACGGTCACTCCGACGGGCTGCTCGCCGCCGCCGGGTCGGGGCTGGCGACCTTCGCACTGCCGGGCTCTGCCGGTGTGCCGGAGGCCGTCGCGGCGCAGACGCTCGTCGTGCCGTACAACGACCGTGCCGCGCTGGAGGAGGTCTTCGCCGCGCATTCCGGTCGGATCGCCGCCGTGATCACCGAGGCTGCGGCCGCGAACATGGGGGTGGTCGCGCCGGCACCCGGATTCTCGACGTTCGTCGGTGATGTCTGCCGACGCGAGGGCGCCCTGCTGATCAGCGACGAGGTGCTCACCGGCTTCCGCGCCGCATCGGGCGGCTACGCCCAGGTGCTCGCAGACGCGGGGGAGGAGGTCGTACCCGACCTGGTGACCTTCGGAAAGGTCATCGGCGGTGGACTGCCGGTCGCCGCGGTCGGCGGCCGCGCCGACGTCATGGACATGCTCGCCCCGCTGGGGCCGGTGTACCAGGCCGGCACGCTGAGCGGAAACCCCGTCGCGGTCGCCGCGGGCCTGGCGACGCTCCGTCTGGCCGATGCCTCCGCGTACGCCCGGCTGGCAGCGGCGGCCGACGCGGTCGCCGACGCGGCGACGGCGGCGCTGACTGCGGCCGGGGTGCCCCACGTGCTGCAGCGGGCGGGAACCCTGTTCAGTGTCTTCTTCGGCGCCGAGGTCGTCGGCGGGGTGCCGGACTACGCGACGGCGCAGCAGCAGGACACCGCCGCCTACGGCCGGTTCTTCCACGCGATGCTGGATGCCGGCGTCTCTCTGCCGCCGTCGGCGTTCGAGGCGTGGTTCCTCACCGCCGCGCACGACGATGCCGCGGTGGCGCAGATCGTCGACGCCCTGCCCGCGGCCGCCCGCGCCGCGGCGTCCGCCTGATCGCGTCACGTCTCGACGTCGCCGTCCGAGAAGCGGTGTCGGCGGCCAGGTCTAGCGTGTCGACCATGAACACCGACGAGCTGTTTCTGCGTTCCGACGCCGCCCTGCGCGACGTGATCGATCGGATCGATCCGGCCGATCTCACCCGGTCGGCGCCCGCCGACTGGACCTCCACCCCCGACCCCACGTTCCGCGACGTCCTGCAGGCCCACACCTACGACGAGGCGTGGGTGCCCGACGTCCTGCGCGGCCGTGCGTCGGCAGACGGCGACGACCTGCGCGGGGTCGATCTGCTGGGCGATGATCCGATCGGCGCCTACGACGCGCGCAACGACGCCGCGACCGCCGCCGTTCGCGCCGGCGGCTACGCCGACACGTTCCGGTTCAGCTACGGCGACTACCCCGCCGCCGAAGGCCTCGCGCACTTGGCCACCTACCGGGCGTTCCAGGCATGGCAGATCGCGAAGCACCTCGGCATCCCGTTCCATCTGTCGCCGGAGCTCATCGCCGGTCTCGAGGAGCACGTCGTGACGTTCGCGGACGAGTGGCGTCAGTGGGGCGTGTTCCCTCCCGCTATCGAGGCACCGGCCGATGCCGACGACGAGACGCGTCTGCTCTGCGCCGTCGGCTACTGGATCCCGTAGGGGGCGATCGCGGCGTCCCTCGAGCCGGCGGCGCCGCCGGATAGGCTGGAGCGCATGCCCGTGACCTTGCTCGGAGCCGCCGAGATCCGTGCGCTCGCCGCCGACCTCGACGTGACCCCGACGAAGAAGCTCGGTCAGAACTTCGTCGTCGACGCCAACACGGTGCGAAAGATCGTGCATGTCGCGGAGGTGGCGGCCACCGACCGTGTCGTCGAGGTGGGCCCCGGGCTCGGGTCGCTCACGCTGGCGATCCTCGAGACGGGCGCGGCGGTCACCGCGGTCGAGATCGATCATCGCCTCGCCGAGCGTCTGCCGGCCACCGCTGCGTCTCACGGCGTCCCCGAGGGCGCCTTGACGGTGGTGGATGCCGACGCCCTTCGCGTCACCGCTCTTCCGGGCGATCCGAACGTGCTCGTCGCGAACCTGCCGTACAACGTGAGCGTTCCGGTGCTGCTGCACTTCATGGAGACCTTCCCGCGTCTCGAGCGCGGTGTCGTGATGGTGCAGGCCGAGGTGGGGGAGCGGCTCGCCGCCCCGCCGGGATCCAAGGTCTACGGCGCGCCCAGCGTGAAGGCCGCCTGGTACGGTCCGTGGAGGCTGGCCGGCACCGTTTCTCGGCAGGTCTTCTGGCCGGTGCCGAACGTCGACAGCGTGCTCGTCGGGTTCCGTCGTGACCCCGAGCCGCGCGGCGACGAGGCTCTGCGCCGCGCGACGTTCCAGGTGGTCGATGCCGCCTTCCAGCAGCGCCGCAAAATGCTGCGGCAGGCGCTGGCACCGGTGCTCGGCGGATCGTCGAGCACCGCATCGGCGGTGTTGGAGGCTGCGGGCGTCGACCCGACGGCGCGTGGTGAGCAGCTCACGATCGCGGACTTCGTCGCGATCGCCCGCACGCTTCGGTAAGAACCGGTGCGCACGCCGGGCCTCGCCGTGACCCGCTGACCGTCGGTCGGCGACATGTCGCGTCCTGTTCACCGCGCGGTCACGAAACATGCTTGTAACATTGCGCCTATGCGTGTGGCCGAGCATCCTGCTCCCGAACGGGTTCTGCTCCACCTCAGCGACACCCACCTGCGCGCGGCCGGCTCGCGCATCTGGGATCGCGTGTCGGGCGAGGAGCACCTGGCGCGTGCCCTGGCCGGCATCGAAGCATCGGGCGTGCGTCCCGACGCGATCGTGGTGACGGGCGACCTCGTCGATCTCGGCGAACGCGCCGCCTACGCCACGCTGCGCGCGATGGTCGAGCCCGTGGCCGCTCGCCTGGAGGCGCCGGTGGTGTGGGTGATGGGAAACCACGACGATCGCGCCGCGTTCCGCAGTGAGCTGTGGGACGACGAGGACGCCGACCTTCGCCCCGTCGACCGCGTCGACGAGTTCGACGGCCTGCGCATCGTCACCCTCGACACCTCCGTGCCCGGGCACCACTACGGCGAGATCAGCGACGCGCAGTTGGCCTGGCTCGCCACGGTGCTCGCCACCCCGGCGCCGCTGGGCACGATCCTCGCCATGCATCACCCGCCTGTGCCGAGCGTGCTCGCGCTCGCGGCGAGCGTGGAGCTTCGCGATCAGGCGCGGCTGGCTCGCGTGCTGCGCGGCACCGACGTCCGTGCGATCATCGCCGGGCACCTCCACTACTCGACGTTCGCGACCTTCGCCGGCATCCCCGTCTCCGTCGCCTCGTCGACCTGTTACGCACAGGATCTCACCGTGCCGGTCGGCGGCACCCGCCCGCAGGACGGTGCGCAGTCCTACAACCTCGTCCACGTGTACGACGACACGGTGGTCCATTCCGTGGTCCCCGTCGATGTGCCACGCGTCATGGAGTACACCGACCCGCAGACGGCGCAGCGCCTCCTCGCGGAGGCGGGGATCACGGGCGTCGGCGTGCAGCGGCCGTCGGCCCCGCCGACACGTCCGGTGTCCGTGCGCCGCTGAGTGGACGCTCCCACGGGGCGCGGACCGGGAACATCCGCTCGAGCGTGTCGCGGAGCATCCGCACCCGCAGCTCTTCCGGCACCTCCGTCTCGCCGCCGTCGTTCAGGCAGAACATGTCGGCGTCGCGGCGCTGCTCCAGTCGACGCATCTTCTTCAGGGCCGACGCCATCGTGGTCTGCACGTACCGCACGCGCGGCTCGGTCGTCGCGATCGCCCGCCCGGTCATGAGCGCGTAGTAGTGATACAGGCTGTTGGTCACGGAGACGTCGGTCGCGCTGCGGAAGCGCGATGCCGCGGTGCGCGCGATGTCGTCGGCGAACTCGCGCTCCACCTCCGCGGCCACGCTTCGCCGCATCGGTGCCGCACAGTGTTCGAGGTCGCGCAGGATCACGCGACCGAACCGCTCGCGCAGGAGCTCCCGATTCACGCGCAGCGCGTTGTCGTGTCCGGACCGTTCCGTGCGCGTGGGGCCCGATCCGATGCGGACGTCGCACTCGACGAACTTCGTGAGGCCCCCCGCGGTGAAGAACATCTCCGCCGTCACGGGGCGGCCGAAGAACATGTCGTCGTTCGAGTAGAGGAAGTGCTCGGCCAGCCCGTCGATGCGGTGGAGTTGCGCCTCGACGGCATGGGAGTTGTGCGTGGGGAGCACCGACGGATCGGCGAAGAACTCCTCGCTGCGAACGACCGTGACCCGCGGATGCTCCCGCAGCCATGCTGGCTGCGGCGAGTCGGTGGCGATGAAGATGCGGCGCACCCAGGGGGCGTACATGTGCACGCTGCGCAGCGCGTACCGCAGCTCGTCGACATGCCGGTAGCGGGCGGGCCCGTCGTCGCCTTTGCCGACGACGTACTCCTCCTGCTGGGCGGCGCGCTGCCGTTGGAACTCGCTCGCCGACCCGTCGACCCAGGAGAAGACCATGTCGATGTCGACGGTGACCTGGTGGGGACGCACCTCGAACATGCCGGCCACGGTGCGCCACGACCTGCCGTAGCGCCAGACCGTCGTGACGACGAGATCGGATGCCGGGAAGACGCGCCGCGTGAGCGCGGTGGGTCGTGGCGTGTGGACCAGATCGCCGCTCATGCGCCAGGTCTCCAGGCGCACGCCCTCCGCGCTGCCGTAGCGGAGAAAGCCGCTGTCGGTGACGCGGGGACGGAACAGTCGCAGGGACCAGACGGCGTCGGCCTCGGGCAGAGGCACATCGACGGCGAGACGGGCGGCACCGCCCGGCGCCTTCGCGTACAGGGGCTCCCGGGCTCCGGCGGCGGCGAGGGCGCGGAGCGCCGCGCGCCCCTCCGCGGCATCGACCACGATGACGGCGGCGCCGTGATCGTCTTGAGCGAGCAGCGGATCGATACCGGCGGCGGCCAGGGTGTCGGCGATGAGGCCGATGTCGGCTACACGGGCCATCTCGGGCGTCAGGTCGTCGTGCACGATGTGGAGCACGCCATCCACCCAGCGCACGTCGTCGCGGGCCAGCAGGCCCGACCAGGGATGCGGGTGCGGTGAAAGTGCCTCCAGTGCTGCCGTCACGAGGACCGCCCTTCGTCGTCGGAGAGGCTCAGCGTACGGTGCGGGCGTTTCCCGCGCGTTTCGGGGACGGCAGGCGCGGCGGGCGGTCGCGGTCGATAGCCTGGACGGGTGACCGACATCTCCGAGCGCTTCCCCGCCTCACGCGGCGGCGACCTGCACCGTCCATACGCTGCGGCATCCGACCGTTACTCCGCCTCCGCGTTTCGTCAGGTGGGCTCGAGCGGGCTGTATCTGCCCGCGATCTCGCTGGGGCTGTGGTGGAACTTCGGCGACAACGTCCCCTTCGACAACCAGCGCGCGCTACTGCGCCACGCGTTCGACCGCGGCATCACGCATTTCGATCTCGCCAACAACTACGGTCCGCCCTACGGCAGCGCCGAGACCAATTTCGGACGCATGATGCGCGAGGACTTCCGGCCCTACCGGGACGAGCTCATCATCTCGTCCAAGGCCGGCTACGACATGTGGGACGGGCCCTACGGTCAGTGGGGTTCGCGCAAGTACCTGCTCGCCAGCGCCGAGCAGTCGCTGACGCGCATGTCGCTCGACTACGTCGACATCTTCTACTCGCACCGCTTCGATCCCGTCACCCCGATCGAAGAGACGGTCGCGGCGCTGGATACCCTCGTGCGTCAGGGCAAGGCGCTCTACGTCGGCATCTCCTCGTACGAGCCCGACCAGACGGCGCGGGCTGCCGCGGTGGCGCGCTCTCTGGGCACTCCGCTGATCATCCATCAGCCCTCCTACTCGATCCTCGGTCGATGGATCGAGGACGGCCTGACCGGCGTCCTGCGTGAGGAGGGGATGGGTGCGATCGCCTTCGTGCCGCTCGCGCAGGGGCTGCTCACCGATCGCTATCTGGGCGACGGGACCGCGGCGCGATCGCAGGAGCGCTCGTCGCTGCCGGGCCGTCGTCTCACGGACACTGCGCTGGAGGGCCTGCGCGCGCTGAACGTGATCGCCCGCGAGCGCGGACAGAGCCTCGCTCAGCTCGCGCTGCAGTGGGTGCTGCGCGACGGCGTCGTGGCCTCGGCGCTCATCGGCGCCTCGCGCACGCAGCAGCTCGACGAGAACCTCGCGGCCGTGAACGGCCCCGCGTTCGACGCGGAAGAGCTGGAGCGCATCGACGTCATCTCCGCCGGCATCGGCGAGGTCTGGGCGGACGCTTCGTGACGACCGCTGCGGTGGCGGGTCGCCGGGTGCACGTGCGTGCGCCCGGCAAGATCAACATCGCCTTCGACGTCGGTGACGCCCAGCCCGACGGCTACCACGACGTGGCGTCTGTGTATCAGGCGGTGTCCGCCTACGAAGACGTCTGGGCCCAGGTGGCGGACGACTTCACGCTGGCGGTCACCGGCGACCTGGACGTGTCGGGGGTGCCGCTCGACGAGTCCAACCTCGCCGTCCGCGCCGCGCGGCGCGTCGCCGAGCGGCTCGGGTGGCGCGGCGGCATCCACCTCGACATCCACAAGGGCGTGCCCGTCGCCGGCGGGATGGGGGGCGGGTCGGCGGATGCCGCGGCCGCTCTCGTCGCCGTCAACGAGCTGCTCGGCGGGGGACTCACGACTCTCGAACTTCAGGAGCTGGCGGCGCCCCTGGGCGCAGATGTGCCCTTCGCGGTGCTCGGGGGAACGGCGATCGGCACGGGTCGCGGCGACGAGCTGGCCCCCGCGCTGGCACGGGGTCGCTTCGACTGGGTCCTCGTGACGAGCGCGGACGGACTGTCGACGCCGGCGGTGTATCGGGAACTGGACCGTTTGAGAGCCCTGCCCGACATCGCGCCCGCGCACGGGGTGCCCGCCGCCGACCCTGTCGTGATGCAGGCGCTGCGTGCGGGCGATCCCGCCGCGCTCGCAGTCGCCGTCCACAACGACCTGCAAGAGGCCGCCGTCTCGCTACGGCCCTCGCTGGCCGCGACGCTGCGCGGCGGTCATCGCGCGGGCGCTCTGGCCGGGCTCGTCTCGGGTTCGGGACCCACTGTCGCCTTCCTCGCCGCCGACGAGCGCGGAGCGGCGGCGCTGGCGTCCGAACTCGCCGCGTCGGCGGCTCCCGGATCGCGTGTGCTGCACGTGCACGGACCCGTCCCGGGCGCGCGTGTCATCAGCGCCTGAGAACGACCCCGCACCACCCGGCCGAGCCTCACCGCAGACCGTCCGCACGAATGGAGACCCGCATGTCCGATCACCGCTCCCACCACGATGCATCGCTGGACCGCACGATGACCGACGAGCTCGATGGACGCGGGCTCGGCGTGCGCCGAGTCGACGATGCGCTGCGCACCGAGACCGACCCCTGGTTGGAAGCCGTCTCCCGCGGCTTCCTGGGCGGTGAGCGCACCGATGTGCAGCGCGACGCCTTCTTCGCGCACACGGCGTATCGGCGCAAGATCGGCGTGTTCGACGACACCGCCCCGCAGCCCGACGTTCCGGTCGCGACGTTCGCGTCGTGGGCGGCGGAGCTCACGCTTCCGGGCGGTACCGTTCCCGCGTGCGCGATCAGCTCGGTCACCGTCGCTCCCACCCACCGTCGCCGTGGCATCCTGCGCTCCGTGATGACGGGGGAGTTGCGCACCGCCGTCGAGCGCGGGCTTCCCGTCGCGATCCTCACCGTGAGCGAGTCGACGATCTACGGCCGCTTCGGCTTCGCGCCGGCCGCACTTGCTGCGCAGTGGACGATCGACGCACGTCGGGCGCGCTGGGTGGGGCCCGAGGCGCCGGGACGCATCGACTTCGTCACCCGCGCGCAGGGGCGCGACATCGCCGCGGCGCTGCACGAGCGCGTGCGCACGCAGACGCCCGGTGAGATCGAGATGCCCGGCGGGCACTGGGAGCGCTTCTTCGGCATCAGGCCCGACGCCGAGAAGGCCGAGGAGCTCCGCGTGGTCCAGTACCGCTCCGTGGCGGGGGAGGTCGACGGCGTCGCGCTGTACAAGGTGACCGAGAACGAGCACGACTTCGTGGCCTCGACCGTCGATGTCCTGCTGCTGGTCGCGGCGACGGACGAGGCGTACGCCGGTCTGTGGCGCTTCCTGCTGACGATGGACCTCATCGGCACGGTACGCGCGGGCGAGCTGTCGGTCGACGAACCGCTGTGGTGGATGATCGCCGATCAGCGCGCCGCGACGGTCACCGTGCGCGACCACCACTACACGCGGATCCTCGACGTGCCGGCCGCGCTGTCCGCGCGCACCTACGACGTCGCCGACGCGGTGACGCTGCAGATCGCCGACCCACTCGGCGTCGCCGCCGGCACGTTCGTGCTGACGGCGGATGCCGACGGCATCGGTGCGGTCGACATCGTGGACGAACCGCCGGTCGGCATTCCCACGGCGACGATCGGGGTGGCCGAGCTGTCGGCGATGCTGCTCGGCGGAGTCTCGGCCGTCACGCTCGCGCGAGCGGGACGTCTGGTCGCCGATGATCCGGCGCGACTGGCGCGACTGTTCGCCTCGACGGTGCCGCCGCGTCTGAGCTTCTGGTACTGAGCCCTGGATCCACGCGGGGCCCGGACCGGTGTCGGATCCGGGGCCCCGCCTGGTGAGAGGTCTCAGCTGCCGCAGACCTCCTGCAGCTTCTTGGCCTCGGCGGTCAGCTTCGTCGAGGATTCCTGGCCCTTCGTGGAGATCTCCTCGGCCTTGGCCTGAGCCTCCTGCAGCTTCTGCATGGCGGCCTCGTCGCTCGGATCGATGTTCTTCAGGTTGGGCATCTCGAAGTCGGCGAAGATCGCGGCGAAGTTGCGGTACTCGTCGGCGAATGCGCTCAGCGGGGCCTTGACCTGCTCATTGGTGACCTTCGACTCCGCAGAGGAGAGTCCGTCCAGAACCGGCTGGAAGAGCGACGAGAAGTCGACCTTCTCGCCCGAGGTCGCCTGGCTCATCGACGCGTTGAGGTCGCTCGTGATGCTCGAGGTCGCCGTCTCGATCTCGGTCTTTGCAATGCTGCAGGCGTCGGCGACGCTCTGCCCGCCCGCGCAGGCGGTGAGCGCGGCCGTGAGGCTGAGGGCTGCGGCGATCCCGCCGATGCGGGTGACGTTCTTCGTGTTCATGTCATCTCTCCGGTTTCTGATGTGCGACGGTTTCTCCGCCCACGAGAAGAGAGGGCGAAAGCTCCAGCCTATGACGGCGATACGAAGATCCGATGTCCACGCTGGGAACGGGGCCATCGGCCGTCCGCCCGCTCGCGTAGCCTGGAACCGATATGGCGCATCTGCTCGGGGCTGAAGGCCTCCACCTGGAATTCCCCACGAAGGTCGTGTTCGACCGCGTCTCGCTCGGCGTCGACGAGGGCGACCGCATCGGCATCGTCGGTCGCAACGGCGACGGCAAGTCATCCCTCATCGCCATGCTGGCCGGCCGCCTCGCGCCGGATGCCGGGCGCGTGACGGTGCGCGGCGGCGTGCGCGTGGGCGTGCTCGATCAGGGCGACACGCTCGATGACACGTTGACCATCGCGCAGAGCGTCGTCGGCGACCGCGCCGAGCACGACTGGGCCGGGGATGCCGGGGTGCGCGACGTGATCGCGGGCCTCGTGGGTGATCTCGACTGGGACGGCCCGGTCGCCGGACTCTCCGGAGGACAGCGGCGACGGGTCGCGCTCGCGCACCTGCTCGTCGGAGACTGGGACGTGCTGGCGCTCGACGAGCCCACGAACCACCTCGATGTCGAAGCGGTGGCCTGGCTCGCCGCGCACCTCAAGCGGCGCTGGTCGGCATCCCAGGGTGCGCTCCTGGTCGTCACCCACGATCGATGGTTCCTGGACGAGGTCTGCACCAAGACGTGGGAGGTGCACGACCGCATCGTCGAGCCGTTCGAGGGCGGCTACGCGGCCTACGTGCTGCAGCGCGTCGAGCGCGACCGCCAGTCGGCCGTGATCGAGCAGCGTCGACAGAACCTCGCTCGCAAAGAGCTCGCGTGGCTGCGCCGCGGCGCGCCGGCGCGCACCAGCAAGCCGCGGTTCCGCATCGAGGCGGCCAATGAACTCATCGCCGACGTCCCCGAGATCCGCGACAAGGTGCAGTTGCAGTCGCTCGCCGTGTCCCGGTTGGGCAAGGACGTCGTCGACCTGCTCGACGCCGGCGTGACCTACGGCGATCGACAGGTGCTGCAGGACGTCGAGTGGCGCATCGCGCCGGGGGAGCGCACCGGCATCCTCGGGGTCAACGGTGCCGGCAAGTCCACGCTCCTCGGGCTCATCGCCGGCACGGTCGAGCCCACCCACGGTCGGGTCAAGCGCGGAAAGACCGTGAAGGTCGCGACGCTCACGCAGCGGATGGACGAGCTCGACCAGTACCTGGACGATCCGGTGCGCGTGGTCATCTCGGGCCTGCGCACGAGCTACACGATCGGGACGGGCTCCAAGGCGGCCGAACTCACGCCGGGCCAGCTGCTGGAGCGCATGGGCTTCAGCTCGGCGCAGCTGTCGACGCCCGTGAAGGATCTGTCCGGTGGCCAGCAGCGTCGGCTGCAGCTGCTGCTGATCCTGCTCGATCAGCCCAACGTGCTGATCCTCGACGAGCCGACCAACGACCTGGACACCGACATGCTGGCCGCGATCGAGGATCTTCTCGATTCGTGGGCGGGGACGCTCCTGGTGGTCAGCCACGACCGCTACTTCCTCGAGCGGGTCACCGATCAGCAGTACGCCGTGATGAGCGGGCGCCTCCGGCACCTGCCGGGAGGAATCGACGAGTACCTGAGGCTCCGCGCCGCCCAGCGCGATCAGCCGGCGGCGCCCGCCGCGGCGACGTCGGAGGGTGACGGTGGTTCGGCGTTGGCCGGTTCCGACCTCCGCGCGGCGCAGAAGGAGCTGGCGGCGGCGGAGCGGCGGATCCAGAAACTGACGGCCCAGGTGGATGCCGCCCGCACCGCCCTTGCCGACCACGACCAGTCCGACTATGCGGGGCTGGGCGAGAAGATGCGCGCGATCGGCGAGCTCGAGGCAGAGATCGCTGCGCTGGAGGAGCGTTGGTTCGAGCTCTCCGAGCTCATCGGCTGACGCCCACGGGCTACGCGGTGGGCCGCGGGGCCGGATTTGCGTTCGCGCATCCCGCGATTGATAATGATTATCAGTTACAGGGCTGCATTCGCGATGGCCCGCTCACCGCGATGGAGGCTCCGTGCTCACTCTCTCCGACGCGCACGTCCGCGCCGACGGCTCTGCGACCTCGCTCCTGCGTGTCGACCGCCTCGAAATCGCTCCGGGGGAGCGCGTCGTCGTCGCGGGAGCATCGGGATCGGGTAAGACGCTCCTGCTGTCCGTCATCGCGGGTCGGCTGCGTCCGGGGCTGACGCTGTCGGGCTCACGTCGCGTCACCGGGGTCGATCGCGTCGGAGTGGTTCCGCAACGCGGCATCGACGCCCTCCACCCTCTCGTTCGACTGGAACGCCAGCTTTCCGCCGTCACCGGCGCTTCCCGTGCGCGGGTATCGACGGTGCTCGCCCGCGTGGGTCTCGACGACGCGCGCGTCGCGCGTCGACGGCCCGCCGAGCTGTCGGGCGGCCAGGCGCAACGCGCGGCGATCGCGCTGGCGGTGCTGACTGACGCGCCCTGGGTGATCGCCGACGAGCCCACGAGCGCCCTCGACCCGCGAACACGCGACGAGGTGCTCGCGGTCCTGGCCGGCGCGCTCTCGGCATCCGCATCCGCGACGCCGCCTGCCCTGGTCGTCTCCACGCACGACCCCGTCGTCGCGGCGACGTTGGATGCGCGCCGACTCGAGGTGGCCGGCGGCTGCATCGTGCGCGATGTTCCCGCCGGGAAGGCCGGCACGTGAACGCGCTCGAGGTTCGCGGCGTCTCCTTCGTGCACGGCACAGGACGATCGACAACGCACGCCTTGACCACCACCGACATCGAGATCGCGGCGGGGCGCAGCCTCGCCGTGGTCGGGCGATCGGGCGCAGGAAAGTCCACGCTCGCGGAGATCATCCTCGGACTTCGCCGTCCCACGACCGGGGAGGTGCGCGTGAACGGACAGCCATGGATCGGGCGAGGTCACGTCCCGCACCGCGCCGATCGGCGTCTCGTGCAAGGCGTTCCGCAGGATCCCGCCGCCTCGTTCGCCCCGCGACGGACGATCGGTGCGCAGATCACCGACGCCCTGCGTCGCCTGGGTGTGGCCACCGGGGCCGAGGCGTCCGTCCGGGTCACGGAGGCGGCGCAGCTCGCCCGGTTGGACCCCGTGCTGCTGGCCCGCCCGGCGAGCGCCCTGTCGGGCGGGCAGGCGCAACGAGCCGCCGTCGCCCGTGCGGTCGCGGTGCGCCCGGCGGTCATCGTGGCCGACGAGCCGACCAGCGCGCTCGACCGCGCGACCGCCGATGCCGTGGCATCGGCCCTTCTCGGGCTCACGGGGCGTATCGGGAGCGCCGTACTGATCGTCACCCACGATGCCGCCGTCGCGGCACGGTGCGATGACACGTTCGAGATCACGGCGGCGGGGCAGAACGCATGAGCACGGCGCCGCGACTGCGGGTGCTGCTCCTCGCCCAGGCCGCCTTCATGGTCGGCTTCTCCAGCGTCGTGCCGTTCATCGCCGTCCTCGCCGACGCCCGCTTCGGGCTCGGGCCTGCAGCCATCGGTGCCATCGTCGGAGCGCGGGTGGCGGTGCAGCAGGGGCTCTTCCTCGTCGGCGGCGCGCTCGCCGACCGCTTCGGGCCGCGGGCGCTCCTGCTGTCGGGATGCGCCGTGCGTGCGGCGGGGTTCGTGCTGCTGGCCTTCGCGCCGACGCCCGCTGTGTTCGTCGCCGCGGTTCTGATCATCGGCGTCGCCGGGGCGCTGTTCTCACCGGCCGTCGACGCGTACGTCGGGGCCGTGGACACCGCCGTGCGATCGGCGCCCGCGCCCGTCCAGACTCGTCCCATCGCCGCTCCCACCCCGTTCGCCGCGCTGGCTCTCGCGGGTGAAGCGGGCGGGATCGTCGGCGCTGTCGTGGGTGCGGTGATGATGCCGGTCCATGCCGTTCCCGTCGTGGTCGGCGCCTCGATCGTCTTCGCGATCGCACTCGCTGTTCTGGCGGGTCTCCTGCCGGGGCGCGAGACCCCACACGGCACCCCCCTGCCGCGAGCGCGCCCGGCCGCCACGCCTCCGCCTTCGACGCCGCGCGCCCGACCCGGCCGCGCCGTCATCCTGTCGGCGACGGGAGCGGCGACCGTGCTGGCCGTCTACACACAGCTGTTCTCCCTCCTGCCGACGGAGATGGCCGCTCGTGACATCGACGGCGGGTGGGTCGGTGGGGTCTCGGTCGTGCTGTCGGTGACGATCCTCACCCTGCAGTGGCCGTTGTCGCGACTGGTGGAGCGGCTCACCCGTCCCCGCGCGGTCGTCGTGGGCGTAGCTGCCGCGCTGCTGGCGGCCCTGGTCGGCGCGGGAGCTGCCGCGACCGCCGACCCGTTATCCTTCGCCGGCGCGGCGGTGCTGGCGACGATTGCGACCGCCGTCGCCATCATGCTGGCCACGCCGTCCGCGCAGTCGCTGCTCGCGGGAGCGGGATCCGACGCCCGGCGGGCGACGCGACTGGGCGCGCTGGCCTCGGGGGGCGGTCTGCTCGCCCTCGGAGCCTCGACCCTCTCCGGTGCCGTCGCAGCAGGAATCGGACTGCCCGCCGCCTGGCTCACCGCGGCGCTGCTGCCGGCCGCCGGACTCGTCTTCGCGTGCATCGGTGCGCGCACCCCCGCCGACTCCCACCCGAGAAAGGACCACCATGACCACCCGTCGCCGATCCTCGAGGATCGCCCTCATCGTTCTGAGCGCCCTCGCTCTGCCCGCCCTGTCGGGCTGCTTCGCCGCCGGCTCGACGGCGCCCGACGCGGCATCCGCTGAACGCATCAGCCTGGCGATGATGCAGCCGCCCCGTTCCGGCCTGTCGCCGCTGAGCGACGATGCGTTCAAACTCTCGCGCTGGGCGACTGCCGAGACGCTCGTCGTCCTCGATGACGACGCCGTCGCCCGTCCGTCGTTGTCGACGTCGTGGGAGCAGGTCGACGCCACCACCTGGCGCTTCCAGATCCGCTCGGGCGTGCGCTTCCACGACGGCACCGCCCTGACGCCGGATGCCGTGGTGCGATCGCTCCAGCGGGCGGCCTCCGCCAGTCCGCTCCCACGCATCCTGAAGGGGATCGGGCTGCAGGCACGCGCGGAAGGGGATGCCGTCATCGTGACCACCGGCGATGTGGACCCGCTGCTGCCGCAACGCCTCTCCAGCCCCCAGCTGTCGATCCTGGCCGCATCGGCGTACACGGGTGACACCGTGTCGCCGATCGGAACGGGCACCGGCCCCTTCCAACTCGTCGCCGTCAACGGCATCACCGGGGCCACTCTCGACCGCTTCGACGGGTACTGGGGCGGACGGGCCAAACTCGCCGGCATCGACGCCTCGTTCGTGCCGGACGGCACGGCGCGCACCGCGGCGCTGCGCACCGGAACCGCCGACATCGTCGAAACGGTGCCCGCGGGACAGATCGAGACCGTCGATCCGGCGCTTGTGCACGAGGTGCCGATGCCGCGCACCAACACTCTGTACCTGAACACCGCTCGGGGCCCGTTCGCCGATCCGAGTGTGCGCGCTGCGGCGCGCGGCGCCCTCGATCGTGCGCGCATCATCGCCGCGGTGTACGAAGGTCGTGCGGACGAGGCGAAGGGACTGCTCGGCCCGGCCCTGCCCTGGACCGTCGGAGCCCGGGACAGCGCCGACCTCGACGCCGTCCTCGCGACCCGCGCGCCCGCGGCGGTCGTCGACCGCGTGCCGATCACGCTCGGAACCTTCACTGATCGCGCCGAACTGCCGGAGGTCGCGGTGCTCGTCCAACAGCAGCTCGAAGCGGTCGGCTTCATCGTGACCCAGGACGTCCGCGAGTACCAGTTCATCGAGGCCGACGCTCTGGCGGGCGCCTTCGACGCGTTCATCCTCTCGCGGGCCACGGTGCTCGACTCGGGTGATCCCGTCGCCTACCTCGCCTCCGACTTCGGCTGCGGCGGCGGGTTCTCGATCTCGCAGCTGTGCAGCGCCGACGTCGACGCGGCGATCGCCGCGGCGTCTCGGATCGCCGCCGGTCCCGACCGTCAGAAGGCGGTCCTCGTCGCGGAAGCGAAGGTTCTGGCCACCGATGCGGCCGTACCGTTGCTGCACGAGCGCGTCGTGCAGGGGGAGTCGGCGCGGGTGCGCGATGCCGCCCGCGACCCGCGCGAGCGCACCCTCGTCACGATCGACACGTGGATCGATCCGGCGGCCCCCGCGGGCGATGCGCGGCGCTGACGCGGCGTCGCTCGTCTCGCGGATCGTTGCCGCGGCGGCGCTGCTGACGCTCGCCGGTGCCCTGCCCTGGTTGTCGCAGCGCGACGCCGCCGCGTCGATCCTGCGAGCGCGCTACGCCGAACTCGAGCCCACTCCCGAGGCTCTCGCATCGATCCGAGCCGAGCTTGGCCTCGACGGCGGCCCCCTGCTCACCAGCATGCGCTGGTGGGCGGGGGTGGTCCGGGGCGAGCTCGGCACGTCGTGGGTCAGCGGACGAGCGGTCGCTCCGGGCGTCTGGAACGCGTTCGGGGTATCCCTCACGCTGACCGCCTTCGCCCTCGCCGTCGCGCTCGTCGTCACCGTCGCTCTCGTCTCGCCGACATGCGTCCGGGTGATCCGCGACGGGCCGGTGCGCGGTGCGGGGCCGGCGGGGGTGGTATTGACCGCGATGCCGGAGTTTCTGCTCGCGAGTGCGTTGCTCGTGGTCTTCGCCGTGCAGCTGCGCCTGTTCCCGCCGTACGGCTGGCAGGGTGTGATCAACGTCGTGCTGCCGGCGCTGGCCCTCGGCATCCCCGCGGGTGGTTTGCTGGGTCGCCTTCTCGTCGATGCTCTCGCCGCCGCGAGCGGCGAACGCTGGGTCGAGGTCTGGCGCGCGGGCGGCGCCCCTGGCCACGTCGTCCTTCTCGCCGTCATTCGCCGGGCGGTGGCCGCGGTCATCGATCAGCTCGGCCTGGTCTTGATCGGCATCCTGGGAGGAGCCGTGGCGGTGGAGCAGGTCTTCGCCATCCCGGGCGTCGGGCGGTACCTGCTGGGCGCGGCGAATGCGCAGGATCTGCCGGCGCTGCAGGCCGGCGTGCTCATGATCACGGTGGCGGCGATCGCCGTCGGCGCCGTGTTCGCGCTCGCACGGCTGTGGGCGTGGGGCGGCCCACTGCCCGCAGGTGCGCTGGCCCCGCCGCCGGCGCATCGCCCACGCGACGGTGTGGCCGTCACGACGCTGGTCGTCGCCGCGGCCCTGCTCGCCGCGATCGTGGTCGCCGGCATCTTCCGTAACCCGATGGCGAGTGCGCACCCCCGGCTGGCCCCGCCGTCGTGGGAGCTTCCGTTCGGGGCGGATGCCTCCGGGCGTGATCTGTTGGCGCGGGTCGCGCACGGCGCCGTGGGAACCCTCGGGCCCGCCGTGCTGATCGTCATCGTCGCGGTAGCCCTCGGGCTCGTCGTCGCCTTCGCGGGGCCCTGGTCGGACGGTCCGGTCGAGGTGGCGAACGCAACGCCGCCCCTGATCGCCGGAGTGGTGGTCGCCGCGCTGTTCGGACCGACCGCGGGCGGTGCGGCCGCGGCTGTGCTGTGGGTGAGTTGGCCGCCCTTGGCCGCTCATGCCCGCAGCCTCATCGCCGAGGCGCGTGCCATGCCCCATGTGCGGTGGATGCCGGTGCTCGGGATGCGTCCCGTCGGGGTGAACCTGCGTCTCGTGGTGCCCGCGGCTCTCCCGCCGCTGACGCGCCACGCAATGCTGCGGCTGCCCGGAGTGGCGCTGGCTCTGGCTTCGCTCGGCTTCCTGGGCCTGGGAGCGCCTCCGCCGACACCCGAGTGGGGTCTGCTGCTCTCCGAGGGGATCGACTACGTGGAACGTGCCCCCTGGGCGACGGCGGCGCCGGCACTCGCGCTCGTCCTGGTCTCGGTCATCGCCGTGGCCGCTGCGAGCCTCGGGGGTCCGTCGCGTTCCCGTACGGCCTGAGAAGGACGGTGCGTGCGGGTCGACGACGCTGTCAGGAGTCGAAGCCCAGCGACAGCTTTCGCAGCAGGCCCGCGAGTCGCTCGCGATCGGAGCGTGACAGCACGCTGAGCAGCAGGGCTTCGGCGTCGACGAGGCGTGTGATCGCGGCATCCACGCGGGTCTTGCCCTCGTCGGTGATCGTCACCAGAACGCTGCGTCCGTCACCGGGATCGGCCTCGCGGCGCACCAGGCGGCGTCCGACGAGGCGGTCGATGCGGTTCGTCATCGTGCCGCTGGAGACCAGCGTCTGCTGCAGCAGCTGCTTGGGACTGAGCTGGTAGGGCTCGCCGGCCCGTCGCAGTGCCGACAGCACGTCCCACTCCCAGGGTTCGAGGTCGCTGCGACGAAACGCCTCGCGTCGCGCCCGGTCGAGATGCCGCGACAGGCGATCCACTCGCGAGAGCACCTCCAGCGGCGAGAAGTCGAGATCCGGTCGCTGGGCGCCCCACGCGCCGACGATGCGGTCGACTTCGTCGTGCTCGGTGGACATGCCTCCATTATCGTCACGGCGGCCCTCGGAGTTGCGTCAAGATACCCCCGGGGGTATCGTGTGAACACGCGTTCGAGAAGGAGAACAGATGCGCATCGTGATCGTCGGGGGAGTGGCCGGAGGCATGAGCTGTGCCGCGCGTGCGCGCAGGCTCGATGAGGCGGCCGAGATCATCGTCCTCGAGCGCGGCGCGCACGTCTCGTTCGCGAACTGCGGCCTGCCCTACTACGTCGGCGGAGAGATCGCCGATGAGTCCGCTCTGCTCGTGCAGACCCCGGCCTCGCTGAAAGCGTCTCTCGCGCTCGACGTGCGCCCCGGTCACGAGGTGACGGCGGTGGATGCCGCGGCCAAGACCGTGACCGTGATGAGCGCAGACGGTGTCGACACCCTGCACTACGACGCCCTCGTGCTGGCTCCGGGCGCCGCCGCGGCGACGCCGCCCATCACCGGACTGGACTCGCCGCGGGTGCGGACGCTGCGCAGCGTCGAAGACGCGGTCGCGTTGCGTGATCGCGTCCAGGCCGGTGCGCGCCGTGCCGTCGTGCTCGGAGCGGGCTTCATCGGCATCGAGGCCGCCGAAGCGCTTGCCCAGCGTGGGCTGCACACCACCGTCGTCGAGTTCGCGCCGCACGTGCTGCCCCCGCTCGAGGACGAGCTGGCCGCCCTCGTAACCGCGGAACTGCGGACGCTCGGCATCGAGGTGCGCGCCGGCACCGCGGCCACCGCGGTCGAATCCGGTGAGGACGGCGACGTCGTCGTCCTCGACGACGGCACCCGCCTCGACGCCGACATCATCGTGCTCTCGGTGGGTGTTCGTCCCGACACGGCGGTCTTCGAGGCCGCGGGCGTCGCATGCGTGCGTGGAGCGATGATCATCGACGAGCACGGACGTACCTCGCTGCCCGACGTCTACGCGGTCGGTGATGCGACGGCATCCGTCGACGCCGTCACCGGGGCCGTGCGTCCCGTCGCGCTCGCCGGACCCGCCAACCGCGCCGGACGGCTCGTCGCCGACGCGATTCTCCGTCCGGAGCACGCTCGTCCGCTTCCGCGCCCCGTCGGGACGGCGATCGTCCGTGTCGGTGCGCAGACGGTGGCGATGACCGGCGCGAACCGCGCCGCGCTCGCCGCCGCCGGGATCGACGCGGACACGCTGCACCTTCATCCGGGCCAGCACGCCGGCTACTTTCCCGGCGCCTCGCAGATCCATCTGGTCGTCCACATCCGTCGGAGTGACGGCCTGCTGCTGGGAGCGCAGGCCGTCGGCGCCGACGGGGTCGACAAGAGGATCGACGTGCTCGCGACGGCCATCCGTGCGGGCTGGGCGGTGGATGAGCTGATCGACCTCGACCTGGCCTACGCACCGCCGTACGGCTCTGCGAAGGATCCCGTCAACATGGTCGGGATGGTCGGCGAGAACGTCCGGAGCGGGGCCCTCCGCCTCTGGTACGCGCAGGACGTCGACGCGGTCACCGAGACCGCGCTGATCCTCGACGTGCGCACCCCCGCGGAGCTGTCCACCGGGCATCTGCCCGGGGCGCTCGCCATCCCGCACACCGCGTTGCGCGGCCGGCTCGACGAGGTGCGTGCCGCCGCCGCCGGGCGACCCGTGCGCGTCATGTGCCAGTCGGGCGTGCGCTCCGCGATCGCGCACCGCGTGCTCGCGCAGGCCGGGTTCGACTCGGCGTCCCTGTCCGGCGGCATGCTGACGCTGCGCGCCGTTCTCGGTGAGCACGCGGATGCGGTGCTCGTCTCCGACCACGCCCGCATCTGAGCGGCGCGGACTCTTCGCCGCACCACCGACAACGTCATACGTACGAACGACGAGAAGGAGAACTCTCATGTGCTCAGCAGTAACGTGCCGAACCTGCGGCAAGACGACGTGGGCCGGCTGCGGCCAGCACGTCGATCAGGTGATGAAGAACGTGCCGGCGGCCCAACGCTGCCCCGGCCACGAACAGGAAGCGGGCGGCGGCTTCCTCGCCCGCGTCTTCGGACGATGACGGCGAACGCGTCCGCGTCGGACGCCGCGACAGCGCACGACGGCGCCGCGCAGCGCAAGATCGCCAATCGCCTGCGCCGCGCGCGGGGTCAGCTCGATGCGGTCATCGCCGCCGTCGAGGAGGGAAAGCCCTGTCGTGACGTGGTGACCCAGCTGGCGGCGGTGTCCAGCGCGCTGGACCGCGCCGGCTTCGCCATCGTGTCCACGGCGCTGCGGGAGTGTCTGTCCGATCCGGAGGGTGCAGCCGCGGAAGACGGCGTCACCGCCGACGAGCTGGAGAAGCTCTTCCTCATGCTCGCCTGAGCACGGCGATGCGGTCATCCGGGGTCGGGACTGGCAGACTGGAGCGGCACACCCGCCGTCTCGTGGGGTGCGGTCCGCCGTAGTGTAACGGCAGCACGACAGCCTTTGGAGCTGTGAGGTTCAGGTTCGAATCCTGGCGGCGGAGCATGACAGAGAACACGTTGGATGCGTCCCTCGCCGTCGTGATCCTCGCCGCGGGGCAGGGAACCCGCATGCGGTCGTCGCTGCCGAAGGTGCTGCACCGCATCGGCGGTCGCCCGCTCGTCGGACACGTTCTCGACACGGCCCGCGACCTGTCGCCCGCCCACGTTCTCGTCGTCGTCCGGCACGAAAGGGATCTCGTCGCCGATGCGGTGACCGGTATCTCGCCCGAGGTCGTCGTCGTCGACCAGGACGAGATCCCGGGCACCGGTCGCGCCGTCGAAGTCGCCCTGGACGCCGTCCCCGATTTCGACGGCGACGTGCTGGTGCTTTCCGGTGACGTCCCCCTGCTCGATGCCGAGACGCTGAGCGCCCTCATCCGAGACCACCGCTCGTCCCGGGCTGCGATCACACTGCTGTCGGCCGTGCTCGACGACGCGACCGGCTACGGCCGTGTCGTGCGCGCCACCAACGGCGGCGTGGAGCGCATCGTCGAGCAGAAGGACGCCACGGCCGCGGAAGCGGCGATCACCGAGATCAACGCGGGCGTCTACGTCTTCCAGGCGGAGATGTTGCGCTCGCAGCTGGCGCGTGTGGGCACCCAAAACGCGCAGGGCGAGAAGTATCTGACCGACGTCGTGGGCCTGGCCCGCACCGCGGGGCTCGCCGTCACGGCATCCGTCGTCTCCGACGTCTCGCTGACGCTCGGCGTCAACGATCGCGCGCAGCTCGCCGAGGCCGGGCGCCTGCTCAACGCGCGCACCGTGCGCCGGTGGCAACTCGACGGCGTCACGATTCAGGATCCGGCGACGACCTGGATCGATGTCACCGCGACCCTCGCGCCCGACGTGACGGTCTTGCCCAACACCCACATCCTGCGCGCCACTGCCGTGGCTGCCGGCGCCACGATCGGACCCGACACGACGCTGGAGGACTGCGAGGTCGGCGAGAACGCCGTCGTCCGCCGCACTGATGCGACCCTCGCCGTCATCGGGGCAGGCGCCTCGGTCGGACCGTTCGCCTATCTGCGGCCGGGTACCGTGCTGGCTGACGGAGGCAAGATCGGAACGTTCGTGGAGACGAAGAACTCCACCATCGGCGCAGGCAGCAAGGTTCCCCACCTGTCCTACATCGGCGACACGACGATCGGACGCGGCGTCAACCTCGGCGCTGGCGCGATCACCGCGAACTACGACGACATCGCCAAGCATCGCACCGAGATCGGCGACGAGGTGCACTCCGGCTCGCACAACGTCTTCGTCGCGCCCGTTAGGATCGGAGATGGCGCCAAGACCGGTGCCGGTGCGGTGATCCGGAAGGACGTCCCGCCCGGAGCTCTCGCCTTGAGCGTTGCCCCCCAGCGCAACGTCGAGGGGTGGGTCGAGAACCACCGACCGGGAACGGCCGCGGCCGCGGCTGCCGCACGTTCCCGCACTGCACAGGAAGCGGACCATGGCGCGCAAGAAGCACACGGTTGACCTGGACGTCGAGCGCGGGATCGCCCCCGGACTCGTCGCCAAGACCAAGAAGCGTCTGGTTGTCGCCAGCGGCAGCTCGCATCCGACCCTGTCGCATGACGTCGCCCAGGCGCTCGGCACCGAGCTGGTACCGACCGAGCATCGTACGTTCGCCTCCGGCGAGATCCTGACCCGCTTCGAGGTGTCGATCCGCGGCTGCGATGCCTTCATCATCCAGTCCTTCGGCCCCCCGGTGAACGAGTGGCTCATGGAGCTGCTGATCATGCTGGATGCCGCCAAGCGCGCCTCCGCGAAGCGGATCACCGTCGTCGCGCCGTATTACCCGTACTCGCGTCAGGACAAGAAGGGTCGCGGTCGCGAGCCGATCAGCGCGCGTCTCGTCGCCGATCTGCTGAAGACGGCGGGTGCCGACCGCGTGATGAGCGTGGACCTGCACGCCGCTCAGATCCAGGGGTTCTTCGATGGACCGGTCGATCACCTGTTCGCCAAGCCCGTGCTGCTCGAGTACTTCCAGAACAGCCTTTCGGCCGACGACCGTGCCAAGCTCACCGTCGTCTCGCCCGACACCGGGCGCGTGCGCGTGGCCGACCAGTGGTCCGACTCGCTCGGAGCGCCTCTCGCGATCATCCACAAACGCCGCGACCCGAACGTCGCCAACCAGGTGACCGTCAACGAGATCGTGGGACACGTCGAGGGTCGCGTCTGCCTGCTCGTCGACGACATGATCGACACCGGCGGCACCATCGTCAAGGCGGCGCAGGCGCTGAAGGCCAACGGGGCCGAACGGGTCATCGTGGCGGCCACGCACGCGGTGTTCAGCGCTCCGGCGACCGAGCGCCTGCAGGATGCGGCGATCGACGAAGTCGTCGTGACCGACACGATTCCCCTTGCGGACGAGAAGCGCTTCCCGGGGCTGACGATTCTGCCCATCGCTCCGCTGCTCGCGCGCGCGATCAAAGAGGTCTTCGAGGACGGCTCGGTCACGAGCATGTTCGACGGCGCCGCCTGAGCCCGCCGCCCCCGGTCGCGGCGGCGTGAGCGTCGCCGGACGTCATCCTGGCGATCGCACCCGCGGCGGCGAAGCGCGCCTCCTAGGATCGCGGTATGAGCGCCCACGCTGCTGCCGACGTCGAACTCACCGTTGCCGCCCCGCACGCCGCTGACGTCGCGGAGGTTCGCCGCCTCCTTCGCGTCGGAGAGGACGGCCTGACGGCGGACGACGCGCGAGCCCGACATGCTGTCGTCGGGCCCAACCTTCTGCCTGAGCCGAAGCGCACGCCGGCGTGGCAGCGATTCCTGTCGCACTTCAACGACACCCTGATCTACATCCTCCTCGCCGCCGCGGCGATCAAGGCCGTCATGGGCGACTGGCTCGACTTCTGGGTGATCGTGTCCGTCGCCGTCATCAACGCCGTCATCGGCTACGTCCAGGAAGGGCGGGCGGAGAAGGCCCTCGCCGGCATCCGTGGCATGCTCTCCGCGGATGCGACCGTGCGCCGGGAGGGACGTTGGACGACCGTCGCGGCCTCCGAACTGGTTCCCGGCGACGTGGTGCGACTGATGCCCGGCGACAAGGTGCCCGCCGATGCACGCATCGTCGAGGCCACCCAGCTGCGTGTCGACGAAGCCGCCCTGACCGGTGAGTCGATGCCCTCCGCGAAAGCACCGGCGGCCGTCGCGGCGGAAGCGGGGGTGGGGGACCGGTCCTCGATGGTGTTCTCCGGCACGATCGTCACTGCGGGGCAGGGGGTGTGCATCGTCACCGGCACCGGGGCGCGGACGGAGATCGGCAAGATCCAGGCGCTCGTGGGCGAGGCGGGCGCGCTCGAAACTCCGCTGACCGCTCAGCTGGCCGCGTTCGGCAAGACGCTGACACTCGTCATCCTCGGCATGGCGCTGGTGATGATGGTGATCGGCCGATACCTGCACGAGATGCCGTTGCCCGACCTCGTCTCGGCGACGATCGGCTTCGCGGTGGCGGCGATTCCGGAGGGGCTTCCCGCCCTGGTCACGATCACGCTGGCGATCGGGGTGCAGCAGATGGCGCGGCGCCACGCGATCACGCGCAAGCTGCCCGCCGTGGAGGCGCTGGGCTCGGTCACCACCGTGTGCTCCGACAAGACGGGAACGCTGACGAAGAACGAGATGACGGTGCGCACCATGCTCACCCCTCTCTCCCGCTACGAGGTCTCCGGGCTCGGCTACGACCCGACGGGAACGATCACCCCTGCCGGCGGCGCAGACCTGGCGGCGTTGCTGGCCGTCGCCGATCTCTGCAACGATGCATCGCTGGAGCGGGTGGCGGACGGTACGGATGCCGGTCGGGCGCACCTTCTCGGCTGGTCGCTGGTGGGCGAGCCGACCGAGGGGGCGCTGAAGGTCGTCGCCATGAAGGGGGGTGTCGACAGCGCTGACGCACGCCGCATCGCCGTCGTCCCCTTCGACTCCGCCAACAAGTTCATGGCAACGCTGCACGAGAGCGCGGACGGTTCGCGGGCGGTGCTCGTCAAAGGTGCGCCTGACCGTCTGCTCGAACGCGCACTCACCCAGCGCGGCGCGGAGGGTGCCGAGCCCGTCGACCGCGTGTTCTGGGAGCGGGCCGTCGAGGAGCTCAGCGCCCAGGGGCTGCGGGTCCTCGCCGCGGCGCGCAAGGCCACGAGGGCCGAGACGCTGGATGCCGAGGACCTCGTCGATCTGGAGATGCTCGGTCTCTGGGGCATCGTCGATCCGCCTCGACCCGAGGCCATCGTCGCCATCGCGGACTGCCATGCCGCCGGTATCCGCGTGAAGATGATCACCGGAGACCACGCCGGCACGGCGATGGCGATCAGCAGGGAGATGGGGCTTATCCGCGACGCGGACGCTCCGGTGCTGACCGGCGCAGAACTCGAGGCGATGAGCCAGGAGCAGCTGAAGGGCGTGGTGCAGGAGGTCGACGTCTTCGCCCGCACCAGTCCGGAGCACAAGATCCGCATCGTGCGCGCACTGCAGGCGCACGGCGAGGTCGTCGCGATGACCGGCGACGGTGTGAACGACGCGCCCGCGCTCACCCGGGCCGACGTCGGCATCGCCATGGGCATCAAGGGCACCGAGGCGACGAAGGAGGCGGCCGAGATCGTCCTGGCCGACGACAACTTCGCGACGATCCGCAGCGCGATCGCCGAGGGACGGCGGATCTACGACAATCTCCGCAAGTCGGTCGTCTTCCTGCTGCCGACCAACGGTGCGCAGTCGCTCGTCATCCTGGTGGCGGTCGTCTTCGGCCTCACCCTGCCGCTCACACCCGTGCAGGTGCTGTGGGTCAACATGGTCACGGCCATCACCCTCTCGCTTGCGCTGGCCTACGAGCCCGCCGAACGGGGCATCATGAACCGACCACCGCGGCCGACCGGCGGATCCATCGTCTCGATGCGTGAGCTCGGCTTCATCCTGGCGGTCTCGGTGCTCATCGGCGGTGCCACCCTCGTGGTCTTCGGCCTTGCGCTCGCCCGCGGCGCCGACATCGGCGTTGCCCGCACGGAGGCGGTTTCCACGCTCGCCTTCGCCCAGCTCGCCTTCCTGCTGAACTGTCGATTCCTGGGACGCTCGAGCCTCACGATCGACGTCTTGCGCGGCAACCCGGTCATCTGGTGGTCCGCGATGGCGCTCGTGGCTCTGCAGCTGCTGTACACCTACGTGCCGTTCCTGAACGAGCTGTTCGGTTCGGAGCCCCTCGACGGCCTCGGCTGGATCATCCCGATCGCCGCAGCCGTCGCCGTGTTCCTCGCGGTAGAGGTGTTCAAGGCGCTGCGCAGCCGCCCGATTCTCAATGCGAATGCATAGGAAAACGCAGGGGTCTGGTCCGAGCGCGCCGCTAGCGTGGAAAGCGCCACCGCGATGCGCCCCCCGCATCTGAAGCGGCAGGGCACGACAGAAGGAGGACCATCATGATCCGCACCACCGCCGTACCCCGTTCCGTCCGCACCGGCGCTGCTGCCGTCTCGGTGTTCGGAATGATCGCCCTCGCGGGCTGCTCGGCCACCACGACGAGCACCGCGTCGCCGTCTACCGCCCCCGCCGACGAGTCCACCCCCTCGACGGCGTCCTCGCCTCCTGCCACCGGCAGCACCGGGGCCGCCGCCTCCGGCAGCGTGTACAAGGACGGCACCTACTCGGCCGACGGTTCGTACGCGACCCCCGAGTCGGTCGAGACCATCTCGGTGACGGTCACGCTCGCCGACGACGTCATCACCGACGTGCAGGTCAGCGGAAATCCGACCAAGAGCGAGTCGAAGCAGTATCAGAGCCAGTTCATCGGCGGAATCAGCTCCGAGGTCGTCGGCAAGAAGATCGAGGACATCTCGGTGTCGCGCGTCGCCGGTTCGTCGCTGACCAGCGGTGGATTCAACAAGGCGATCGAAGAGATCAAGACCGAAGCGAAGGCGTGACCGCGCCCGACGCGCCCGACTCGTCCGCGCCCCCCGCTCTCCGCTGGGAGTTCGAGGCGATCGGCACGCGCTGGCGCATCGACACGGCCGTGGAGTTGTCCGCCACGGTGCGCTCCGAGGTCGGTGTTCTGATCGACGCGTTCGACCGCGCGTGGTCGCGATTTCGGCCCGATGCCGAGATCGCCGCGCTCGCGACGGCGGCAGGATCCATCCCGGCGCCCGTCGACGCGGCGCCGATGCTGGATCTGTTCCTCGCGCTGAGCGAGGCCACGGCCGAAGCCGTCAACCCGCTCATCGGCGACGCGCTCGCGCGCCGTGGCTACGACGCCCAGTACGGGCTCGTGGACCACGGCGCGCAAGCCGCTCCGGCGGGATGGTCGCAGCTGCTGACATGGGGCGGCGAACGGCTCACCCTGCGCACGCCGGCGACGATCGATGTCGGAGCGCTCGGCAAAGGGCGCCTCGTCGACCGCGTGCTGCGTCGCGTCGCGGCGCTCGTGGAGGGTGCGGTGACGGTCGACGCCGGCGGCGACATCGCTCTGCGCGGCAGCGAGACGATCGCACTCGAGCACCCCTTCGACCCGACGCGCGCGATCGGGGTGTGGCGGGTGACGGATGCCGCGCTCTGCGCGTCCGCGATCCAGCGCCGCGCCTGGCCGGCCGCGGACGGCGGGGGACTGCATCACGTGCTGGACGCGCGCACCGGAGAGCCGGTGCGCACGATCGCCGCGACGTGGGTGGTCGCCGCCGACGCCATGACCGCCGATGCCGCCGCCACCGCGCTCTTCTTCGACGGCGGACCCGCGTTCGCCGACGCCCACGCCGCGGCGTGGGTGCGTATGACCACTGACGGCCGCGTGGAGTGGTCGCCCGACAGTAAGGCAGAGTTGTTCCTGTGATGAGCTCACTCACCGCGGCATGGAGTCGCACCCTGGCGGTGCTCGGTCGCGTATCGATGTACCGCCTGGTCGTTCTCGCGCTCGCCGTCCTGGCCGCGATCGCTCTCGTGCTGTCCTTCGCGGGAGCGGTCGGGCCCTCGCCGTGGGAGCTGCTGGTTACCCTCCTCGTGCTCGCGTTGGTCTGTGCCGCGACCGATGCGATCGGGCACCGCGTGCTCGGCAAGGACTGGCGGTGGGAGTCGTCGCTCGTCACCGTGCTGATCCTGCTGTTCGTCCTGCGCCCTACGGTGGAGCCGGCGGCGCTCGTGGGCATCGCCGTCGCGGGACTCGTAGCCTCGGCATCCAAGTACCTGCTGGTCTGGCAGGGACGCCACATCTTCAATCCCGCTGCGGTCGGCGCGACCGTGCTCACGGTGTTGAGCGTGTGGCTGCCGGACCTGGGCTCGTCCGCATGGTGGGTGGGTTCCCCCTTCCTCGCCGGACCCGTCATCCTGCTCGGCCTCGTCGTGCTCGTTCGCACCGAGAAGGTGCGCATCATCGCGCTCTTCCTCGTCGTCGCGGTGGCGGTCGCCTTCGTGCGCACCACGCTGCAGTACCAGCAGGCGGGGCTCGCACTCGATGCGGGGACGGTGTTCTGGAACATCCTCTGGTCGTCGCCGTTCCTGTTCCTCGGCGCTTTCATGCTCTCCGAGCCGCTGACGCTGCCCCCGCGCCGGTGGCAGCAGTTCGTGGTCGCGGCGGTGGTCGGCGTCCTCGCCGGCTGGCCCATCGACGTCGGCGACGTCAGTCTCGGTCAGGAGCGCGCGCTGCTGGTCGGCAACCTCATCGCCTTCGTCTTCGCCCTACGTACGGCGGTGCGCCTCACCTTCCAGGAACGTGTCGCCCTCACGCCCACCGTGCGCGAGCTGTCGTTCCGGGCCGAACGGCGCTTCCGTTTCGTCGCGGGGCAGTATCTCGAGCTCGAGGTGCCGCACCCCCGCCCCGATGCGCGTGGCACGCGCCGGGAGTTCAGCATCGTCTCGGCCCCGGAGGAGCTGCCGGAGGTGCGCATCGCGCTGCGCGAAGGATCGCAGTCCAGCTACAAGAAGGCGCTCGCGCTCGTCGAGCCGGGCCAGCAGCTCGCGGTGACCGGCGTGTGGGGCGACTTCGTCCTGCCGGCGCGCGCGTCGGCGCCGGTGCTGATGGTCGCCGCCGGCATCGGCGTCACGCCCTTCGTCTCGCAGCTGCGCCACCTGCGCCTGTCGGGGGAGCAGCGTGACGTGGTGTTCGTCTACGTCGCCGCGGATGCCGAAGAGCTCGCGTTTCGCGACGAGTTCGAACACGCCCGCATTCCGGTGATCGTCTTCACTCGCACCGAGCCCGACACGCTTCCCGGGCACTGGACGTGGGCGCAGGGCGTCCGTCTGGATGCCGCGGGACTGCTGCAGATGGTGCCCGATCTCGCGTCGCGGCATGCCTACGTGTCGGGTCCGCCGCGTCTCATCGCGGATCTCGCCCCCGCCCTCGAGAAGGCTCGGACACTCACGACGGACGCCTTCTCGGGTTACTGATCGGCACCGCACGCGTGGTGCGGGGGCCGCGTGCGCCCGGTCGTCGGGGCGGTCTCGGCCCCGCTCGCGCGCAGCCCGGGTCAGGCCGGCGCGTCGGCCGCGTGCGGGGCCGCCGGGCGCGCCGGCAGTCGTACCTCGAACTCGGTGTGGCCCGGTTCGCTGTTGACGGAGATCGTGCCGTGGTGCGCGGTGACGATCGCCTTCGCGATCGACAGACCCAGGCCGGTACCTCCGGTCTGGCGTGCGCGGGAGGCGTCGCCGCGCGCAAACCTCTCGAACAGCTCGCCGGCGACCACCGGATCAATGCCGGGACCGTTGTCGGTGACGCGCACGACGGCGTCGCCCTCCTCGACGGCGACGCTCGCGGTGACCGTCGTTCCTGCCGGCGTGTGCACGCGGGCGTTGGTGAGCAGGTTCGCCACGACCTGATGCAGACGCATCGTATCTCCGGCGACGACGACCGGTTCTTCGGCGGCATCCAGCTGCCATTCGTGTCCTGAGCCGGCGACCTGTGCGTCGGCGACACTGTCGACGACCACTCGCGTGAGGTCGACGGCGCCGTACACGAGTTCCTTGCCCTCGTCGAGTCGAGCCAGCAGCAGCAGGTCTTCGACGAGCGCCGTCATCCGCAGGGAGGCGGACTGGATGCGCTCCAGGCTCTGCTCCGACTGCTCGGCGCTGATCGCGACCTGGGCCGGTGTGGCCGCGTCGCCGGCGGCGTTCACGGTTCGCAGCGACCGCAGGGAAAGCTCGGAGTAGCCGCGGATCGCCGCCAGGGGAGTGCGCAGCTCGTGGCTGGCGTCGGCCACGAACGAGCGCATGCGCTCCTCGTTGCGTTGCCGGGCGGCCAGTGACACGTCGATGTGGTCGAGCAGAGTGTTCAGTGCCGCACCGACACGCCCGATCTCATCGCTCGCATCGGCTTCGGATGCCGGGACGCGCTCGGAGATGGTGACGTCGCCCGAGTCCAGCGGCTGCGCAGCGACGCGTGTCGCCGTGGCGGCGACGGCCCGAAGCGGCCGAAGGGAGTAGCGGATCACCACGGCGATGACGGCCGCCAGCAGCAGCAGCCCTCCGGTGGTGACGAGGGCGACGGTCGTCAGGATCTGCGCAATGGTCGTGTTCACGGTCGACACCGGCAGCCCGACCGCGATCGCGTAGGGACCGGCGCCGGTGGTGAACAGCCGATAGGTGCCGATGTCGTCCACCGTCCCCGTCGCGGAGGGACCGGAGCCGAATGCGTTGGCGATCTCGAGTACCTGTGCGTCCGTCAGCGACTTCACGCTGTTGCCGTCGAGGTACGCCCCGTCGAAGCCGCTCGCCGACCTCACGATCAGCAGCACTCCGGGAGTTCGCACGCGCGCATCCTGCAGCACGGTGTACGCGGACTGCACGGTGCCGAAGTCCACCTTCTGCGAGAGGAGTTGCGCGCTGACACTGGCTGCCGCATCGCGTACCTGTGTGTCGAGCTGGCCGGACAGGATGTTGCCGAGCAGCGCGCTGGTGGCGACGCCGATCATCGCCAGAATCAGCGTGACCATGCCGACGACGGCCGCGATCAGTCGCGTCTGCAGGCTCCATTGCGGTCGCCGTCGGACCTTCTTCGGTGCAGGCGCTGCGCTCACTGCGGAGCTTTGATCATGTAGCCCACGCCGCGCACCGTGTGGATGAGCGGGTCACGGCCCGCGTCGATCTTCTTTCGCAGGTAGGAGATGTACAGCTCGACCACCGAGGAGCGCCCGCCGAAGTCGTAGTTCCAGACGCGGTCCAGGATCTGGGCCTTCGACACGACGCGACGCTGGTTGCGCATGAGGAAGCGCAGCAGCTCGAACTCCGTCGCCGTCAGCTCGATCTCGGTGTCGCCGCGCATGACCTCATGGGAGTCCTCGTTCAGCGTCAGCTCACCGACGCGCAGGACGGGGTCCGCGCCGCCCGCTGTCGCGGTGCCGGCGCGGCGCATCAGACCGCGCAGACGCGCGACGACCTCTTCCAGGCTGAACGGTTTGGTGACGTAGTCGTCGCCGCCGGCGGTGAGGCCCGCGACGCGGTCGGCGACGGCATCCTTCGCCGTGAGGAAGAGCACCGGCACATCATTGCCGGCGTGACGCAGTCGCTGCAGCACCGACATGCCGTCGAGGTCGGGCATCATGATGTCGAGCACCATGGCGTCGGGATCGAACTCGCGCGCCTGCGCGAGCGCGTCGAACCCCGACCCCGCCGTGCGGACCTCCCAGCCCTCCATGCGCAGCGCCATCGAGAGCAGGTCCGTGAGCATCTGCTCGTCGTCGACGACGAGGACGCGAAGGGCCGACCCGTCTGGGCGGTGCAGGACAGGGGAGGCGGCGAGAGCGGTCATGGCTCCATTGTGCTGCCGGTGCTGTGAAGAACCTATGCGCCGCGCTATGAGCCCGCTGTGGATTGCAGCAGGCTCTGCCGAGTGGCTCATAGCCACTTCCTCAGTCGCCCTTCGATCGCGCATCGAAACGGCTCGTACGTTCGTCGCGTCGGCGCACCGAGCACCCGGGCTCGCTCGCCAGAAGGAGACGCGATGTATTGGACGTATCTGCGCCGTGAGCTGTCCGGCCGAAAGAAGCAGACCACGATCGTGGCGTTCGGCCTGGCCGTCGCGGTCGCGCTGGTCATCATGGTCAACGCGCTGTCCGCGGGCGTGCGCGACGCCCAGTCGGAGGCCCTGGCCTCGGTATACGGCGTCGGCACCGACCTCACCGTCACCGGCGCGCAGGCCCAGCCCGGCTCGAACACGCGCGGTGGTCGCTTCGACTTCGAAGGCGGCGGCGGCCAGACCGGCGCGGACGGGACGACCACCCTCAACCAGTCGCGCCTGGTCGCCGGGTTCGGTCGCAGCACGCTGGACGCGTCGGTGCTCGATACGGTGCGCGCCGTCGACGGGGTGTCCGAGGCGACCGCTGCTCTCAGCCTCACGAACATGACCTTCAGCGGCTCGCTGCCGCAGCGCCAGTCCGGCACCGCTGAGGGCGGCGCGCAGACCGCGCCGCAAGAGGGCGAGGGCAGCCGCGGGCAGGGCGGCGAGGGCGGTGGCGGGGGATTCCAGGGGGGCTCCTTCGGCGTGGATTCCTTCAGCGTGCTCGGCGTCGACCCGGGCGCCACCGCCGCGGGGCCGTTGACGGCTGCCACCGTCAGCGGCGGACGCGCGCTCACCTCTTCTGACGCGGGTACGGATGTCGCCGTGGTCGACGCGACCTACGCGGCCAGTGCCTCTCTCGCCGTGGGCGGCACCATCGATGTGGCGGGGACGCCGTTCGAGATCGTCGGGATCGTCGCGTCCGCGTCCTCGTCCGCCGACACCGCCGCCAACGTCTACATTCCGCTCGATGTCGCACAGAAGCTCTCCGGCGCGGGCGACGTCGTCTCCACGGTGTACGTGCAGGCCAGCTCGAGCGATCGCATCGCCGCGATCCAGTCCGCGCTCAAAGCCGCCCTCCCCACGGCGACCGTCAGCTCGCAGTCGGACCTTGCCTCGACCGTCTCGGGCTCGCTCGCCAGCGCGAGCTCGCTGATCACGAACCTGGGCACGTGGCTGTCGATCATCGTCCTCGTGGTGGCCGTCGCTCTCGCGGTCCTGTTCACGATCTCGGGTATCTCCCGACGCACCCGTGAGCTAGGCACGCTGAAGGCCATCGGGTGGTCCAACGCGCGTGTGGTCGGCCAGGTGGCGGGGGAGTCCGTGGTCCAGGCCCTCATCGGCGGTGTCATCGGCGTGGCGCTCGGCCTCATCGGCGCGCTGATCATCAACATCATCGCCCCCACTGTGTCGGCCTCCGCGGGCGCGACCGCCGGCCGAGGTCCGGGCGAGGGTGGTCGCGGCGGGGGAAGCGGGTTCGGCGGTCAGCTGGCGCAGACGACAACCGAGATCGCCCTGCACGCGCCGCTGTCGCTCTGGATCGTCGGGCTCGCTCTCGTGCTCGCCGTCCTCGGCGGACTGATCGCCGGCGTGTTCGGTGGCTGGCGTGCCGCCCGTCTCAGCCCCGCAGAAGCACTACGGGCGGTCTCGTGAGCACCCCGGCCGCCCCCACCGACATCCACCATCTCGAAGGAATGACCGACATGACCGTGATCGATGACACCATCGCTACCCCTGCGCCGACCGCGGCGGGAGCGGCCTATCGCTTGACGTCCGTGACGAAGACCTACCGTCAGAAGGGCAGGGAGGTGAAGGCCTTGACGGGGGTCGACCTGCAGATCGAGGCAGGAGAGTTCGCGACGATCCAGGGTCCCACGGGTGGGGGCAAGTCGACCCTGCTTCAGATGCTCGGCGCGCTCGACGTCCCGACCAGCGGAACGGTGCTGCTCGGCGACACCGACCTCGCGGCGGCATCCGCGACGGACCTGCAGAAGGTGCGCGCGCACGAGATCGGCTTCGTGTTCCAGGCCTTCAATCTCATTCCCACGCTCACCGCGGCGGAGAACGTCGCCATGGGGTTGGAACCGCTGCGTCTGGACGGTGCCGACCGTCACACCCGTGTCGAGGAGGCGCTCGCGCACGTCGGCCTCTCCGATCGCGGCAGCCACCGTCCGGGGGAGCTCTCCGGCGGGCAGCAGCAGCGGGTGGCGATCGCGCGGGCCATCGCCAAGCGCCCGCGCGTGCTGCTGGCGGATGAGCCGACGGGGAATCTGGATGAGTCGATGCGCGACGAGATCCTCGTGGTGCTCGAACGTCTCTCCGCCGAGGGGCTGACCCTCGTCGTCGTCACCCATGACTCGGCCGTCGCGCGCCGCGCCCGTCGCCGGCTGCGGCTCGACAAGGGCGCCGTCACCGACATCACGGCATGAGAGCGGTGAGGAGCGGGGCCGCCCGGCGGGCCTAGGGTTGCTCTCATGGCTCAGCCCCAGTGCGTCGTCTACGACGGCGGCATCGCCCACCCCACCGACGCGGCACCGGCCGACGCGCTCGCCGAGGCGCGTCGGCGGGGCGGAATGCTCTGGGTCGGGCTGACCTCCCCGAGCGACGAGGAGGTGAGCGCGCTCGCCGAGGTGCTCCAGCTGGAGCGGCTCGGCGTCGCGACGGCGCTGCGCACCCATCAGCGTTCGAAGCTCGAGCGCTTCGGCGACCACCTGTTCGTGGTCGTCCAGCCCTCCCAGTACGACGAGCCGACCGAGACGGTGCAGTGCCGCGAAGTCGACCTCTTCGTCGGCCCCGACTTCTTCGTCGCCATCTCCGGCGACGGCGCGGTCGACATCGATCGCCTGCGAACGCTGCTCGACGAGCATCCCGACATCGCCGCGCGCGGGCCCCTGGGCGTGCTCTGGGGAACCTTCGAGTACGTCACGCGGGCGTACCGGGCCGTCATGGACGAGATCGAGCACGACATCGACGAGATCGAGGAGCAGCTCTTCGCTGAAGACGAGGGCGTCTCCCGTCGCATCTTCGCGCTGCAGCGCGAAGTCATCGACCTGCGCCATGCGACGGCTCCGCTGCCGACGATGATGGACCGCCTGGAGCACTACGTGAGTACCCGGATGCCGAGTGGTGAGGCCCCCGGATATCGGGAGATCGCCGATCGCGCCCGCTACATCGATGCGCGAGTGGCGGCGTTTCGCGAAACCCTCGACAATGCGCTGACGATCCACGCGACGATCGTCGACCAGCGACGCAACGACCAGATGAGCGAGATGACGCGCACGAGCATCGAGCAGAACGATCAGGTCAAGAAGATCTCGTCCTGGGCCGCCATCGGCTTCGCGCCGACGCTCGTCGCGGGCATCTACGGTATGAACTTCCACGACATGCCCGAACTGTCATGGCCGTGGGGGTATCCCTTCGCCATCGCGCTCATGGCGGCCGTCAGCACGGGGCTGTATCTGGTCTTCAAGAAGAAGGACTGGATCTAGGCCTTTCGACTCGCGGCTGAGCAGAGCGCGTCGAAACGCCCCTGCTCAGCCGCGCCGCGGGCGGTCAGTGGGTGTCTTCGGCCTCGACCTCGGTGCGGTCGCCCGACCACAGCGTGTGGAAGGTGCCGTCCTTGTCGATGCGCTTGTAGGTGTGCGCACCGAAGAAGTCGCGCTGGCCCTGGATCAGGGCGGCGGGCAGGCGCCGCGCGCGCAGTCCGTCGTAGTACGCCAGCGACGACGAGAAGGCGGGAGCGGGGATGCCGGCGGCGGCAGCCAGCGCGACGATGTTGCGCCACGCGTCCTGTGCGCGCGTCAGCGCGTCGACGAAGTACGGCGCCGTCAGCAGAACGGCAAGGTCCGGCTCGGCTTCGTACGCGTCGGCGATCCGGTTGAGGAACTGGGCGCGGATGATGCAGCCGGCGCGCCAGATCTTGCTGACCGCGCCGAGGTCGATCGACCAGTCGTAGTGCGCGGCGCCGGCGCGGATCTCGTCGAATCCCTGCGAGTACGCGACGATCTTCGACGCGTAGAGGGCCAGCCGCACCTGCTCGATGAAGGCGTCCGCCTCGGCGCCGGTGAGGTGCTCGCCGGTCGAGTCGTCAGGACCGGGCAGTGCGCCGGAGATGGAACGCTGCTCGGGGTGGCTCGACAGCGATCGCGCGAACACGGCCTCGGCGATGCCCGAGACGGGAACTCCCAGGTCGATCGCGGTCTGCACGGTCCACCCGCCGGTGCCCTTCGCGCCGGCCTGGTCGAGGATGACATCGACCAGCGGCGCGCCGGTCTCGGCGTCGACCTGGCGCAGCACCTCGGCGGTGATCTCGATCAGGTAGCTCTCCAGCTCGCCCGTGTTCCACTCGGCGAAGACATCGGCGATCTCGGCGGGCGACTTTCCCGTGGCGCGACGGATGAGGTCGTAGGCCTCCGCGATCAGCTGCATGTCGGCGTACTCGATGCCGTTGTGCACCATCTTCACGAAGTGGCCGGCACCGTCGTGTCCGATGTGGGTGACGCAGGGCTCGCCTTCGGCGACCGCTGCGATCGAGCGCAGGATGGGACCGAGCGTGACCCAGGCCTCGTCGGGGCCGCCGGGCATGAGCGACGGGCCGAGGAGCGCGCCCTCCTCACCGCCGGAGACACCCATGCCCACGAAATTGAAGCCGCGCTCTCGCACGGCCTTCTCTCGACGGATGGTGTCCGTGAACAGCGCGTTTCCGCCGTCGATGATGATGTCGCCGGGCTCGAAGACGTTCATCAGCTCATCGATGACGGCGTCGGTGGGGCCGCCCGCCTTGACCATGATGAGTGCCGTGCGCGGCTTCTGCAGGCTGGCGGCGAACTCCTCGTAGGAGAAGGCGGGAACGAAGCCGGCCTCGGGGTGCTCCGCGACGAGCTCGTCGGTCTTCGAGCGCGAACGGTTGTACACCGCGACGGTGTTGCCCTCGCGCGACGCCAGATTGCGGGCCAGGTTCGAGCCCATCACCGCGAGTCCGACGACTCCGATGTTGGCCGTGGGCGACACGGGCGTGGTGGTCTCGGCAGCGGTCTGTTCGGGCACGTCGAACTCCTCAGGGTCGGTCGGGGATTCCGTTCTCAGCGTAGTCCGCCCCGGGTGCGGCGGGCGTCGGATGACGCTGCGCCGTCAGTCGCCGCGTGACCGAGATGTCACGCTCGCCGAGTCCCGCAGTCATGATCTCGTCGAAGACCGCGCGCAACGCGGGCAACAGGGCGGTCGTGGTGTGTGTGGATGCCGCGACGTCGGCGGCGAAGCCCAGATCCTTCACCATGTAGGCGGCGGCGCCCGACGGGCTGTCGTCGCCGAAGACGAGGCGGTCCTTGCGGCTGCGCAGCAGGTTCGAGCCCGCATATCCGCCCGCCAGCAGCGACCACAGGGCGTCGAGGTCGAGCCCCGAGCGTGCGGCCAGTTCGGTGGCCTCGCCGAGGGCGACGATGGTCGCGGCCACGACGAGCTGATTGCAGGCCTTCGCCACCTCTCCGGCACCGAGCGGGCCGAGGTGGACGGGAGTGCCGCAGGGGGAGAGGATGCGCGCGGCCAGCGCGGCGTCGGCATCCGCTCCGCCGAGCATGATCGACAGCGTCCCCGCGCTCGCCCCGTCGACGCCCCCCGAGACCGGGCAGTCCACGACGCGCACACGACCCCCGCTCTGCCGGTCGAGCCGTTCGGCGATCGTGCGCACGCCCGTGGGCGAAGAGGTCGACCCGATCAGCAGCAGCAGGTCCTCGGCGCCGGCGAGCAGGCCGTCATCGCCGTCGAGGATCTTCTCCAGGTCCGGCAGGTCGGGGAGCATGACGAGTACGGCGTCGCTGTGCGCGGCCAGTTCGCCGGGTGTGTCCACGGGACTCGCGCCGAGCTCGACGAGATCGGGCCGCGGCGACCGTGACCAGATCGCGAGACGCCCGCGGGCGCGGATGAGATGGCGAGCCATCGGCGTGCCCATGGCACCTGTGCCGATCATTCCGAGGCGGACGTCCTCGGCCGCAAGAGACGATGTCATGACGACACTCTAAACAGGATTCAACCTGATGAACAGCGTTCATTAATGTGGACTTGCGGTAGAGTAGTCGCGGATCACATCCACCCGATGGAGGGAAACGAATGTCGGATCACGCCGTCCGCTCGCTGCGCGCCGTCGCCGCCGTACCGCTGCGGGAGGAGCTGTGTCGGCTGATCGAGCGGCTCGAACCGCGCGTCGAGATGGTCCGGGAGCCCGACCTCCTTCCTCCGATGCGCGGCCCGGCCGACTGGTCGGGCGACCCCGCTTTTCGGCGTACTCCCGCCGAGCAGCGCCGCTTCGAGGAGCTCGTCGACTCGGCAGACGCCCTCTTCGGCATTCCGGATGTCGACCCGGCGGCGCTCGCGCGCACGGTGGCGGCCAATCCGCGGCTGCGGTGGGTCATGACCACGGCAGCCGGAGGCGGCGCACAGGTGCGGGAGGCGGGTCTTGCGCCCGAGGCGCTCCAGCGCGTCGTCTTCTCGACGACCGCGGGCGTGCACGGGGGAGCGCTCGCCGAGTTCGCGGTGTTCGGCGTGCTCGCCGGAGCGAAAGACCTGCCGCGGCTGCGCGCCGACCAGGACTCGCGCACGTGGCCCCTGCGGTGGCAGATGCGCCAGCTCGACGAGATGACCGTGCTCATCGTCGGGCTCGGCGGCATCGGGTCGGCCTGTGCGCGGCGCTTCGCCGCTCTCGGCGCGACGGTGTGGGGCACGACGCGTTCGGGGGAACCGGTCGAGGCCGTGGACCGCCTCGTGCCTCTCGAGGAGCTGCCGTCGGTGATCGCCGAGGTGGATGCGGTCGTGGTGACGCTGCCGGGCACGACGCAGACGCACCATCTCATCGGCGCGGCCCTGCTGTCGAGGGCGCGTCCGGGCCTGATCCTCGCCAGCGTCGGACGCGGCAGCGTCATCGACGAGGCGGCACTGCTGCGGGCTCTCGACGACGGCACCGTCTCCTTCGCCGCGCTGGATGTCTTCGAGGTGGAGCCGCTCGCGCAGGACTCGCCGCTGTGGTCGCATCCCCGCGTCCTGGTGAGTCCGCACACGGCGGCCCTGGACAGTCGGGAGGAAGAGCGGATCGCGCGGCGGTTCGCCGCCGACGCGACGCGACTGCTCGATGGCGCCGCGTTGCACGCTGTTGTCGATACGGTCGAGTTCTACTGACATCGGCGCACGGCGGCGTGCGTCGTGAAGGAGGATCATGACCGACGACCTCGACGACCGTGCCACACGCGACCCCGCTCCCGCCGTCACTCGCGGCATCCGGCTACTCGAACTCCTCGCGGAGGCGAGGCGGCCGCTCACGCTGACCGAGATCGCGGCGGCGCTGGGTCTTGCCAAGTCCTCGACCGCGAACCTGTGCCTGGCGCTGGAAGCGGCCCGCATGATCGAGCGGGGTGCGCAGGGGTATCGCCTCGGCCTGCGCACGGCAGAGCTCGGGGGAGCCTTCGCCGCGCAGTTCAACCAGGTGCGCGAGTTCTACGGCGTGTGCGATGCGTCGCCGATCCTCGCGGGCGAGCTCGTGCAGGTCGCGATCCTCGACGGGGCCGATGCGCTCTACATCGCCCGGCACGAGGGGTCGCGTGCGGTGCGCATCGGCACGCCGCTCGGCTCCCGCCTTCCGGCGGCGTTGAGTGCGACCGGGCGGGCGATGCTGTCCACGCTCTCGGATGCCGAGGTGACCGAACTCGTGGGCGCTGATGCCGTCTTCCCGTCGGTCGCCGATGCGGCGGCGCGCGATCTCACGGGGCTGCTGCGGCGTCTGGCCGACGTGCGCGAGCGCGGCTGGGCTCTGGATGCCGAGGAGTCGCTGCCCGGAATCGTCGGGGTGGCCGTGCCCTTGGAGGGCTGGGCGCCCGGCGATCCGCAGCTGGCCCTGGGTGTGGGGCTGCCCGCGGCCGAAGCCGACCAGCGGCGGATCGCGGCCGTGGCGGCGGCACTCAACGAGGCCGCGCGACAGCTCACGAACCCTTTCAGTGCGGCCGCCCGCCGCGACTGAGCGCCGCAGCGGCGTGGGTCAGGCCCTCGCGCGCCGGCGCATGAATCCAACATATTGAACATCGTCCACTGGGTTGATACTCTGATCGCACACGCGGCCGTGCCGTGCCGATCAAAGGAGATGGCAGTGACAGACCTTCGACCCCCGGTGGACACCACCTCGGACGACCCCGAATACGCCGCGAACCTGCGTCGGGCAACCCTCGCCTCCAGCATCGGCAGTGCCTTGGAGTACTTCGATTTCGCGCTGTACGGACTGTCCACCGCGCTCATCTTCAACGTGCTGTTCTTCTCCCAGGACGATCCGGCCATGGCCACGGTCGCCGCCTTCGCCACGTTCGGCGTCGGATTCGTGGCCCGTCCCTTCGGTGGCCTGTTCTTCGGCGTTCTCGGTGACCGTCTCGGGCGCAAGTGGGTGCTCGTCATCACCATCCTGCTCATGGGAGGCGCCTCCACCGCGATTGGGCTGCTGCCCACGTACGCGCAGATCGGGCTGTGGGCGCCGGCGCTGCTGGTGCTCATGCGCCTGCTGCAGGGCTTCGGCGCCGGAGCCGAGCAGGCCGGTGCCACCGTGCTGATGGCGGAGTACGCCCCCGTGCGGCGACGCGGCTTCTTCTCCGCGCTGCCCTTCATCGGCATCCAGGCGGGTACGCTCCTGGCCGCGGTGGTCTTCAGCCTGATCACGCTCCTGCCGGAGGATCAGCTGCTCTCGTGGGGCTGGCGGGTGCCGTTCCTGTGCTCGTTCGCCCTCATCCTGGTCGCGCTGTTCATCCGCATGCGCCTGCGCGAGACGCCGACGTTCGTGGAACTCGAGAAGCACGAGCAGATCAGTGATCGACCGGTTCGCGAGATCTTCGGTCATGGACTGCCGGGTGTCATCGTCGGCATCGGTCTGCGCATGGCCGAGAACGGCGGCTCTTACATGCTGAACACGCTCGCGCTGACCTTCTTCGTCGCCGTTGCGGGATCCGGCGCCGACAAGAGCCTGCTCACGTGGGGCGTCACTCTCGGCTCGCTGCTGGGCATCTTCACGGTGCCGCTGTCCGGTGCCCTGTCGGATCACTGGGGGCGTCGCACGGTCTACCGGATGGGCGCGCTGTTCCTGCTGGTGTACTCGTTCCCCGCGTGGTGGCTGCTGACACTCGGCAACCATGCGATCGCGATCGCGGTCATCGCGATCGGCATCGGATTCGGAGTCAACGTCATGCTCGGTCCGCAGTGCGCCCTGCTGCCGGAGATGTTCGGCAACCGGCACCGCTACCTCGGGGTGGCCATGGCTCGTGAGCTGTCGGCAGTGCTCGCCGGCGGACTTGCCGGTGTGCTGGGCGCGTATCTGATCGCGGTGAGCGGCGGCAACTGGGTGCTGCTGGGTATCTACATGGCGACCCTTGCCCTGATCACCACGGCCGCGACGTTCCTCGTGCCCGAGACCCTCCGGCGCGACCTCACACGCACCGACGACGCGGTGAAGGTGTCGCGCGACGAGGCCGGCGAGGGCGTGTCGTCGACCACGGTGACTATCCGGACGGTGCGCTGGTGATGCGCGCCGACGACGGCGGAGGGCCGTCGTGCTGATCGGGCGGGCGCTCGTCGACGGGAGGGCTGTGGACGTGCGGTGGAGCCCCGACGGCCCGGTGCCGATCTGGGTGCCCGATGACGGCGATGACATCGCGTGCGGTGGGCACGACATCGCCGGGCCGCGTGCCGACGCCGAGCTGATCGCCCCCGCGGCACCTGTCGTCCTCGTCGGGATCGCGCAGAACGGGCCGCGTCATCCGGCTCCCGTCCAGGCCTGGTTGAAGAGCCCGCGCACGATCGTTCCGTCCGGGCGCACCGTGCGGCTGCGACGCGATGCCGGGCAGAGCGTCGCCGAGGGCGAGATCGCCGTCGTGATCGGCCGGGACTGCACGGAGCTGACGGCGGCGACGGCCGAGCGGTTCGTGCGGGGCGTGACCGCCGTCAACGATCTCTCCAGCCCCGATCGCACCGTCATCGACGTCCGCAACTTCGAATCGAAGTCGGGGGCGGGATACACGCCCCTCGGGCCGTGGATCGACACGGCCGCGGACATCGATCGCGTCGCGCTGGTCCTCGAGATCGACGGTGCGGTGGTGGCGCAGACGGATGCCGCGGCGCTGCCGGTATCGATCCGCGACTGTCTCGCCTACGTCGCGTCATGGACGCCGCTCGGGCCCGGTGACGTGGTGATGACGGGAGCGCCGTTCAGTGCCGCTGCGGTCCAGCCGGGCCACCGCATCGACGTGATCGTCGGCGGTGTGCGGCTGACCACGCCGACCTCGTGAGCGGGCTCGTCCGTGCCTCACGCGTGGGCGACCTCGCCGGACACGAGTCGGAGGTGCTCGCGCGCGGACGCCTCGGCGCTCGCTCCATCGCGGCGGACGATCGCCTGCGCGGTGGCCACGTGCGCTTCCAGCGTGCCCACCCGCGGCAGGCTCGGCGTAAGGCCGCGCACCGCTCGGCCCCGCAGGATCTCGGCGATCGGTTCGCTGAGCTTGCCGAACAGCGGATTGCCGCCGGCGCGCAGAAGAAGCGAGTGATAGGCGATGTCGGCTTCGAGATACTCCTCGGTGTCGCCGAGCCCCTGCGCGCCGAGCTCGTTGAGGCGGGTCGCGTGCGCGAGGAGGTGCTCACGTTGGGCGTCGTCGGCGCGCTCGGCCGCGAGACGGGCGGCGATCGGCTCCACGGCGGCCCGCAGCTCGGTGAGCTCTCGAAGGACGTCGTTGCGCCGGGGGCCGTCCAGAGTCCACTCGATGACGGTGGCGTCGAGGCTGTCCCATTCCTCCCGCGGGCGCACCACGAGTCCCACGCGGCGCCGGGAACGCAGCAGCCCGTGCGCCTCGAGCACGCGGACGGCTTCGCGGACGACGGTACGGGAGGCGGAGAACTCCTCCTCGAGATCGGCGACGGTCATTCCCGACCCGGGGGCGAGCGCGCCGCCGGCGATGCGTCGGCCGAGGGTCTCCACGATATGCGCGTGCGACGCGGTCGAGGCGGTGGTGGGCATCGGTGTCCTTCTGTCAGGGGACACGCTACCGGGACATGGCGTCCGGTGACCCGAGGCAAGGGAAAAAAGTACGACGATTCGCTTGCAATAAGTAGTACTTTTGTGAAACGGTGGTCCCGCCGCCGGGAACGACCCCGGCGCATGGACGATTCATCGGAGAAGCCCCCATGCAAGATTGGACGCAGACGCTCGGCGCCGTCCCGCTGCTGCTCATCGCAGCAGGCGCCATCGCGCTCATCCTCATCCTCATCATCTGGGCGCGCATGCACGCGTTCCTCGTGCTCGTGCTCGTTTCGCTCCTCACGGCACTGGCGACCGGCATCCCGATCGACGGAGTCGGCAAGGTCCTCATCGACAGCTTCAGCGGCACTGTCGGCGCCGTCGCCCTTCTGGTCGGATTGGGCGCGATGCTGGGAGCGCTGGTGGAGACCTCCGGCGGTGCACGCGTGCTCGCGGAGAAGATGGTGTCCGTCTTCGGTGAGAAGCGGGCCGCGTTCGCACTCGGTGTGGCCTCGCTCATCATGGGATTCCCGATGTTCTTCGACGCGGGACTCATCGTGATGCTCCCGGTGATCTTCGCCGTCGGACGACGCATCGGCGGCAAGCACATGCTCCTGTACGGCATCAGTGCCGGCGCCGCGTTCTCGGTCATGCACGTCTTCGTGCCGCCGCACCCCGGCCCCATCACGGCCAGCGAGACGTACGGGGCCAATCTCGGGCTCGTCCTCCTCATCGGTATCGTCGTCGCGCTGCCGACGTGGTACCTCACCGGCTACCTGTGGGCGAAGTTCACCGACAAGCGCATCCCGCTTGCGATCGTCGACCTCTTCGGCGGCCGCGACGTCGAGCCCACTAACCCGCCGAAGGCCGGCACCGTCATCGGGGTGCTCGCGATCCCGCTCGTGCTGATCCTGCTCAACACGGGCATGTCCGCGCTCGTGTCCGCCGGGGCCGTGGACGGCGCGCTCGTCTGGGTGCAGGCGCTGCGCCTGATCGGCACCAGTCAGATCGCCCTGCTCATCTCCGTGCTCGTCGCCCTGTTCGTGCTGGGCACCCGCCGCGGCGTGCACGGCACGGCGCTGGAGAAGATCGTCGACTCCGCCCTCGGGCCGATCTGCTCCGTCGTGCTCATCACGGGCGCCGGTGGCATGTTCGGCGGCGTGCTGCGGGCGTCGGGCATCGGCTCGGCGCTCTCGGACTCGCTGTCCTCGATCGGCATTCCGGTGATCTTCGCCGCCTACCTCATCGCGGTCGTCCTGCGCGTCGCACAGGGCTCGGCCACGGTGGCCCTGGTCACGGCGGCGGGCCTGGTCTCGCCCGCGGTGCTCGCAGCCGGCTTCAGCCCCCTGCAGGTGGCGTGCGTCGTTCTCGCCACCGCCGCCGGCTCCGTGTTCGCCGGGCATGTCAACGACTCCGGCTTCTGGCTGGTCGGTCGCCTCATGGGCATGGACGTGAAGACCACGCTGAAGACATGGACGGTTCAGCAGGCCCTCGAGTCGGTCGTCGGCTTCGCCTTCGTGCTCATCATCTTCGGGGCGGTGTCCCTTGTCTGATCTGTTCGACCTCAGCGGGCGTACCGCCCTCGTCACCGGATCTTCGCGGGGGCTCGGACAGAGCCTGGCGGCGGGCCTGGTCGATGCGGGCGCGCGCGTGATCGTCCATGGGCGCAGCCGCGAGGGTGTGGCCGACAGCGCCGCCCTGCTGGCCGATCGGACGGGCGCGCGCGTCGAGACCGTCGTCTTCGATGTGACGGATGCCGCGGCCGTCGAGGCCGCGATCGCCGAGCTCGTCGCGCGCGTGGGCGTTCCCGACATCCTCGTCAACAACGCCGGAATCCAGCGTCGAGCGCCGTTCGCCGATTTCTCGGTCGCGGACTGGGACCAGGTGATCGCCACCAACCTGTCCAGCGCGTTCTACGTGTCGCGCTTCGTCGTGCCGGGGATGATCGCGCGCGGCTCGGGGAAGATCATCAACATCGCGTCGGTGCAGTCCGCGCTCGCGCGGCAGACGATCGCCCCCTACTCGGCGAGCAAGGGCGGCATCGCGCAGCTGTCGCGCGGCATGGCTGCCGATCTGGCGCGCCACGGCATCCAGGTGAACACGCTCTCGCCCGGCTACTTCGCCACCGAGATGAACGCTGCCCTCGTCGCCGACGAGGACTTCACCGCCTGGGTCGTCCAGCGCACCCCGGCTGGTCGGTGGGGGCGGGTCGAGGAGCTGCGCGGCCCCCTGACCTTCCTCGCCTCGGCGGCGAGCGACTTCGTGAGCGGACAGAACCTGTTCGTCGACGGCGGCATGACCGCGGTCGTGTGATCGAGAGGAGCAACCATGGATGCGGTCGTGATCAGAGGACGCCAGGACGTGGCGGTCGAGGAGCTCGGCGTGCCGCCGTGCGCCCCCGGGCAGGTACGGCTGCGAGTCGGCTACGTCGGCATCTGCGGCTCTGACCTGCACTACTACTTCGACGGCGCGAACGGGGCGTTCGTGGTCACCGAGCCTCTCATCCCGGGGCACGAACTCGCCGGCTGGATCGACGACGATCCCTCCGGCACCTGGGCGCCGGGCACGCCCGTCACGGTGCACCCGGCGCGCTTCGGGAGCTGCGTGCCCGCCATCGCTGAGGCGCCGCACCTGTGGCCCGGGGGTTCGTACCTCGGCAGCGCCTCGACGACGCCGCATACGCAGGGGGCGATGGCAGATCGCCTCGTCGTCGACGCGGCGATGGTGCGGGTACTGCCCGAGTCCCTGTCGGTGCGGCGTGCGACGCTGGCGGAGCCGCTGGCCGTGGCCCTGCATGGCGTCGGTCGCGCCGGGAGTGTCGACGGCGCGCGGGTGCTGGTGTGCGGCGCCGGTCCGATCGGGCTTCTCGCCGTCGTCGCCGCGCAGGCCCGCGGCGCTGCGGTCGTCGACGTCAGCGATCTGCTGCCCGAGGCGTTGGAGCGTGCGGCTGCGCTCGGCGCCGATCGCACGTGGCGCGCGGGAAGCGATGAGGTGCCCGGCGAGGCCTACGACGTGGTGCTGGAGTGCTCGGGCGCGGCGGCCGCCGTCAGCACCGCCGTCTCCGCGGTGCGTCGGCGCGGCGTCGTCGTGCAGATCGGCATGCTGCCGAACGAGCCCCGTCCGATCAACCTCGCCCCCTTGGTCGCCAAGGAGGCGACGCTCACCGGCGCCTTCCGCTTCCTCGACGAGATGGAGGAGGCGATCGCTCTCCTGGACGCGCAGCCCGCGGTGGAGAGCGTCATCACCCACGAGTTCGCGCCCGCCGACGCCGTCACGGCGTTCGAGACCGCTCGTGACTCGGCATCCAGCGCCAAGGTGATCGTGGCCATGGCGTCCGCGCGAGAGGCGGGGCAGTGAGCATGCCCTCCCGTGCGCCGCGCATCGTCGTGATGGGCCCGAGTGGCTCGGGCAAGACCGCCGTCGGGGCCGCGCTCGCCGTCGACTTCGGCGTCGACTTCGTGGATGCCGACGACCTGCACCCCGTGCAGAACGTCGCCAAGATGGAGTCGGGCGTGCCGCTGGACGATGACGACCGACGGCCCTGGCTCGACGTCGTCGGACGGCGCCTGGCGTCTTCACCGGGGCTGGTCATGGCCTGTTCCGCTCTCGCCCGTCGCTATCGCGATCGCATCCGCGAGGCCGCACCCGACACGCGGTTCGTCGAACTCGTCGTCTCGCGTGCCGAGCTCGACCGTCGGATGCGTTCGCGCCAGCATTTCATGCCGGTCGCCCTCTTGGAGTCGCAGTTGGCGACGCTCGAGCATCTCGGTGCCGACGAGGACGGGGTCGCCGTCGAGAACATCGGGGGCATCATCGAGGTCGCCGCCCGCGCGCGCGCCGCTCTGGATCAGGCCGAGCGCCGATAGGCAGACGGGCGGCGACGAGAAGGAGGGGTACGCTCGCATCGCGGGGCGCAGTGGCCGATCCCCGCGGCAGCGGAGGTGAAGATGGCGCGGGTCGTGTTGATGGGGTCGTCGGATGCCGCGGTCGAGCTCACCGGAGCGGCGCTCGCCGCGCGACTGCGCGCCCGCTACATCGACGGCGACGAGTTGCGCCCGCCCGCCCGCCGGCGTCGCCGCCGCGCTGAGACGACGCCCGCAGCGTCCGATGCCGAGATCTGGTTGGACGCGCTGCGCCTCGTTCTCGTGGAGGCGGCGGCCGTCGTGGTGACCACGGGACCGCTCACGCGCGCGGCGCGTGATGCCGTCCGTGCGCGCGTGCGCGACGTCGTCTTCGTCGAGCTGGTCGGCCGCGAGAGTGTCGGCGAGCCGCTCACGCAGGACGAGGCGGGATTCCGCGTGGCCGCGGGGGCCGATCTGCAGATCGTCGTCGATCGGGTCGCCGATCTGCTCACGGCGCGCTGACATCCGCGACACCCGCGGACGCCGACGCCGATCAGTCCTTGCGGTAGCCCGAGCGGCCGAGGGTGAACAGCGCCCCGACGACGGCGACGGTCGCTCCCACCGACATCAGTCCGATGATCCACAGGAGTGCGTGCGACATCCAGCCGTAGTCCATGGGTTCCTCCGGAGTGAGAGACGGGTGGGCGCGGCCTCGGCCGCGCGAGGGCACCCGTGCGGGCACCGTCTCCATCGTAGCGGCGTCGCTGGTAGAGTGGAGTCCTCCCTCGGCGAGGGATGCCGTGTGTTCGCGTATCGGCATCCGTGATCGACGCGGTGATGCGGGCCCACGCGGCGCGGACGGACAGTCCGGGCGGGCTCTCCTCACGTGACCACGTTCGAGTCGAGACCCAGACCCAGACCAGGGCGAGAAGCCCGCAAGGAGAATCATCATGTCGACCGAGACCGACACCAAGGTCATCGCCGAGGTTCGCGAGAACTTCGGTAAGGGCTTCGCCCGCCGTCTGCGCGCCGCAGGCAAGATCCCCGCCGTCATCTACGGCCACGGCACCGACCCGGTGCACGTCGCGCTGCCCGGCCACCAGGTCGCGCTGCTCGTGCGTCGTGCCAACGCCGTCCTCGAGCTCGAGATCTCCGGTGCGCAGCAGCTCACCCTCGTGAAGGACGTCCAGAAGGACCCGGTGCGCCAGATCATCGAGCACATCGACCTCCTCGTCGTGAAGAAGGGTGAGAAGGTCCAGGTCGACGTTCCCGTCGTCGTCGTCGGCGAGCCCTTCGCGGGCACCATCGCCAACCTCGACAACGCGACCGTGTCGCTCGAGGTCGAGGCCACGCACATCCCCGAGAACGTCGAGGTCGACGTCGAGGGCCTCGAGGACGGCACGCACATCACCGCGGCCGACCTGAAGCTCCCGCGCGGCGCCGCGCTGGTCACCGACGCCGAGACGCTCATCGTGGCGATCTCGGTGCCGGCGGCGACGATCGCCGAGGTCGACGAGATCGAGGCGGCCGACGAGGCCGTCGCCGAGGAGCAGTCGGACGAGGCTGCCGAGTAATCGACGCATCATGAACGAAGCCCGTCGCCGCCGATACTGGTGGGGCGGGCTTCGTCGTGGATCGACCGGTGAGGACATGAGCATGGCCGAGACATGGCTGGTGGTGGGGCTGGGAAACCCCGGCGTCCGCTACGAGAGCACCCGTCACAACGTGGGGCAGATGGTGATCGCCGAGCTCGCCTCTCGGCGGGGCGAGACGCTGCGTGCGCACAAGGCGAACGCGCGCGTCGCGGAGAGCTGGCTGCGTCCGGGTGGGGCGAAGCTCGTGCTCGCCACCCCCAATTCGTACATGAACGTGTCGGGCGGGCCGGTTTCGCAGCTCGCGCGCTTCTATGACGTTCCCGCCGACCGCGTCGTGCTCGTCCACGACGAGCTCGACATCCCGTTCGACACCATCAAGCTCAAGACCGGCGGTGGACACGGCGGCCACAACGGCATCCGCGATGTCGCCAAAGCACTGGGTACCCCCGACTTCCCGCGCGTGCGGGTCGGTATCGGTCGTCCTCCCGGCCGCCAGGATCCGGCGGACTGGGTGCTCGATCCGTTCTCTTCGGCCGAGCGCGCCGCGTTGCCGGTGCTGGTGTCGGAGGCTGCCGACGCGGTCGAGCTGCTCGTCGGGGAGGGACTGCTCGCCGCCCAGCAGAAGCATCACGCGCCGCGCGCCTGAGCCTGCGAGCGGCTTCGTCGGGAGGCGTTCGGTGGTCGGGGAGCGTCAGGAGTAGGTGGGGATCGCGGCGACGACGCCGGCAAGGACGGCGAGCGTGACCGCGACGGCATAGACGATGGGGCCCGCCGCCGCGACGATCACGGCGCCGATGCCCTGCCCGCGTCCCCGCCGGCTCGCGATGGCGACGATCCCCTGGATCAGAGCCCAGACGCCGAGGACGGTTCCGCTCCAGAATCCGATCTCGGCCCACAGCACGAGCCCGCGCACGGGACTCAGCAGGGCGAGGGTCTGGTCGTCGGAGAGATGCTCCAGCGGCCTGGTCGAGGTCAGACCTGCGTGGGCGACGGCTCCCGACGCGGCGGCGAAGCTCGTGGTGGCGCTGAGCACCGAGGAGAACGCGACGGCGCAGATCGCGACGATCACGGCGATCGTACCAAGCGCCTTCGAGGTGGTCGGCGCGGGCGGCGTCACCGATGGCGGCAGGTAGACCGGGGGAGCACCCGGCACGGACTGGACGTAGCCGCCGGTCGGCCATGCGGGTCCGCCGGGTCCCGGAGCTCGCGTCACGGCGGGCGGTACGGGGGCGTGCTGCGGGTTCTCGCTCACCTGCTCATCCTAGGGACAACACCGCTGAGATCAGGAGCGATGTCGGGGCGCCGCGCTCACACGATCGCGCTCGGCGGAGCGGGTGTCGGCGGGGAGCCATAGACTCTTTCGGTGACAGTTTCCGGGATCGTTCACGCCCTTCTTCAGGCGGATGTGATCCGCGAATCCGTCGAGTCGGCCCTCTCCGACGCCGATTTCTCGATGATCCCCGGGCTGGACGCGCCGCTGCTGGCCGCGCTGCTGGATCGTCGGCGCGCGGCAGGTCTGCCGGGTGTCCTGCTGGCCGTGGCTCCCACGGGCCGCCGCGCTGAGGCGTTGGGTGCGGCATTGTCCGACGTCATCCCGGATGCCGAGGTGCGGCACTTTCCCGCCTGGGAGACCCTTCCGCACGAACGCCTGAGCCCGTCGCCAGAAACGGTCGGACGCCGCCTGGATCTGCTGCGCACGGTCGCAAGCTGGGACGGGCGACGCCCCCTCGTCGTGACCGCTTCGGTGCGCAGCGCGCTTCAGCCCATCGCGGCCGGGCTCACCGACGCCGGCGTCATCGCCCTGTCCGTGGGCGGGCGCGGCCACGATCTGGACGCCGTCACGCGACGACTCGTGGAGCTCGCCTACCACCGGGTCGACATGGTGTCGCGACGCGGAGAGTTCGCCGTGCGCGGCGGCATCCTCGATGTCTTTCCTCCGGCCGCCGACCATCCCTATCGGGTCGAATTCTTCGGCGACGAGGTGGATCAGATCCGCGCGTTCTCGGTCGCCGATCAGCGCTCCCTGCCCGGAGAGGTGAAGGACATCACCCTTCTGCCCAGCCGTGAGCTGCTGCTGACCCCTGAGGTCCGTGAGCGCGCGGCCGCGCTGCGCGACCGCTTCCCGGGCCTGCGCACCATGCTCGAGAAGATGAGCGAGGGCATTCCGGTGGAGGGCATGGAGTCTCTGCTGCCAGCGCTCGCCGACGCCGTGGTGCCGCTCATCGACTACCTGCCCACCGGCGCCGCGGTCGCTCTCGTCGATCCGGAGCGCGCCGTCGGCCGCGCCATGACGCTCGGGGAGACCAACCGAGAGTTCCTGGAGGCCGCGTGGAGCGCCGCCGTCGCCGGCGCCGACACCCCCGTCGACCTGGGCTCCGGCGACTTCCTGACCCTGCCGGAGTTGCAGGCCGCGACATCGGCCCGCTCCGGCGTGTGGTGGACGCTCAGCGGCTTTGATTCGGGTGCGGCGGATGCCGCGGCCGACCTCGCCGGTCTCGCCTCGGCACCCCGCAGCGATGTCGTCCGTGTTCCCGGCTCGGCGGTGCCGTCCTTCCAGGGCAACGTCGACGGTGCGACGGCACACGTCGCGCAGCTGCTCGCCGAGCGGTGGCGTGTCGTCATCGCGGCCTCGGGGGTGGGACTCGTCGATCGCGCTCGAGACGTGCTCGCCGAACGCGGCATCGCCGCCCGCAGCGTCGACGGCCTCCAGGACGCCCCGGAACCGGGCGTCGCCGTCGCGGTCGTCGGAGCCTTGGAGAGCGGCTTCGAGCAGCCCGAGGCCCGGCTGGCCGTGCTCACCGAGGCTGAGTTCTACGGTCGGACGATCGGCGCCGACAGCCGCGTCGTCAAGAAGCTCGCCTCACGGCGTCGCAACGTCGTGGACCCGTTGCAGCTGAAGGCGGGCGACATCGTCGTGCACTCCACGCACGGCATCGGCCGCTTCGTCGAGCTCGTCCAGCGCGAGGTGTCCAGCGGCGGTCGCCATGCCGTCAAGACCACGCGCGAGTATCTCGTGCTCGAGTACGCGCCCACCAAACGCGGCCATCCGGGCGACAAGCTGTTCGTGCCCACCGACCAGCTCGACCTGTTGAGCAAGTACGTCGGGGGTGAGGCGCCGACGCTCTCCAAGATGGGCGGCAGCGACTGGGCGGCGGCCAAGGGCAAGGCACGCAAGGCCGTGCGCGACATCGCCGTCGAGCTGGTCAAGCTCTACTCGGCGCGGATGGCCGCGAAGGGCTACGCCTTCGGTCCCGACACCCCGTGGCAGCGCGAGCTGGAGGAGGCGTTCCCCTTTGCCGAGACTCCCGACCAGCTGCAGACCATCGAGGAGATCAAGGCCGACATGGAGCGGCCGATCCCGATGGACCGTCTCCTCTCGGGCGATGTCGGCTTCGGTAAGACCGAGGTCGCCGTGCGGGCCGCGTTCAAGGCGATCCAGGACGGCAAGCAGGTCGCGATGCTGGTCCCCACGACACTGCTGGTCAAACAGCACCTCGACACGTTCACCGAGCGGTTCGCGGGCTTTCCGGTGAAGGTGCGTCCGCTCTCGCGGTTCCAGTCCGACAAGGAGGCACGAGAGATCGTCGCAGGGCTCCTCGAGGGCAGCGTCGACATGGTCATCGGCACCCACCGCATCCTCACCGAGAAGGTCGCCTTCAAGGACCTCGGGCTCATGATCATCGACGAGGAGCAGCGGTTCGGCGTCGAGCACAAGGATGCGCTGAAGAAGCTGAAGACGAACGTCGACATCCTCGCGATGAGCGCGACGCCCATCCCGCGCACACTCGAGATGGCCGTCACCGGAATCCGCGAGATGTCGACGCTGCAGACTCCGCCCGAGGACCGGCATCCGATCCTCTCGTACGTCGGGCCCCGCAGCGACAAGCAGATCGCCGCGGCGATCCGCCGGGAGCTGTTGCGCGAGGGGCAGATCTTCTACGTCCACAATCGCGTGCAGTCGATTCAACGCGTCGCCGCCCAGCTCGCCGAGCTGGTACCCGAGGCGCGGATCGCCGTCGCCCACGGTCAGATGGGAGAGCACGCACTCGAAGAGGTCGTGGACGGATTCTGGGAGCGGCGTTTCGACGTGCTCGTCTCGACGACCATCATCGAGACCGGGCTGGACATCTCCAACGCCAACACGATCATCATCGACCGCGCCGACAAGTACGGCCTCAGCCAGCTCCACCAGCTGCGCGGGCGCGTCGGCCGGGGCCGGGAGCGTGCGTACGCCTACTTCCTCTACGACGAGATGAAGCCGCTGTCGGAAACAGCCGCCGACCGGCTGGAGACGATTGCCGTCAACAACGACCTCGGCAGCGGCATGCAGGTCGCCCTGAAGGATCTCGAGCTGCGCGGTGCCGGAAACCTCCTGGGCGCCGAGCAGGCCGGGCACATCGCCGGCGTGGGCTTCGACCTCTACCTGCGGATGATCGGCGAAGCGGTCGCCACCTTCCGCGGCGACGAGGTGGACGGCCCGACCGAGCTGCGCCTGGAGCTTCCGGTCGATGCGCGTCTGCCCGAGAGCTACATCGACAGCGAGCGGCTGCGTCTGGAGGCCTACCAGAAGCTCTCTGCTGCGGCATCCCCCGACGCCCGCACCCGTGGGGGAGAGGGCGGCGCCTCGGCCGATCCGATCGACCTGGTCATCGAGGAGCTCACCGACCGGTACGGTGCGCCGCCGCGCGAGGTCGACGGTCTCGTCGCCATCGCACGCCTGCGCCGTCGCGCCGCTGCTGCCGGGCTCTCCGATGTGGTCGCGATGGGGCCCAACCTGCGCGTCGTGCCCGCCCCGGCATCCGATTCCCTGCGTGTGCGGCTGCAGCGTCTCTACCCGAAGTCGAAGGTGCTCGCCGGCGGCGAGGCGATGATCGTGCCGCTGCCCACCGCCGGTGGCGAGCCGGTCGCAGACGCCGATCTGATCGCGTGGGTCGCCCAGCTCATCGATCAGCTCTACCCGTTGCCGGTGACCGAGGCCGCCGAAGCCTGACCGGCGCGATCCCCGCGAATCAGAGGGAGATCGCCCCGTCGGACAGCAGCACGACCGCCGCGATCGCCGCGGCGACCGCGAGGGCGAACACCACCCACTCGGCCGGCGCGAACACACGGTGCTCCCGACGACGTCGCGCGACGACGAACAGCGCCGTGCCGGGTACCAGCACGAGCATCGCCAGCAGCAGATACTGCCCCCCGGCCGCCGCCAGCAGGAACAGCGTGTAACCGGTCGCGCAGATCGCGACGACGAGAGCGCCGAGACCGGCCGCGCGGCGGGCGCCCTCCGCGCGCACGTCGGCGATCGCGACCCGCAGGCCGTAGCCCGCGGTGAGCACGTAGGGGATGAGCGCGAAGGCGCTGGTGAGGCTGAGGGCGACGTCGAAGGCATCGGCCGACAGCAGGACGACCAGCAGCAGCACCTGCACGAGCAGCGTCGACATCGTCAACGCGCCGACCGGCACGTCGTGGGCATTGGTGCGCGCGAAGATCGGAGGAAGGTCGCCGTCCCGTGCGGCGACCAGCAGCACCTCGGCCGCCATCAGGGTCCATGACAGATAGGCCCCGAGTACCGCGACGATGAGCGAGATTCCGACGAAGGCGGCGCCCCACGGGCCGACCACCTCAGCGAGCACACCGGCCATCGACGGCTGGGAGAGGGCGGCGATGCGCTCACGCGGCAGGATGCCGAAGGACACGATGGTGACGGAGGCGAAGATCGCGAGCACGCTCAGAAAGCCCAGCACCGTCGCGCGTCCGATGTCGCGCCGGCGGCGCGCGTGCCGGGAGTACGCGCTGGCGCCCTCCACGCCGATGAAGGCGAACACCGTCACCAGGAGCGTTCCGCGCACCTGATCGAACAGCGGCAGATCGTTCGGTCCCCACAGGTTCGCGGCGAAGACCTTGGGATCGAAGGCCGTCACGCACAGCACGACGAACACGACGATGGGCAGCACCTTGGCGACGCTCACGATGCGGTTGACCGCAGCGGCCTCGCGGGTGCCGCGCCGCACGAGCAGGAAGAACACCCACAGCCCGACCGAAGAGACGGCGACGGCGAGCACCGTGTCGCCGCCGGCCAGCGGCGGCGCGACCGCGCCGATGGTCGACATGATGAAGACCCAGTAGAAGACGTTGCCCGCGCACGCGCTCGCCCAGTACCCGAACGCCGAGAGGAAGCCCAGGTAGCGGCCGAAGCCTGCGCGTGCATACGAGTAGACGCCGGCGTCCAGGTCGGGTCGACGTGCGGCCAGTCGCTGGAAGACCAGGGCGAGCGTGAACATCCCCGTTCCCGCGAGAGCCCAGGCCACGAGAGAGCCCACGACTCCGGTCTGTGCGGAGAACGTGCCCGGCAGCGAGAACACGCCCGCACCCACCATCGATCCGACGACGAACGTCGACAGGGTCAGGGTGGAGACGGTCGCGGGGGAGCGGGCGTCTCTGCTCATCGCCGTCAGATCACACCCTGCGCGAGCATGGCGTGCGCAACACGCTCGAAGCCGGCGATGTTCGCTCCGGCGACGTAGTCCTCGGCCCTGTCGTATCGTTCGGCGGCGGTGAAGGCCGCCCGGTGGATGTCGCGCACGATCGCGCGCAGCTTGCGCTCGCTGTCGTCGAAGCTCCAGCGCTGGCGCGACGCGTTCTGGCTCATCTCCAGCGCCGAGGTCGCGACGCCGCCGGCGTTCGCGGCCTTGCCCGGACCGAACAGGACCCCTGCCGCGCGGAATGCGCTCACCGCGCCGGGAGTGCACGGCATGTTGGCGCCCTCGGAGACGGCCGTCACACCGTTGCCGATGAGGGCCTGCGCGTCGTTCTCGTCGAGCTCGTTCTGTGTGGCGGCCGGCACCGCGATGTCGACCGCGACATTCCAGGGCCGGGCGTTCGCGACGAAGCGGGCGGAGGGCCGACGCTCGGCGTACACCGAGATGCGGGCCCGCTCGACGTCTTTGATCTCGCGCAGCAGGGCGACGTCGATACCGGCATCGTCCACGACGTAGCCCGACGAGTCGGATGCGGTCACCGGCAGTGCGCCGAGCTGGTGCGCCTTCTCGATGGCGTAGATCGCAACGTTGCCCGAGCCGGACACCCCCACGCGCAGACCGTCGAGCGTGCGGCCGTGCACCGCCAGCATCTCCTCGGCGAAGAAGACGGCACCGTAGCCGGTCGCCTCGGTACGCACCTCCGCTCCGCCCCACTGCACCCCCTTGCCGGTGAACATGCCGGACTCGTGACGGTTCGTGATCTTTCGGTACTGGCCGAAGAGATAACCGACCTCTCGCGCGCCGACCCCGATGTCGCCGGCCGGCACGTCGGTGTGCTCGCCCAGGTGGCGGTAGAGCTCGTTCATGAAGGCCTGGCAGAACCGCATGATCTCGCCATCCGAGCGCCCGCGCGGATCGAAATCGCTGCCGCCCTTGGCTCCGCCGATGCCCTGCCCGGTGAGTGCGTTCTTGAAGATCTGCTCGAACCCGAGGAACTTGATGATCGACAGGTCGACGCTGGGATGGAAGCGCAGACCGCCCTTGTACGGTCCGAGCACCGAAGAGAACTGCACGCGATAGCCGCGATTGACGCGCACGCGACCGGCGTCGTCGACCCACGGCACGCGGAACATGATCTGGCGCTCGGGCTCGACCAACCGCTCGAGCACGCCGGCGGCCTCGAATGCCGGGTGGCGCTCGATGACGGGAGCGATCGAGTCCAGCACCTCGTGCACCGCCTGCTGGAACTCCGGCTCGTGCGGGTTGCGTTCGCGCACGCCACGGAACACGAAGTCGACGGGGGCGGGCAGAGGTGTCAGGTGGTCTGTCACGGTGGAGCTTTCCGGCCACGCCCCGGGTGGTGCGGCCTGTCCCACCCTAGCGGCGACCGAGGCGGGCCTCGACGCGTGTGACGTCGCTCGCCTACGCTGGGCGCGGGAGGATGATCATGCAGTTCGAACATCTCGGGGCGCGCCCCCGCATCCACCCCGATGCCGTCGTGGCCCCCACGGCCGTGATCTCCGGTGACGTCGAGATCGGAGCCGGCTGCCAGATCCTGCACGGTGCCGTGCTGACGGCGGAGGGCGGCCCGATCACGCTCGGCTCACACGTGATCGTCATGGAGAACGCCCTGATCCGGGCGAGCGCCGCACACCCCGTGCACATCGGCTCGCACGTGCTCGTGGGCCCGACGGCCAGCATCTCCGGAGCGACGATCGCCGATGAGGTCTTTCTCGCCACGGGTATCCGGGTCTTCAACGGTGCGCGCATCGGCGAACGATCCGAGGTGCGCATCGGTGCGATCGTGCACCTGCGCACGATCGTGCCGCCGGATGCCGTGGTACCCATCGGCTGGGTCGCCGTGGGCGATCCCGCCCAGATGCTCTCGCCCGATCGTCACGAGGAGATCTGGGCGCTGCAGAAGGAGCTCGACTTCCCGGGGTTCGTTTTCGGCCTGGATCGGGAGACACCCGATCTGATGATCCAGCTCACCGAACGCTACGGCGCGGCGCTCGCGCGCCACGCCGACGACCGCCGCGTGGACTGAGTCCCCGCGACGGTCCGGATCGGGGTGCGATCACCCCGTGTTCTGCAGTCCGGCCGAGACGCCGGAGACGCTGAGCAGCAGAAGGCGCTGCCACTGCGCCAGGTCGGCCTCGTCGTGCTCGCCGGTGCGGAGCGTGCGAAGGGCGCGCAGCTGCAGCAGCGAGAGTGCATCGACGTACGGGCTTCGCATTTTGACGGCGCGCTGCAGCACCGGCTTGTTCGAGAGCAGTTCGTCGCCGCCCACGATGCGCACGACCCAGTCGCCGGTGAGCTGCAGCTCGTCCACGACGAGGTCGGCCAGGTCGCTGCGGTCACCGAGGTCGAGGTAGCGGCGCGCGATACGACCGTCGGCCTTCGCGAGGCTCATGCCGACGTTGTCGATGACGGTGCGAAACAGGGGCCACTCGGCGTAGGCGCGTCGCAGGAGCTCGACGTCCCCGACGGCCTCCAGCGCGGATCCGAGACCGAACCAGCCGGCCAGGTTGATGCGGGCCTGCGACCACGCGAAGACCCACGGGATGGCGCGAAGGTCTTCGAGCGATTCGACCGACAGACCGCGTCGTGCGGGACGCGAGCCCAGCGCCAGCAGGCCGATCTCCTCCATCGGCGTCACGGTCGCGAACCACGACGCGAACCCGTCTGCCTTGACCAGCGAGAAGAATCGCGCGCGGGAGGCGGCATCCATCGTCGCGGCGACCTCGGCGTAGCGCTCCGCCGCCGCGCTGTTGCGCTTCTCGATCGACGGGGCGGAGGCGAGCAGGACGGCCGCGGCGACCTGGTCGATGTGACGCATCGCGATGTTGGGGTCGCCGTAGCGCGCGAAGATCACCTCGCCCTGCTCGGTGAGCTTGAACCGTCCGTCGACCGAGTGCGGAGGCTGCGCCAGGATCGCCGAGTTGGCCGGTCCGCCGCCGCGACCGAGCGCGCCGCCTCGTCCGTGGAAGAGGGTGAGGTGGATGCCGCATTCCTTGGCCCAGGCGGCGATCTTCGCCTGCGCCTCGTAGAGGGCGAGGTTGGCGGCGACGGGACCGACGTCCTTCGAGGAGTCGGAGTAGCCGAGCATGACCTCGAGCCGCCGATCGGTGGCTTCCAGCCGTGCCGCGAATTGCGGGTGGTCGACGATCTCGGCCATGATCGCGGGCGCGGCCTGCAAGTCGGCGAAGGTCTCGAACAGGGGGATCACGTCGAGGACGGGAACGGTGCCCCCGGGGCCGACCGCCAGCCGCGCCAGCTCGTGCACGGCGGCGAGGTCGGCGGCGGACTGGGTGAAGGAGACGATGTAGCGGCCGGCGGCGCGCGGCCCGTAGCGGTTCTGGATCTGCGCGATCGTGCGGAAGACTTCGAGCACCTCCTCCGCCTGCGTGCTCAGCGGCTCGCCGCTGGCGACTTCGGCGAGCACCTTGGCGTGGACGGCGGAGTGCTGACGCACCTCGAGTTCGGCGAGGTGGAAGCCGAAGGTCTCCACCTGCCACAGCAGCTGCTGGAGGTGTCCATACGCCTGGCGCGGGGCCCCCGCGTCGACGAGTGACTGCTGCACGGTGCGCAGCTCGCCCAGCAGCGCGTCGGGGTCGCGATATGCGAGATCGGCGTCGCGCTTGCGCGTGGCGGTGATGCGACGGGCGATCAGCAGCATCGCGCGCTTGTGCGGCTCGACCTTGGCCCGCTTGGCGGCGTCTGCCGCACCGTCCTCGTCGGCGTCTGCGAGTCGCTGCAGCAGGCCGAGGAGGTCAGCGGTCGGCGGCGTCGTGTCCTCGGACAGCGTCAGCGTCTTGGCGATCCGGACGGCCGAGCGCTCAAGGCCGAGCAGGATGTGCTCGGCACCGATCGACGCGGCCTTCTTCGTGACGGCGGCTGTCACGAACGGGTTGCCGTCGCGGTCGCCGCCCACCCACGTCCCGAGGCGGACGAAGGGGCGCACGACGGGCGCGCGACCGCCGGCCGCGGGTCCCTGCAGCGCATCGTCGACGCGTCGGTAGACGTGGGGGACCGCCGTGTACAGGGTCTCGTCGAAGACCGCCATGATGGCGCGCACCTCGTCGACGGGAGTCGGCTTCTCCGCCCGTAGCGGCGCGGTGCGCCACAGCGTGTCGATCTCTTCGAGCATGCGCCGCTCCGCGCGTCGCTCGTCGGCCCCACCCTCCAGCGAGGCGTCGCGCTCGGTCAGCAGCGTGACCAGGCGTCGGATGCTGGTCGACACCGCGCGGCGGCGGGCCTCGGTGGGATGAGCCGTGAACACGGGGTGGAAGCGCATCGCCTGCAGGCGCGCCAGGGCGGTGTCGTCGCCGACCTCCGCCGCGAGGCGCACGAACGCCGCGGCCACCGAGTCGGCCGCATCTTCACGCTCCGGGCGTCCGTCGCGCTCACGGAGGACACGCACGCGCTGATGTTCTTCGGCGAGGTTGACGAGATGGAAGTAGACCGTGAAGGCGCGGGCGACCTCGTCGGCGCGTTCCACGGAGAAGGACTCGGCGATCTGTGCCGCTCGCTCGAAGGCCTCGGGCGACTCATCGCTGTACGCGGCGATGGTCGCGAGGCGCAGACGCTCGACGTCGTCGTACAGGCCGGGGGAGCCGCTTTCGCGCAGGACGCGACCGAGCAGCGCGCCGAGCATGCGCACGTCGGCACGCAAGCGCTCGGGCAGTTCGTTCTCGGCCTCATCGCGGCCGACGAGGTCGATCGCTTCGGTTCGGGTGAGTTCGCGCATGAGACCACGGTAATGGCACGGTGTTTCACATTTGTCACGGGGTAGTCTGGAAGCTCGGGGTGACGACGTTTTATGACGCCCCGACGTCGACGCGACGGCGTGCTGTGCCCTGCGCGTCGTCGGACGGTGTGCCGGGAAGTCTGGTCGGCGAGTCCCGTTCGTCGATCCCCCGGAGTGACCGTGTCCTTGTTGCGATCCGCCCGTTTCCCCGCCGTCCTGCTGCTCGCCGCCGCCTCGATCGGCCTGATCGTGGCCAATGGCCCGGCCGCGCCGATCGCTTTCGCCGTCGCGGATGCGCATCTCGGCATTCCCGGCATCGTCGACCTGTCCGTACGTCACTGGATCTCCGACGGCCTGCTCGCCGTCTTCTTCTTCATCGCCGCGGTCGAGCTGCAGTTCGAGCTGACCAGCGGTCAGCTGGCCTCCCCACGACGTGCCGTCCTGCCCGCCATCGCCGCGGCCGGCGGCGTGATCGTACCCGTGGTGCTGTACGTGCTGATCGCCGGCGGGGAGGCGACCAGCGCCGGATGGCCCATTCCCACGGCCACCGATATCGCCTTCGCGCTGGGCGTGCTCGCCGTCTTCGGTCGAGGTCTGCCCTCCGGAGTGCGCATCTTCCTCCTTGCGCTGGCCATCTTGGACGACATCGTCGGGATCGTCTTCATCGCGGTGCTGTTCACGGCCGACGTCGACTTCGCCATGATGCTGCTCGCGCTGGTGTTCGTCGTCGTTTTCGCGGCCTGCAGCCGGCTCCTCGACACCCGCGCCCGTCCGGTTGCCGTCGTCGGTCTCGTCGTGAGCGCGATCGGCACCTGGTATGCGGTGCACGAGTCGGGCGTGCACGCGACGATCGCGGGCGTCGTGCTCGGGCTGGCGATGGCCCAGCAGCCCGCTCTGCGGGCACGACACGCACTCGAACCGTGGGTCAACGCGATCGTGCTGCCGCTGTTCGCGCTGTGCGCGGCCCTGGTCGCGATCCCCGCCGTGTCTGCCGGAGAGCTCTCGCCGGCCTTCTGGGGAGTCTTGGTCGCCTTGCCGGTCGGCAAGATCATCGGAATCGCCGTGGCCGGCGGCCTGGCGCAGCGCCTTCTGCGGGTACCGAAGAACGATCGACTCGCCGGTGGTGACCTCCTCGCGGCGGGTGCTCTGGGCGGAATCGGCTTCACGGTGTCGCTGCTGCTCAGCGAACTCGCGTTCTCCGGGGCGCCGGACATCCGCGATCAGGCCACTCTCGGGGTGCTTGCCGGCTCGGCGATCTCGCTCGTGATCGCCGGGATCCTCGTATCGTGGCGGGCATGGCATCATCGACGTCGGAGCACGGCGACCGTCTGAGTCCGATCGACCCGGCGTCGACCTCCACCGGCGACGCCCTGCGACGCGCCGCCGACGTCATGGCAGCAGTGCGGGCGCGATGCGTGTGGTCGGCGCGGATCACGCACGAGGACCTCGTGCCGTACCTCGTGGAAGAGGCGGCCGAACTGATCGACGCCGTCGAAGCCGGCACGCGCGCCGATCTGCGCGAGGAACTCGGTGACCTGCTCTGGCAAGTGCTGTTCCACGCCGCGGTCGCGGCGGACGCGACGGAGGATCCCTTCGACATCGAAGACGTCGCCGACGCGCTCGCCGAGAAGATGATCCGTCGGCACCCGCACGTGTTCGGGGATGCCGTCGCCACCACTCCCGAGGAAGTGCTCGTCCACTGGAACGCAGCCAAGGCCGCCGAGAAGCAGGATCGGCGGTCCGTGCTCGACGGCGTCTCGGCCCACATGCCCTCCCTCGCGCTGGCGCAGAAGCTGCTGGGCCGCGCGGCAGCGCTGCCGTTGTCGTCGCCTCGCCCGGACCACGGGCGGGACGACGGTGACGCGGGTACGCAGAGCGAGGAGCAGCTGGGCGCGGAGCTGCTCGGGCTCGTGGCGCGCGCTCAGCGCCGCGGGTGGGATGCCGAGCGTGCGCTGCGAGGCGCGATCCGCCGACTCGAGGACGAAGTGCGAGCCGTCGAGTCCGCGTCGGCATCCGGCGACCTGGAAGAATGATCGCGTGGCATCCGTGAACCCGCCGCGCGGCATGCGCGACTTCCTCCCCGCCGACAAGACCCGTCGCGAGCGCGTGCTCGCCGTCATCCGCGATCGCTACCGCGCCCATGGATTCGACGAGATCGAGACGCCGGTCATGGAGGACTACGACCGGCTGCACGCGGGCATCGGGGGCGACAACGAGAAGCTCGCCTTCAACGTTCTCAAGCGTGGACTGGATGCCGACGCGATCCGCGCCGCGGCCGACGACGCCGCCGCACTCAGCGACCTCGGCCTGCGCTACGACCTCACCGTTCCCCTCGCGCGCTTCTACGCGACGCACCGCGCCGAGCTGCCGTCGGTCTTCCGCTCCATCCAGATGGCGCCGGTGTGGCGTGCCGAACGGCCGCAGAAGGGCCGCTACCGCCAGTTCGTGCAGTGCGACATCGACATCATCGGTGACCCGACGGGTCGGGCCGAGGCCGAGCTGCTGGTGGCGAGCCTCGATGCGCTCGACGCGCTCGGTCTGGTCGGCGGCAGCATCCGCGTCAACGACCGTCGCGTGCTCGATTGGATGCTCGGAAGCTTCGGCTTCGCCGCGGAAGAGCGTGCCGGGGTGCTGATCACCATCGACAAGCTCGACAAGATCGGGGCCGACGGCATCGTCGCCGAGCTGCGCGAGCGAGGCGCCACGTCCGAAGCCGTCGACGCGTTCGACGCCTTCCTGCGCCGGCCGCAGACGCGCGAATACCGTCCCTACGGTCAGGGGCAGATCCGCGCGGCGCTGCCCGAGGACGTGCCGGACGACATCGTGGCCGATCTCGTGGCCATCGGCGCGGCGGTGTCGGCGGCCCGCGGCGTCTGTGCAGAAGACGCGCAGGGCGCGCCGCTCGTGTTCGACCCGTTCCTCGTGCGCGGCATGGGCTATTACACCGGCACGATCTTCGAGCTCGCCCATCCGAGCGTGCCCTACTCACTCGGCGGCGGTGGTCGCTACGACGGGATGATCGGGCGCTTCTTGGGCCAGCAGGTACCCGCGGTGGGCTTCTCCCTCGGCTTCGAGCGCATCGTCGATCTTCTCGAGGATGCCGACGATGCGGGAACGTCCTCCATCGTCCTCGTGCACGAGCGCGACGTGCCGGTCGGCGAGCTCGTCGCTCTGAAGGCCGCACTGGTCGCGGACGGCTCGCGGGTGCGTCTGGAGCAGCGCACCAAGAACCTCAAGGCGCTGCTTGAGCGTGCTGCCGCCGACGGGTATTCGTCCTTCGCGACGGTGGCGGCGGGTCAAGCGCCGGAGACGCTGGAGATCAAGCCGCTCGGCTGAGAGGTCGCGGGCGACAAACCCGACAGCACCGGCTCCTCGGTGGCGAAGCGGGCGAGGACGTCGAGTCGGCGCGCCGTCGCCGCATCCTGCGGGGAGAACCAGACCACCCGCTGCCCGCCCGCCTCGCCCGTCCAGAGGCTCGTCATCGCCAACTGGAGCACTCCCCAGCGCGGATGAGCGAGGCGCTTCACCGCATTGTGCTCGGCGGCCACGTCGCCGCGGCGCCACAGCTCGGCGAACGGAGGAGACTGCTCCTCGAGCTGGGCGATGAAGCGTTGCCAGCCCGGCTCGTCGTGGTGGCGGCCGTATGCGGCGCGCAGACGCGCCACGATCCGCTGCTGGGCGTTGTCGAGGTCGGTGTGCGCGCGCTGCCATGCCGGATCGGTGAAGATCCGAACCGCACAGTTGCGGCCCTCGGGAGCGATCGTGTCCAGATCCGCGAAGAGAAACCGGTAGGAGCGGTTGTAGGCACGGATGTCGAAGCGAGCCGTCTGCACGGCGGCGGGATACGGCATGAGCTTGGACAGCAGATCGAGGTGCGCCGCGCTCACGCAGGCGTGCTCGTCCCGTTCGGGAGGCGTCGCGCCGGCCAGGGCGAACAGGTGGTCCCGCTCGTCCTCCGTCATGCGCAGCGCCCGCGCGATCGCTCCGAGCACCTGCTCCGACGCCGCGATCGGTCGGCCCTGCTCGAGCCAGGTGTACCAGGTGAGCCCGACCCCCGCGAGCGTGGCGACCTCCTCACGGCGAAGGCCGGCGACGCGCCCGCGGGTGCCCGGAGGAAGGCCGACGTCGTCGGGGCTCAGACGTTCACGGCGCGTGCGCAGGAAGGCGGCGAACTCGTCCCGGCGATCCGTGCGCATGTCTGCCAGCGTAGTGCGCTGGGCACGGGGGCGGCGTGCGCAGCGGGGTGGCGTTGATACCAGGATGAGCGCACTCCTGGTACCAGGATGACGCCGGCCTCAGGATGAACGCTATGACGACGACGGCCTCACTTCCCCTCGTGCCGGCAGGGCACGTGCGCACCCTTCCCATGGCGGTGCCCACCTGGCGCTACATCGGGTTTCTCATCGGCCCCGGGGCGGGATCTTTCGCCTTCAACGCCGTCACCGTGACGATGCCCCAACTTCGCGAGGCATTCACCGCATCCGAGGTCCAGCTCGAGCTCGTCGTCGCCGGCTACGGCATTCCCTTCGCCGTGCTCCTCATCCTTGGCGGGCGCCTCGGCGACCGCTTCGGGCGCCACCTGCTCTACGCCCTCGGAATGGCCCTCTTCCTGTTGTCGGCCGTGGCCTGTGCGGCCAGCCCCACGATCGAGGTCCTCATCGCCGCACGCGTCCTGCAGGGTGTCGGAGCGTCCCTGTGCACACCGCAGGTCCTGGCCACGATCCAAGCCACCTCGGCAGGGGGAGCGCGCGTGCGCGCCATCGCGGCCTTCGGTGCCAGCGGAGGCATCGGTGCCGCCGGCGGGCAGGTGCTGGGGGGCGCGTTGGCGGGCGCCACGCTGGCAGGCCTGGCCGGCTGGCGGGCGATCTACGTCGTGGTGGCGATCGCCGCTCTCGCGGCGATCGCCCTCGCCCCGCTCGCCCCGCGATCGCGCGTTCACGAAGCGGTGACGATCGATGTCGCCGGAACGGTCGAGCTCGGCGCAGGCGTTCTTCTGATCGCCTCCGCGCTCACCTTCGGACCGTCGGCGGGATGGTCATGGCCGACGTTCGTCGCCCTCGCCGCGGGGGCAGCGGCACTCGTCGCGCTCTGGGTGCACCAGGATCGCATCGAGCGCTCCGGTCGGGTGCCCCTGCTGCCGCCGAGCATTCTGCGACTGCGCGCCCTCCAGCTCGGGCTGGTGGCCGCTGCTCTGTTCTTCACCGGCTACGGTGCGGTGCTCTACGTCATCCCGCGCGCGGTCGAGGCCGGCCTCGGGTATGACTCGTTGACGGCGGGCCTGCTTCTGCTGCCGTTCGCGGTGGTGTTCGCGGTCGTGTCGCTCTCGCTGGCGCCGATCCAACGCCGGCTCGGCGTGCGCACACTCGTCTGGGGAGTCGTTCTGCAGCTGATCGCGCTCGTGGGGTTCCTTCTCGTCTCGCTCGTGGCATGGGGGCCGTCGCTGATCTGGTGGGCTCAGCCGGCGCTCGTACTGCTCGGAGCGGGTCAGGCGCTCGTCTTCTCTCCCCTCACCCAGGCGGTGGTTCGTGAGGTCCCCGTCGAAGCGGCGGGTCTGTCGGGCGGCATGTTCAGCACCGTTCAGCAGCTCGCGCTCTCGATCGGCGTCATCGCGATCGGAGCCGTGACGACGGCGACGGGGTGGAGGGGGCGTGATGAGGTGGTCGCGGGCTTCGTGCTGGATGTCGCCCTCGCGTGCGGCGTCCTTGCGCTGGCGCTCGTGCTCACCGCGGCGCTCCGGCGGGGCGCGCACCGCTGAGCCCGGCGTCCGTGGGAAGCACGGCCGGTCACCTTCCGGCCACCCGACGGGAGCGTGCCGTTCACGCAGGGGGAGTGTGATCGGTGCGTGACATCGCGTTCGCATGGTCTGCGTGCTCTCTGCCCGCGCGTGGCGGCGAGTGCGGCGCTGGGAGGTGCGATCGTGGTCGGCGTGATCGCCGCGCGGACTGTGCTGGCGCGCCAGGCCGCCCTGGCGCGGCTCCGTATCGGCAAGCCGCTGGGTGAGATCGCGCTGGATGCCGACCGCGTGTGGCGGCCGAAGCTGTCGGGCGCGCCGCTCGAGCTGCTGGTGCTGGGCGACTCGATCGCAGCCGGTCTCGGCGCACAGCGGCCCAAGGACGTTCTGGGGGCGCGACTGTGCAAGGGGCTCGCCGACTTCCTGCATCGACCCGTGCGCCTTCGCACCGTCGCCGTGGTGGGAGCCGAGTCGAAGGATCTCGCCACGCAACTCGATCGTCTGGCGCCGGACTATCGGGCGGATGCCGCGGTCATCATCGTCGGTGGCAACGACGTGACGCACCGTACCCCCGTCTCGTCGGCGGCGAGCGACCTCGAGGCGGCGGTGCGGCGGTTGCGCGAGTCGGGCGCGGCCGTCGTCGTCGGCACCTGTCCGGACCTGGGCGCGTTGCGCCCCGTGCCGCAGCCGCTGCGGGCGCTGGGTGCGCAGGCGTCGCGGCAGCTCGCCCACGCGCAGGCGGCGGCGGCTCGGCGCGCCGGCGCCCGGGTCGTCTCCCTGCGGCGCGCCGTCGGGGCGATGTTCATCGAGAACCCCGACGACATGTTCAGCGTCGACCGTTTTCACCCCAGTGCGCTCGGCTACCGGCGTACGGCCGATGCCCTGCTGCCGGAGATCGTCGCCGCGCTTGCCCAGGGGGTGCGCACCCGGGCGTGACCCGCGGATCGTCGAGACTCACATCGCGGCAACTGTTCTATTTGTCATAGAATGGATACAGGAGGCGTCATGTTGATCCGCACCGACCCCACGAGCGATGTGCCGTTGTTCACGCAGATCGCGGCGTCGGTGCGAGCGGATGCCGTCGCGGGCCGTCTGCGCCCCGGCGATCGCTTGCCGTCGGCGCGCGCCGTCGCGGCCGCGCTCGACGTCAACCTGCACACGGTTCTCCACGCGTATCAGCAGCTGAGGGAGGAGGGGCTGGTCTCCATGCATCGCGGGCGTGGCGCGGTCCTCACCGATGCCGCCGATCGGCTCGCCGAGCTCCAGCCCGATATTGCCGTCATCGTCACCCGAGCGCGCGAGCGTGGGCTGTCATCACAGGCGCTCGCCGCGCTCATCCATCACCACGGCGAACCGGAGGAATCATCATGACCACGACACGGCCCCGAGCCGTCACCCGCTTCGTCCTGGTCGCCGTCGCGCTGCCCGTGCTGGCGAGCGCGGTCGCTGTCGTGCTCCAGCTCGCCGCCGGCGACGCGCTGCCCGACCCGATCGCCATCCACTGGGGTGCGAACGGAGCACCCGACGGGTTCGGTCCCGCGGGGACCACGGTGCTGGCCACGGCGGCGCTCGGACTCGGGCTGCCCCTGCTGATCGCGGCATCCGCACTGAACGGGCTTCGCCGCGGCGACCGCGGCCCGGTCTACCGGCTGATGGGAGCGTTCGCCGCGGCGATGTCGGTGTTCACCGCGGTGCTGATGACCGCCTCGGTGCGGATGCAGAGCGGCGTGATGGACGCGGCGACCGGACCGTCCGTCCTGCCGTGGCTGGCCGCTGCCGCCGTCGCGGCACTCGTCGCCGGCGTCGCCGCGTGGGCGCTCCAGCCCGACGAGTGGGTCGCCGTCGTCGGAACCACCCCGACGATGAGCCCTCCGTTGAGCGTCGACGAGCGGGCGGTGTGGCTGCGCAGCGTGCGCCTCGCCCGCGGCGGCCTCATCGTGCTCGGCGCTGCGCTCGCGCTCCTCATCGCCGTGGCCGTGGTGAGCATCGCCGTGAGCGGCGGCCCGGTCACCACCACGGTTCTCATCGCGCTGGTCGTGCTGATGGCTGCGGTCATCGCCGCGACGGCGGTCTTCCACGTGCGGGTCGACGAGACGGGGCTGACCGTCATCTCCGCAACCGGCTTTCCCCGCGTGCACATCCCGATCACGGGGGTCGAACGCGTCGAGGTCGTCGACGTCAGCCCGATGGGCGAGTTCGGCGGCTGGGGTCTGCGGTGGGCGCCGGGCGGAGGCTTCGGTGTCGTCCTGCGGGCCGGCCCGGGCATCCGGGTTGTGCGTGCCGATCGTCGCGTGTTCACCGTCACCGTCGATGACGCCCAGACCGGTGCAGCTCTGCTCGCCGCCGAGGTCGCGCGCGCCGCGGGACGTTGACCCCGCATCGGCGACCGGGTTTGCTGGGGCTATGACCGAGCTCTCGCTGCCTGCCGCCCATGAGGTGGACCGTTACCTCGTCGACACCCTCGTCGGTACCGACGACGCCCTCGCGGCAGCGGTGGATGCCCAGCGCGCCGCGGGCATGCCCGCGATCGAGGTGGCGCCTACGGGGGGCAAGCTGCTGTGGCTGCTGGCGCGCCTGAGCGGCGCGCGGCGGGTGCTGGAGGTCGGCACGCTGGGGGGATACTCGACGATCTGGCTGGCCCGCGGCATCCCCGACGACGGTCGGGTGGTGACGATCGAGGCCGAAGCCCGCCACGCGGAGGTGGCCCGTGCCAGCGTCGACCGCGCCGGCGTGGGGGAGCGCGTCGACATCCGCATCGGACGGGGCGCAGACGTGCTGCCGACCCTCGCCTCTGAGGCGCCCTTCGATCTCGTCTTCATCGACGCCGACAAGGAGTCCAACACGCTCTACCTCGACTGGGCGGCGCGGTTGGGTCGGCCCGGCACGGTGATCGTCGTCGACAACGTCGTCCGCAGCGGTCGAGTCGCGGATGCCGAGGATTCCAATCCGCAGGTGCGCGGCGTGCGCGCGGGGTTGGAGATGCTGCGGGACGACCCGCGTTTCACGGCGACGGCGCTGCAGACCCTGGACGCGAAGGGGTGGGACGGCATCGCGCTCGCGCTGGTCGTTTGATCCGGTGCGGGTCATGTGGCGGTGCCGCCCAGGTCACTAGACTCGATGACGGAGCAGGAACACACCCGTGACGCTCCGAGATTCACCCTTCACAAGCAAGGAGTCCCCTGTGGCACTGATCGAGGCTGTAGGCGCACGCGAGATCCTGGATTCGCGTGGCAACCCGACCGTCGAGGTGGAGGTGCTGCTCGACGACGGGATCGTCCAGCGCGCGGCCGTCCCCTCCGGCGCGTCCACCGGCGCTTTCGAGGCGTACGAGCTGCGTGACGGCGACAAGAGCCGTTATGGCGGCAAGGGCGTTCTGAAGGCGGTCGCCGCCGTCATCGACGAGCTCGGTCCGGCCATCGAGGGCGTCGAGGCGAGCGAGCAGCGCGTCATCGACGAGATCCTCATCGCCACCGACGGCACCGAGAACAAGTCGCGCACGGGCGCCAACGCCATTCTCGGCGTCTCGCTCGCGGTGGCCAAGGCAGCGGCCGACAGCGCCGATCTGCCCCTGTTCCGCTACCTCGGCGGACCGAACGCGCACGTGCTGCCCGTTCCGCTGTTCAACGTCATCAACGGTGGAGAGCACGCCGACAACGGCATCGACTTCCAGGAGTACTTCCTCGCGCCGATCGGCGCCGAGACCTACGGAGAGTCGCTGCGTTGGGGCACCGAGGTGTACCACGTCCTCAAGGGCGAGCTGAAGGCGGCGGGCTACAACACCGGCCTCGGCGACGAGGGCGGCTTCGCCCCCGACCTTCCCAGCAACCGCGAGGGTCTCGACTTCCTCATCAAGGCGATCGAGAAGGCCGGGTTCACCCCCGGTACGGACGTCGCCGTCGGCCTGGACGTCGCCGCCACCGAGTTCTACAAGGACGGCGTCTACACGGTCGAGGGCAAGGCCTGGTCGGCCGAGAAGCTCACCGACTACTTCGCCGACCTCGTCGCCAACTACCCGGTCGTCACGATCGAGGACGCGCTCGCCGAGGACGACTGGGAGGCCTGGAAGCACCTCACCGATGCCATCGGCTCGAAGGTCCAGCTCGTCGGTGACGACCTGTTCGTGACGAACCCGGTTCGCCTGCAGAAGGGCATCGACCTGGGCGTCGCGAACGCTCTGCTCGTGAAGGTCAACCAGATCGGCACGCTGTCCGAGACGCTGGACGCGATCTCGCTGGCGACCCAGAACGGCTACCGCTCGATGCTGTCGCACCGTTCCGGTGAGACCGAGGACACGACCATCGCCGACCTCGCCGTCGCCGTCAACGCGGGCCAGATCAAGACGGGCGCCCCCGCCCGCAGCGAGCGCGTCGCGAAGTACAACCAGCTGCTGCGCATCGAGGAGGAGCTCGGCGACGCCGCGGTCTTCGCCGGTCGCGGCGCCTTCCCGCGCTTCAAGGGCTGACGCCGCTGGAGATTCGCTGAGCGATTCGGGGCGCCTCCCGTCGCACGTCCGCGTGCCACGTAGGCTGGTCCCATGACGAGAGAGGGAGCCGAGCGCACTGCGCCGGCTCCCTCTTCCGCGTCCCGCCCGTCGCGCGCGAGCCGAGGCGCGGGCCGCGTCGACGTGAGGGCGTGGGCCGGCGGCATCCGCTTTTCCGCGTTCACCGTGATCATGCTGGGGCTCGTGGTACTCGCCGTCTTCACATTGGTGCCCACGGTCGGCACCTACCTCGGCCAGCGCCAGCAGATCGCGGCTTTGGCGCACTCCGTCCAGGTGAGCGAAGCAGATGTCGCGGCACTGCAGCAGCAGAAGGATCGGTGGAACGACCCTGCCTACGTGAGCTCCCAGGCGCGGGAACGGCTGTATTACGTACGCCCCGGCGAGGTCGTCTATCTCGTCGACAACGACCTTCCGGCAACGGCGATGCCCCCGTCGCAGGCGGCCGTCAGCGCGCAGGTGCAGGAGACCCGCACCGATTGGATGGCGCAGCTCGTGCGCTCGGTGGCCGGCGCCGGGCTCGCCCAGACGGCGGCGGTGCCGCCGGTCGCGCCCACTCGCTGATCAGCAGTCGGTCAGCCCGCCCCGGTACCCTTGACGGGTGCCGCATCCCGCTCTCAGCCCCGCCTCCGCCGCCGACCTCGAGGTCATGCGGGCCCAGTTGGGACGTCCGATGCGTGGCGTCGTCGGCATCGCCGCGCGTTGCGTGTGCGGCAACCCGACGGTGGTCGCCACGGAACCGCGGCTCCCCGACGGCACGCCGTTTCCGACGTTCTACTACCTGACCCACCCCGGCGCGACGGCCGCGATGTCGGCGCTGGAGGCGAACCAGGTGATGCCCGAGTTGGCCGCCCTGCTCGCCGACGACGAGGAGATCGCCGCCGCCTATCTCGCGGCGCACGAGGCCTACCTGTCCGACCGGGCGGTGTACGGCGACGTGCCGGAGATCGCGGGCATCTCCGCGGGCGGGATGCCGACACGCGTCAAGTGTCTGCATGCCCTCGCGGGGCACGCGCTGGCCGCCGGAACCGGGGTTAACCCCATCGGCGACCTCGCGCTCGCGCGCGCCGACTGGTCGCCCGAGCGCTGCACGTGCGCCGACCCGCGGAGCGCGGTGTGAGCGCTCGCCGTCGGCGTCTCGTCGCCGTCGTCACCGCCGTTATGATCGGCCTGGGCGGGCAGGCGGCGGCGGGTGCGGCGAGCATTCCCGCGGTCGCCGTCGCCGCGGGCGACCCTGCCCCGGCGGCCGTCGCCGCTGGCGGCCCTGCCCCGGCGGCTCTCGCCGGGCCGTCGGCCCTCTCCGCGACGGCACCTCCGCCGGGAACGGGCGATCCCGCCCGCGCGGCGGAGTACTGGCTCGACGAGTACGGCATCCGGCAGGCGTGGCAGACCACCCGCGGCAAGGGGGTGACGATCGCTGTCATCGACACCGGCATCGGCCGATCCCCGGTGGAGTTCTCCGGTGCGGTCGTCGGGGGAGCGGACTTCTCCGGAGCCGGGTCGTCGGACGGGCGCACCCCGGTCGGGGCTGTCGATGCCAACCACGGCAGCTGGGTGGCCTCGTTGGCGGCCGCCCGCGGAACCGGTGCCGACACCGGGATGATCGGCGTCGCCCCCGAGGCGAGTCTGCTCTCGCTGTCGATCGGATTCGGCGCGGCATCCTCGGTGCCGTTCGTGCAGCAGGTCGCCGATGCGATGAAGTGGGCCGTCGATCACGGCGCCGACATCATCAACCTCTCGTTCACGACGAACACCCTGACCTGGGACCCGTCGTGGGACGATGCCTTCCAGTACGCGTTCGACCACGACGTTGTGGTCGTGGTGGCCGCCGGAAACAAGGGCAGCGGTACCGAAGAGGTGGGCGCGCCGGCGACCATCCCCGGGGTGCTGACCGTCGGCGGTGTCAACCGTGCCGGCACTGCCAGCGAACAGGCCTCGACGCAGGGCATCACCATCGGCATTTCCGCGCCGAGCGAGCAGCTGCTCGGCGTCTCCGCCGACGGGCAGCTCGTCGTCTGGGACGGGACCAGCGGGGCCGCGCCCATCGTGGCCGGCATCGCGGCGCTCGTGCGTTCGGCTCACCCCGACCTGGATGCCGACAACGTCATCAACCGCATCATCAAGACGGCGCGGCCCGCCGCCGCGGCGACCAAGGTGCCCGACGAGAAGTACGGCTACGGGCTCATCGATGCGAACGCCGCGGTGAGCGCGTCGGTCGCAAGCGTCAACAGCAACCCGATGGGAAGTCTGTCCGACTGGATCCGGCTGTACCGGCGCGCCGACGCCGGTCCCCAGCCCACCCCGACCTCCTCGCCCGTCACCATCGAACAGCTGCCGGCGGCCGAGACGCTGGATCGACGTTCCCCGCTGCTGCCGAGCGTCGACACCCTCCTCTACGGCACCGTGCCGCTCGTGGGGGTCACCCTGACGGCTATACTGGTCGCGCTCGGTGTCACTGCTGCTGCCCGGCGCATCAGATCGGAGCGCGCACCTCGTACTCCGAGCCGTTGATTCAAGGAGTGCTTCCACCTGTGACTCACACAGAGACCAGCACGGCCGCGCGTGCCGTGCCCAAGATCCTCATCGTCGGTGGCGGTTACGCCGGCTTCTACACGGCGTGGAAGCTCGAGAAGCACCTGCGCAAGGGTGAGGCCGAGGTCACGATCGTCGACCCGCTGCCGTACATGACGTACCAGCCCTTCCTGCCCGAGGTCGCGGCCGGTGAGATCGAAGCTCGTCACGTCATCGTGGGCCTGCGTCGGCACCTGAAGAAGACGCGTGTCGTCACCGCCAAGGTCACCGGCATCGACCACGCCACCCGCACGGCCACCATCACGCCGGCCGAGGGCGACGCGTGGCAGGAGAGCTACGACCAGATCGTGGTCACCGCCGGTGCTGTCTCGCGCACCTTCCCGATCCCCGGCATCGCCGAGAACGCGATCGGCCTGAAGACCATCGAAGAGGCCGTCGCCGTCCGCGACCGCATCCTCACCAACTTCGACCGTGCGGCGAACCTTCCCGCCGGTCCCGAGCGCGACCGCCTTCTGACCGTGGTCGTCGTCGGCGGTGGCTTCGCGGGCATCGAGGTGTTCGCGGAGACCCGCGCTCTCGCCTCTTCGCTGCTGAAGGACTACCCGCAGCTGCGCTTCGAGGACACGCACTTCCACCTCGTCGAGGCCATGGGACGCATCATGCCCGAGGTGTCGCTGAAGACGAGCGAGTGGGTGCTCAAGGACCTCGCCAAGCGGGGCGCCAACGTGCACCTCGACACGCAGGTCACCGGCGCCGTGGACGGCAACGTCGAGCTCTCGACCGGCGAGGTCATCCCGACCGATCTCATCATCTGGACCGCCGGCGTCATGGCCAACCCCACCGTCGTGCGCGGCAGCGACCTGCCCGTGGAAGAGCGTGGACGCATCCGCACCCGTGCAGACCTGCGCGTCGGCACGGCGGACGAGGTCGTCGAGGGCGCGTGGGCGGCCGGTGACGTATCCGCCGTCCCGGACCTCACGGGCAAGGGCGTCGGCGGCTATTGCGTGCCCAACGCGCAGCACGCCGTCCGTCAGGCCAAGCTGCTCGCGAAGAACCTCGTGGCCGTCCTCCGCGACGAGCTGCCCCGCGAGTACATCCATCACAACCTCGGTGCCGTCGCCGGCCTGGGACTGTACAACGGTGTCTTCCAGTCGCGAAACATTGCGCTCAAGGGCTTCATCGCGTGGTGCGCGCACCGCGGCTACCACGGCCTGGCCATGCCCTCATGGGAGCGCAAGTGGCGCGTGATCGGCGACTGGTGGCACAACTTCTGGCTCCGCCGCGACAATGTGTCGCTGCAGACCGTCCAGAACCCGCGCTACGTGTTCGAGGAGTTCGCCTCGCGTCCGCGCCCGGCGGCGCCGGCTGCTGCCCCGGCGGCACCGGCGATCGACCCGAAGTCGGTCGCTGCCGACAAGACCGGTTCGACCGAGGCCAAGGTCGAGGAGAAGGCCACGGCCGCCAGCTGAACAGGGCTGCAAGTCTGACGCACGAGACCCCCACACCGCCGCGGCGGTGTGGGGGTCTCGTGTCTCCGGCGTCGCTACCCTGGTAGCGGGCCCCCGTAGCCCAATGGCAGAGGCAGGCGACTTAAAATCGCTTCAGTGTGGGTTCGAGTCCCACCGGGGGTACGCGGACACTCGGCCGAGGAGCGCGACGTGTTTCCAGCGCGGTGCTGTGAGAGATGTCTCCACTTCAGATCTACCCGCCGCACCGACTGATCTTGCAATGCCGTCTGCGTGAAAGGACATGACGATGCGCCGAAGGTTTGAGCTCGACTCATTGCGAGGGATGGCCGCGCTATCCGTCCTTCTATATCACGCACTCGCTCTCAACTCCGATCAACTCACCGCGGCGATCCAGTTGCGCCCGGTGGACGGCGTGTTGCCACAACTTTTGGCGTACTCTCCATTGCATCTGTTCTGGCTCGGCGGCGAGTCCGTGTGGCTCTTCTTCGTCCTTTCAGGGTTCGTGCTGACTCGGTTGGCGCAGACCACTCTCTTCTCCTGGCAGTCTTACTATCCGAGCCGGGTCTTGCGTCTGTATTTACCGGTTGCCGCCGCGATCGTGCTCGCATGGTTGACGTACACGTATCCGCACGTTCTCACACCGACCATGGATCAGCTTCTGCCGACCAGCTATCCTCCTCCGCTCGTGCTTCAAGACCTTCTCCTCGTCGGTGGCACATCCACGTCACTCGGAGTCCTTTGGTCGTTGCAATGGGAGGTCATCTTCTCGTTGGCTTTGCCTCTATATCTGCTCGTGGGTCGTCGCTGGCCCGTGCTTAGTCTCGTGTCGGGACTGATCCTGTGTGTTCTGGGTTGGAAGCTGAACGTGGCTTCAGCTTCGTATTTGCCTATGTTCCTTATCGGCGTGGTGCTGGCGACACACTGGAATCGTGTTGTCAAACATGTCGAACCGGCGTTCGCGAAAAGGTTTGGGGGAGCCATCTTCGGCGCTGCCGCCTTGGTGGTCGGTTGCGCAGGAATGCTGGCGTACTACCTCCTTGGTCCGAGCCTCGGCGAGTGGAGTCGAGCGGTCACCGTTCCCATCACGCTCGCTGCTATCACTCTCCTCATCGTCGTCGTGCAGATGTGGTCCCCACTTTCGCGTGTTCTGTCGATGCCCCCGTTCCGTTTTCTCGGCAGAGCGTCGTATAGCCTGTACCTCGTTCACATGCCTATCGTCGTTCTGTTTCTCTTCGTGCTTAAACCGGGTGTACTCTCCGCGGCTGCCGGGGTTCTCGTCTCATTGCTCGTGGCCGTGGTGTTCTACTATGTCGTGGAGCGCCCGGCGCACCGCTTCGCGCAAAGGACGCGCAAGCAGCTGACTGAAGCGACGTTGCCTCAAGAGTCAGCAGCACGATGACGTCACCGATGCGGTCCGAGGATCATCGGCGATGACACCGCGTGTCACGAGATGGATTTCTTGAGGCGCGAAGAATCCCGATCCCGATGATTATTGCCCTGCTGGATCTGTCCCGAGCCGCTGTGGTCGGAGCCAGCGGCACGCTGGCCGAACGCTCGGCTGCCGTTTCGGTGGTGTCGGGACCTGTTGCCGCCGTCGACCTCGACGCGCTCCGGTCGCCCGCAACGAACCTCGTGGTCCGCACCCCGGAATCACGCGGTCGATTCCCCGGAATCACGCGGACGCTATATATACGCGCAATCGCTTCAGTGCGGGTTCGAGTCCCACCGGCGGTACTGCCGGCGGGAGGTGTCAGCCCACGACACCGCTCGGGTCGGCGACGAAGCGGCCGATGAGTTCGTACGCTTCCCGCGCCTCGCGGGTCCAGTAGGCGCCCGGATAGACGTGGAAGCCGTCCTCAGCGATCATGATGCGCGCAGAGGTGCCGGCGGCGCGGGCCTTCTCGACGAACGCCACCGCATCGTCGTGGAAGACGTCGCGAGCACCCTGAAAGACGAGGAGGGGTGCCAGGCCAGCCAAGGAATCGTCGATCGGGCTGATCTGCGGGTCGTGGAGATCGTGTGTTCCCGACCATGCCTCGGCAGCCGCGCGCAGACCCGCGCAGCGCAGCGTGGGGTCTCGGCGCTCGCGCTGCCATGCGCCCGGCGTGCGCATCGTGGGATCCACCCACGGCGACAGCAGAATCAGGCCGTCCAGGGGGCGCCGGTCGCCGTCGCGGACTCGGAGGGCGAGCGTCGCGGCGACATTGCCGCCGGCGGAGTCTCCCGCGACGAAGAGCGAAGTGGTGCTGGGGCGTCCGGCGACGTCGTCGTAGACGGCGTCGATGAACGCCTGCGCATCATCGACCGTGTGCTCCGGCGTCAGCGGGTACGGGGCGATGGTGATGGCCGCTTGCGTGGCCGTCATGATCCGCTGGATGATCCACCAGTGCTGGCTGACCAGAGGGTTCACGAACCCGCCGCCCGGCAGATAGATCAACTCGCGCCCGGCGACGTGGTCGCGCGGCTGCCAGCGCAGAACCGTCGACCCGCCGATCGCGCCTTCGGTCAGGCGTCCGAAGGCACCGGCGTCCTTGGGCACGGGCGCGAACGTGCGATGCGAGTCGACCCGGGACAGATACTCCGCACTCGAGAGGTCTCGGCGCGTGGCGCCGGCGGTGAGCCACAGTGCACCCACGGTCAGCTTCATCAGCAAGGTCACGCATCGAGAATATCGATGAGTTCCACTGCCGATGACACCGCGTGTCATCTAGGCTGGTGCCCTCACGAGCGAAGGAGCCCGAACCGATGAGCCTGGACCTCCTGAGCCTTCGCCCCCATCGCGGCCGGGACTGGGATGATCCGGCCGCGTTCTGGACGGCACGATCGACCGCCGTCTCGGCGGTGTCCGGACCCGTCGCCTCGATCGACCTCGATGCGCTTCGGTTCAACGCGATGGATCTCGTGGTGCGCTCCGCGGGCGTGCCGATTCGCGTGGCCAGCAAGTCGATCCGCGTGCGAGAGGTGTTGGACGCCACCCTCGCGATCCCGGGCTACCGCGGCATCCTCGCATTCACGCTTCCCGAGGCGATCTGGCTCGCGCGCGATCATGACGACATCGTGCTCGGCTATCCCAGCGTCGACCGCGCCGCGCTGCAGCGCCTCGTCCACGACGACGATCTCGCGCGTCGCATCACGCTCATGGTCGACGACCCCGCCCAGCTGGATGCGGTGGATGCCGTCGCCGCTCCCGCCTCTCGCGCACGCATCCGAGTCGCGATCGATGCGGATGCGTCGTGGCGGGCACCCGTGCTGGGCCACATCGGTGTGCGACGCTCGCCCGTGCATGAGCCGACGGAAGTCCTGCGGCTCGCGCGCTCGATCCTCGCTCGCCCCGGATTCGATCTGGTCGGACTGATGATGTACGAGGCGCAGATCGCCGGCCAGCCGGACCACACCGGCTCCGGCGACGGCGTGATCCGTTGGATGCAGCACCGGTCACGCGAAGAGCTCGTCGCGCGCCGTGGGGCGATCGTGGCGGGGCTGCGTGAGATCGCGGAGTTGGAGTTCGTCAACGGCGGCGGGACCGGCTCCCTCGAGTTCACGGCGGCCGATCCGGCCGTGACCGAGACCACAGCCGGCAGCGGGCTGCTCGCCGGTCACCTCTTCGACGGCTACCGCGCCTTCGCGCCGGCGCCGGCCGCGGCCTTCGCCCTCGAGGTCGTCCGCAAGCCCCTGGACGACATCGCCGTCGTGCTGGGCGGGGGATGGATCGCGTCGGGACCGCCGGTCGCTTCCCGCCAGCCACGCCCGGTGTGGCCGTCCGGGCTGAAGACCCTCGGGCGGGAGGGCGCAGGAGAGGTGCAGACACCCCTGCAGGGTGAGTCGGCGCGCCGGCTTCGCATCGGCGACCGCGTCTGGTTCCGCCACGCGAAGAGCGGCGAGCTGGCCGAGCGGGTGGATCACTACCACCTCACACTCGGCGAGAACCTCGTCGGCGAGGCCGCCACGTACCGCGGCGAAGGGAAGAGCTTCCTGTGACACGACCCGGCGGCACATGGCAGAACTGGGCGCGTACCGAGAGTGTGCGCCCGCAGCTGGTCGAGTACCCCACGACGATCGAGGCGGTGCGCCGTTCCGTTCGCGCCGCCGGCGCTCGCGGGCGCGCACTCAAGGCCGTGGGAGCGGGACACAGCTTCACGGGAATCGCGGCGGCTCCGGGAACCCTGCTGGATCTGAGCGACCTCAGCGGTGTCGTCGCCGTCGATCGCGAGCGGGGGCGTGTGCGGCTCCTGGCCGGTACCCGACTGCATCGCATTCCGACGCTTCTGGCTCCTCACGGCCTCGCCATGGCCAACCTCGGCGACATCGACCGTCAGTCCATCGCCGGCGCCCTGTCGACGGGCACGCATGGCACCGGGCTCGGCTTCGGGGGTCTGGCGACCCAGGTCGTGGCCGCAACTCTCGTCACGGCCGATGGCGAGCTGCTGACCGTAGACGAGGAGAACGAGCCCGAACTCCTGCCCGCCGTCGCACTCGGTCTCGGGGCCCTCGGCATCCTCGTCGATGTGACGCTGCAATGCGTGCCCGCGTTCGTGTTGGACGCGCAGGAGCAGCCCGAGAGACTGGATCTCGTCGTGGGCGCGCTCGATGCTCGCGTCCGCGATGTCGACCACTTCGAGTTCTACTGGTTTCCGCACACCGATGTCGCCCTGACCAAGACGAACACTCGGATGCCGGGCGACGCGCCGACGGCGCCGCTGTCGCCGCTGTCGCGGATCGTCGACGAGCGGATCGTTGGCAACGGCGTGCACCAACTGGTGTGCAGCGCCGGGCGGGTCGCGCCGCCGCTCGTGCCGGCGATCAACAGGTTGTCAGCCCGAGTGTGGGGGGACCGGCGCTTCTCCGACGCGTCGCACCGCGTCTTCACCACGGAGCGCAGCGTGCGCTTCCGCGAGATGGAGTACGCCGTGCCGCTGGACGAGCTCGCCGTGGCGTTCCAAGAGGTGCGCGAGCTGGTCGAACAGTCGGGATGGCGAATCGAGTTTCCGATCGAGGTCCGGGTGGCGCCCGCCGACGATCGGTGGCTCTCCACCGCGTTCGCGCGCGACAGCGGATACATCGCGGTGCACCGGTACTGGCGCGCTGACCACCGTGCCTATTTCGCCGCCGTCGAGGAGATCATGCGGGTCCACGGCGGGCGGCCGCACTGGGGAAAGCTGCACACGCTCGACGCAGAGGCGCTTCGCGGGCGCTACCCGCGATTCAACGACTTCCTGGCGCTGCGTGACCGCCTCGATCCGACGCGCATGTTCCGAAACGACTATCTGGACCGCGTGCTCGGCACCTGAGGGCCCGCCGCGCACACTCCCAGATGGGGAACCGCTGGGAGTGCTCCCAGGGGCGGACGACGAGTGCGCTCGCGCCGATAGGATGAGCCTCAGTCGATGGGAGTCGTATGGAATGGCTGATCCCGGTCCTGATCGTCGTCGCTCTGGTGGTGATCGCCGGAATCTATCTCTGGGCGACGTACAACTCGTTGGTCGCACTCGGTGTGCGCGTCGACGAGGCGTGGAGCGATATCACGGTGCAGTTGAAACGGCGCGCTGATCTGCTGCCCAACCTCATCGAGACGGTCAAGGGCTATGCGGCGCACGAGAAGGCGGTCTTCGAGAACGTCACCCGTGCCCGTGCGGAGACCCTCACCGCCGGCTCGCCCGCCGAGGCCGGCGTGGCGGAGGGACACATGCAGCAGGCGCTGAAGTCGCTGTTCGCTGTCGCCGAGGCCTATCCGCAGCTGCAGGCGAGCCAGAACTTCCTCCAGCTGCAGCAGTCGATCGTCGACACCGAGGACAAGATCCAGGCGTCCCGTCGCTTCTACAACGGCGGCGTGCGTGAGCTGAACACGAAGATCAAGGTGTTCCCGAACAACATGTTCGCGCGCAACCTCGGCTTCCACGAGCGGGAGTTCTTCGAGGTCGTCGACGGCGCCGCCATCGCCGAACCGCCGCGCATCCAGTTCTGATCGGCCGCGCGGCATGTACTCCGCGATCGCCCGCAACAAGCGCAACACCTGGCTGATCCTGGCCGGCTTCATCGTGGTGCTGGGCCTCATCGGGCTGGCGGCGGGGTGGCTCGCGGGTAACAACTGGTGGATCTCGGCTTTCGTCCTCGTCGGTGCGGCCGGCTACGCGACCGTGCAGTATTTCGTCGCCGACCGCGAGGCCCTCGCCCTCTCGGGTGCTCAGGAGGTGACGCGCGAGGAGGCTCCGCGCTATTACCGGATCGTCGAGAACCTGTGTCTGACGACGGGCACCCCCATGCCGCGGCTCTATGTCGTCGAGGATGCCGCGCCCAACGCCTTCGCGACCGGACGCACGCCAGAGCGCGCGGCGATCACGGTGACGACGGGCCTGTTCGAGCTCATGACGGATCGTGAACTCGAGGGGGTGCTCGGGCATGAGCTCGGGCACATCCGCAACTACGACATCCGCGTCACGCTCGTGGTGTTCGGTCTCGTGGTCGCCGTGGGGCTCGTGGCGGACATCCTCTTGCGGATGGCTTTCTTCGGGGGCGGCCGGCGCGGCGGAAACAGCCAGTCCCAGCTCTTCTTCCTCATCTTCGGCCTGGTCGCCGCGATCGTGGCGCCCCTGCTGGCCGCGGTCGTCCAGGCGGCCATCTCGCGCCAGCGCGAGTACCTCGCCGATGCGACCAGTGCTCTCACCACCCGCGACCCCGACGGCCTGGCGTCTGCTCTTGCCAAGCTGGGGGAGTACGGCCGACCGCTCGCCAAGGCGAACACGTCGATGGCTCACCTCTGGATCAGCGACCCGCTTCGACCCGGTGCGATGGAGCGCCTGTTCGCCACGCATCCACCGATCCCGGATCGCATCGCCCGCCTGCAGGAAATGGGCGGACGGTTCTGAGTTCTAGACTGGCGGGATGAGCGGCACCGACGACAGACACGGCGCCGCGCCGCGCGGGTCGTTCCTCGACACTCTGCGCGAGCGCACGGTCGCCTCCGACATCGACCGCGGGCTTCCTCGGGGCCTCAGAGTCGCGACGGCGTATGCGTGGCGGTTCGTGGTCATCGCCATCGCGGCCGGCATCCTGATCTGGCTCGTCATCCAGCTGAAGCTCCTGGTGATCCCGCTCATGGTGGCGATCCTCGTCACCGCGCTGCTGTGGCCGGCCTTCACCTGGATGCTGGCGCGCGGGGTGCCGCGATGGCTCGCGATCGTCCTGGCCGTGCTCGGCACGGTTGCGGTGATCGGAGGGCTGCTGTGGCTGGCGATCTGGCAGATCACCCGTGAGTGGTCGAGCGTGCAGGTGCGCACCACGGAAGCGATCGGCCAGTTCCGTCAATACCTCATCGACGGGCCGCTCCACCTCACGGCGAAGCAGATCGACGATCTGCTGGTGCAGGCGGGCGGCTACCTGCAGCAGCAGGCGGAGGTGCTCTGGTCGGGGGCTCTGGCGGTCGGTTCCACCGTCGGCCACGTCGCCACCGGGGCGGTGCTGGCTCTGTTCATCCTGCTGTGCACCCTCGCCGACGGCGGTGGCATCTGGAGCTGGGTCGTGCGCCTGTTCCCGCGACGCGCGCGCAGCGAGGTCGACGGTGCCGGCCGCGCCGGCTGGCGCACCGTCGTCACGTATGCGCGCACGCAGTTGCTCGTTGCGACGATCGACGCCACCGGCATCGCGCTCGGCGCCTTCCTCCTCGGTGTTCCGCTCGCCATCCCGATCGGCGTGCTCGTGTTCCTCGGCGCGTTCGTGCCTTTCGTCGGCGCCATCGTCACCGGTGCGCTGGCGGTGTTCCTCGCCCTCGTCTACAACGGGCCCTGGATCGCGCTGTGGATGCTGGTGGTCGTCCTGGGCGTCCAACAGCTCGAGGGACACGTGCTGCAGCCGCTGCTGATGGGCTCGGCCGTCAAGGTCCACCCGCTGGCCGTCGTGCTCGTCGTCGCCGGCGGTGCCATGATCGCCGGCATCCCCGGTGCACTCTTCGCCGTCCCGCTGGCGGCGTTCATCAACGTCGTCGCCGTCTACCTCGGACGCCGCGCGAACGATCCCCTGGCCCCACCCGATCGGGCCGATCTCATCTGGAGCACCGTTCCCCGCAGTAGGAAGAAGCCCGCGTGACCCTCCCGACCCTGGCGGAGTTCGAGGACGCCGCCGCCGTCCTGCGCGACGTCATCGTGAAGACGCCGTTCGATGTCTCCGACCACCTCACGGAGGTGCTCGGGGCGCCCGTCTCCCTCAAGCTCGAGAACCTGCAGCGCACCGGCTCGTTCAAGATCCGCGGGGCCACGTACCGTCTGTCCCGTCTCAGCGCGCAGGAGCGCGCGCGCGGTGTGGTCGCCGCTTCTGCCGGCAACCACGCCCAGGGCGTCGCCTCGGCCGCGCAGAAGCTCGGCATCCCCGCCACGATCTTCATGCCGCTGGGTGTTCCGGTGCCCAAGCTGCTCGCGACCCGGGGCTACGGTGCCGAGGTCGTGCTGGAGGGGGCGACCGTCGAAACGCCCCTGCGGCTGGCGGCGGAGTTCGCTGAACGGACCGGCGCCGTCATGATCCACCCCTACGATCACCGCGACATCATCATCGGTCAGGGCACGCTGGGGCTGGAGCTGTGGGACGGCGTGCCCGACCTCGAGACCGTCGTCGTCGGAATCGGCGGCGGCGGGCTGCTCGCGGGCGTCGCCGCCGCCGTGAAGGCGCGGGCTGCCCTCGAGGGAAGACGCGTCCGCATCATCGGGGTACAGGCCGAGAATTCCGCGGCGTACCCGTCCTCGCTCGCCGCCGGCGTTCCGCTGACGGTCGCGACGACGCCGACCATCGCCGACGGCATCGCGGTCGCGCGTCCCGGAGATGCACCCTTCGAGGTGATCAGCGAGCTCGTCGACGCGGTCGTCACCGTGAGCGACGACGACATCGCCAGGGCCCTCCTGGTGCTGCTGGAGCGCGCGAAGCAGGTCGTTGAGCCCGCCGGTGCCGTGGGCGTGGCCGCCATTCTCGCGGGAAAGATCACCGCGAGCGGTCCGACTGCCGTCATCCTCTCCGGGGGCAACATCGACCCGTTGCTGCTGCAACGCGTCGTGGCGCACGGACTGGCGGCATCCGGTCGCTACATGACCCTGCAGATCCCGCTACCGGACCGGCCGGGCCAGCTGGCGCGCGTGTCCGAGCTGCTCGCCATCGCCGGGGCGAACGTCATCGAAGCGCTCCATACGCGCCACGGGCAGGGTCTGCAGATCAGCGAGGTGATCCTGCAGCTCAGCGTGGAGACCCGCGGCGAGGATCACCGGGCGCACGTCATCGCTGTTCTGGAGGAGGCGGGCTTCCGTCCCCGCGTCGCGCAGGACTGACGCGCGCGCTACTGACCGTTGTAGGTCTCGACCTTGACGATCTCCACCGAGATCTCGCGACCGTTCGGCGCGGTGTACGAGGTCTTCTCACCCTCGGCCAGGCCCAGGATCGCCGCACCCAGCGGCGAGGCCTCGCTGTAGACGTCGAGCTCGGAGCCGGCCGCGATCTCACGGCTGCCGAGCAAGAAGACCTCTTCGCCGCCGGCGACGATCGCGGTGACGACGGTTCCGCCCTTGACCGTGCCGTCGGACTCGGGCGCCTCGCCCACCACGGCGTCCTTCAGCAGCGCCTGCAGGGTGCGGATACGCGCCTCCTGCTTGCCCTGCTCGTCCTTGGCGGCGTGGTAACCGCCGTTCTCCTTGAGGTCACCTTCCTCACGAGCGGCTTCGATGCGCTTGGCGATCTCCTCGCGACCCGTCGTCGACAGGTGCTCGAGTTCGGCGGCGAGCCGGTCGTAGGCGTCCTGGGTGAGGAAGGTCTCCGTGTTCTCGGCCACGTCGTCTCCTTGTCGATGGGAATCGGTCGATATGGGTGTGCGGCCCCCGCCGTCGGCACTATGCCAAACGCCCCGGCAGCTGCCAGGGCGCATGTGTCGGATCAGCCTACGGGATCCAGCACGAGGGGACCAAACCGGTCGTCGCTGCGGCGGTCGTCGCGACACGCTCGCTGAACGTGCGGCTGTGAGCGTCGTCGGCCGGGTAGGAGACGACCTTCCATCCGACGATGCCGTGATCCTCGTCCTGGGCCTCCACCACACAACTGACCGCGCTGCCGCGCGTCAGCGTGAGCTGGAAATCGACCGTCACGCTGTGCGGCGCGTCGCTGAGATCGAACCCGGTGACATCGATGTCGACGGACTGCGCGGCCTGTGTGTAGGTGTTCCACCCGAAGTAGCCGATGAGAGCGAGTACGACCAGACCGCCGACGATCCATGCCGAGCGGCGACGACCTGCGCTCCGGACGCGGCCGTAGCGGTCGTCGAGCTCCTGCTGCGTGCGCATCGCGGTCATGACACTTCCCGAGGTTCTAGGCTGGACTTCCAGGCTAGGCGCTCCGCGCGGAACAGAGGAACGATGCACGCACTGACGATCGCGCTCACGGGAATCGCCGACCCGGCGATTCCGACTCCCACCATGACGGTCAACCCTGACGCCGTCACTCCGGGATTCGTGGGCTTCGTCGGCATCGCGGTCGTCGCGGTGGCTGTGATCTTCCTTCTCATCGACATGCTGCGGCGCATCCGTCGTGCCGGCTACCGCGCAGAGATCGCGGAGGAACTCGACGCGAAGACGGCAGCGGATGCCGAGGCCCGCGCCGACGCTCAGGCGGCGGCGGCCGTCGAGGCGAGCGACACCGACGACCAGGACATCGACCCCGCCTCACGCTGACGCCGGTGCCCCGTGGGTCCGACCGGTAGGCGCCGGCTCAGCCCGCGGCGCCCAGAGAGGGCACGAGCGGGTGCAGTGCGATCAGCAGACACGCCGTCCAGTGGCAGAGGAAAGCCAGCACGGTGCACACGTGGAAGATCTCGTGGAACCCGAAGTGGCCCGGCCACGGGTTCGGCTTCTTCAGCGCGTAGACGATCGCTCCGCCGGTGTACAGCAACCCGCCGACGATGACGAGGACCATCATCGCGAGGTTCGCCTGCAGCAGGTCGACGATGTACATCACCGCTGCCCACCCCAGCAGAAGGTAGAGCGCCACGTAGAGCCACCGCGGGGCGTTGATCCAGAAGACGCGGAACAGGATGCCGAGAATGGCGCCCGACCAGACCAGCACGAGCAGGAGGGTGCCCTTGTCGGGTGTCAGCGCCAGCACGGCGATCGGCGTGTAGGTGCCCGCGATCAGCAGCAGGATGTTGGCGTGGTCGATGCGCTTGAGCACCGCCTTGGTCGTCGGCCCCCAGTTGAACCGGTGATACAGCGCGGAGTTGCCGAACAGGAGGAGCGAGGTCACCATGAAGACGACCGCGGCCCACTTCGCGGCCGCACCCTGGGCGAAGACGATGAGCAGGACCCCGGCGGCCACGGCGACTGGGAATGTTCCGGCGTGGATCCAGCCGCGCCACGTGGGCTTCAGGTCGACCTGTGCACGGACGGAGCCGGCTTCGAGAAGCGGGAGCTGGGGCATGTCGGCGCCCTCGGCGGATGCGTGTCGGGTCACGGCACCGAGCCTACGCGCAGCCTCATGCCGTCTTCCGCACATATCCTGTGTGCGGTCGGGGCCGGGGCTCGCGCGGTAGCGTAGGAACGTGACACCCACCGGTTCGGGCGAGGGGCGTGGATTCCTCTATCGCCTCTACAGTTCGCGCCTGCGTCGCGAGTTGACCCCCGACACCGTTCCCCACCACGTCGCGATGATGATCGACGGCAATCGTCGCTGGGCGCGTCAGGCCGGCTTCACGACGGTCGCGCACGGACACCGTGCCGGAGCCGCGAAGATGCACGAGTTCCTGCGCTGGTGCGACGATCTCGGCATCCGTGTGGTGTCGCTCTACCTGCTGTCCACCGACAACCTCACCAAGCGCGACTCGCAGGAGCTCGCCGATCTCATCGAGATCATCGCCGAGCTCGCCGACGAACTCTCGCTCGAGCCCGGCTGGCGCGTGCAGCACGTGGGTCGTGCGGAGATGCTGCCGCCGGACCTGGCCCGCGTGTTACGGACGGCGGAGGAGCGGACGGCCGGAAACACGGGCCTGCACGTGAACCTCGCGGTCGGCTACGGCGGACGAAGCGAGATCGTCGACGCCGTTCGCAGCATCATCGCGCAGCACGACGAGCGCGGCGGCTCGCTCGAAGAGCTCGCCGCCAGCCTCACCCCGGAGCAGATCGGCGAGCACTTGTACACCGGAGGGCAAGCGGATCCCGACCTGGTGATCCGTACCTCGGGCGAACAGCGTCTCAGCGACTTCCTGCTCTGGCAGTCGGCGCATTCCGAGTTCTACTTCGTGGAGGCGCTCGGGCCGGATCTGCGCGAGGTCGACTTCCTCCGCGCCATCCGCGACTACGCCACGCGCGATCGTCGGTACGGCAGCTGACCGGAGCGGTCCGACCCGTAACGACGCGGCGTGGGACAATGGAGGACGTGAACGACCTGCAGCCCTACCTCGATACCTTCGACAGCGCAGCGGGGTATCTGGACTGGGCGGCGTTCGGGCCGCTCTCACCTGCCGTGCGAGCCGAGACCCTGGCCGATGCCGAGCTCCTCGGCAGCGGTCGACGCTCCGGAATCGATCTGGTCTCCGAGAGATCCGACGAGGCGCGCGGCCTCGTCGCACAGGTTCTGGGATGTTCCGTCGACGAGGTCGTGTTGCAGCCGTCGACGACCCACGGATTGCAGCACGCGATGCAGGGTCTTCGGGGCGTGCTCGTCGTGTCGGCTCAGGAGTTTCCCGCCCTGCGGGTGACGGCGCGCCGCGCTCAGGATGCTCGCGGCGTGCTCTCGGTTCGCGAGATCGATCCCTCCGGCGGGATCGTCACGGCGGATGCCGTGGCGGAGGCGCTCGATGACGAGGTGACGGCGGTCGCCGTCAGCCTGGTCGATTTCCGCACGGGAGCTGTCGCCGACCTGGCGGCGATCCGCGACCGGATCGGTGATCGGCTGCTCATCGTCGATGCCGTTCAGGGTTTCGCCGTCGTCGACGCCGACTGGGATGCCGCCGATGTCGTGTGCGGTAACGGGTACAAATGGCTTCGGGCCGGCCGGGGCACCGGCTTCGCGCGGTTCTCCGATCGGGCACGTGAGCACATCGAACCCGTACTCTCGGGGATCTCCGGTATGCAGGGTGACGCGAGCAGCGTGGGGGTTCCCGCGCCGCTGCCGACGGCCGCCGCCTATCAGGTCGCCCCGGCCGACCACCTCGCCGCCGGTCGCCTGGCGGCGGCGCTGCGCGAGGTGCTCGACGCGGGCATCCCGGACGTCGCCGCCGAACTGCGCTCGCGCGCACGGGCCGTGATGGATCTCGCAGATCGCTATGGGATTCCTGTCGTGACCCCGCGCGACCGGCACGCCGGCATCGTGGCCCTGCAGCCGGCGCCCCACGAGGCGGCGCCGTTGGCCGCCGCGCTCGCCAATCACGGCGTCACCGTCACTGCCCGCGGCGCCACGATCCGGGTCGCGCCCCACGTCGGAACGGGTGCGGACAGCTTCGTTCTGCTCGGCGACGCCTTCGCCGAGGTCGCCGCCGCGCGTGTCGTCGTCGAGCCCGCTCCCGCCGCCATCGCACTGCCGGAGCCCGGTTCTTCCGACGATCTTCCGGTCTCTCTCGAGGTCACCGCCGCCCCCGCGCAGGCTCTCGAGGCCTCGCCCGCCGACGACATCACACGTTAACGTCCCCGACACCGATCGGCGGCGTGTCGCGGATGGCGCGAGCGCATCGCGCGCCGTACGGTCATCACATCGGGCAAGGCGCCCGGTCGGGTCGGCCTCCACACGACTCGTGGCCACGGTCGACTCGAAACTGCCGGGTGCTCCACCCGGGGCGGGAGTGAGTTGTGACCACACGGGCTTCACTGCAGCAACGCCGGATCGATGAGAGTGTCGAGGAGGTCGCCGACACCGATCTGCGCACCTACGTCCTCGACACCTCTGTGCTCCTCAGCGATCCGCGCGCGTTCTTCCGGTTCGCGGAGCATTCCGTCATCGTCCCAGTGGTGGTGATCACCGAGCTCGAAGGCAAGCGGCACGACCCGGAGATCGGCTACTTCGCCCGGCAGGCTCTGCGTCACCTCGACGAACTGCGTGTCGAGCACGGGCGCCTGGACTTCGCCGTCCCCGTCGGGGACGGAGGAACGCTGCGCGTCGAGCTGACCAACACGGATCCCTCCGTTCTGCCCGCCGGCATGCGGCTCGGCGACAACGACACACGCATCCTCTCCGTCGCCATGCACCTCGCTTCCGATGGCCAGCGGGTCACGGTCGTCTCCAAGGACCTCCCCATGCGCGTCAAGGCGGCCTCTCTCGGCATCCACGCCGAGGAGTATCTCGCGGAGCAAGCCGTCGACAGTGGGTGGACGGGAATCGCCGACATCGCGATCTCCGGTGACGACATGAGCGACCTCTACGAGGCGGAGGTCGCGACCAGCGAGGAGGTGCACGGCCTCCCGGTGAACACGGGTCTCGTGATCCACTCGGAGCGCGGGTCGGCTCTCGGCCGCGTCACCGGAGACGGCGCGTTCCGCCTCGTCCGCGGCGACCGCGACGTGTTCGGACTCCACGGCCGCAGCGCTGAGCAGCGCATCGCGATCGACCTGCTGCTGGATCCCGAGGTCGGGATCGTGTCCCTCGGTGGGCGCGCCGGAACCGGCAAGTCGGCGCTCGCTCTCTGCGCGGGACTGGACGCTGTTCTCGAGCGTCAGCAGCAGAAGAAGATCATCGTCTTCCGCCCGCTGTTCGCTGTCGGAGGCCAGGAGCTGGGCTACCTGCCGGGCGATCAGTCCGAGAAGATGAATCCGTGGGGGCAGGCGGTCTTCGACACCCTCGGATCCGTGGTCTCCGGAAACGTCCTCGAGGAAGTCGTCGCGCGCGGGATGCTCGAGGTGCTCCCGCTGACCCACATCCGCGGGCGCTCCCTCCACGACGCCTTCGTGATCGTCGATGAGGCGCAGTCTCTCGAGCGCAACGTGCTGCTGACGGTGCTCAGCCGGATCGGGCAGAACTCGCGCGTCGTCCTCACCCACGACGTCGGCCAGCGCGACAACCTCCGTGTCGGCCGCCACGACGGCATCGCCTCGGTGATCGAAACGCTGAAGGGCCACAGCCTCTTCGGTCACGTGACGCTCATGCGCTCCGAGCGTTCGGCGATCGCCGCGCTGGTCACTGACCTGCTGGAGCAGGGCGAGCTGAGCTGACGCTCCCCGTTCGCACCGCGCCGTCCGCGGCGAGGCCTACTCCCAGCGATAGCCCTCGCCGCGGACGGTAGCGATGTGGTCGGCGCCGAGCTTCGCTCGCAGGTACCGCACGTAGACGTCCACGACGTTCGAACCCGGATCGAAGTCGAGGCCCCAGATACGGCTGAGCAGCGTCTCACGCGTGAGGACCTCGCCGGCGTGACGCAGGAACTGTTCGGCGAGTGCGAACTCGCGGGCGGAGAGGTCGACGTCGTGACCGGCCACGGAGCAGCGGCGCGCCAGCAGGTCGAGCGTCACATCTCCGCGGGAGAGCACCATCGTGATGGCTCCCGTGCGCTCCCGAAGACGCGAGCGCACGCGCGCCATGAGCTCCGCGAGCGAGAAGGGCTTCGGAACGTAGTCGCTCGCGCCGGCATCCAGCCCGTCCACGGCGTCGCGGGCCGAACTACGAGCGGTCAACATGATCACCGGGAGCGACTGCCCGTCGCCGCGCAGTCGCCGCAGAACCTCGAAACCGTCCATGCCGGGAAGGCCGACGTCGAGGATCACGAGATCGATGTCACCGCGCGAGGCACGTTCGAGACCGGCCGCGCCATCCTCGCAGGCGGTCGTCTCGTACCCTTCGGCGGACAGGGCGCGCGAGACCATCGAGACGATGTGCGGCTCGTCGTCGACGATGAGGATGCGGGTCATCCGGAGGCCTCCCGTTGTTGGACGACATCCCCCGCGCGCACCGGCGTGGGCAGCGTCGCCTGCGTACCGATGGGGATCTCGATGGTGAAAGTGGCACCGCCACCCGGAGTGTCGGCCACGGTGCAGTGACCGCCGTGCGCCTTGGCGATCGCGTCGACGATGGCGAGGCCCAGGCCCGATCCGCCGACCGACCGCTTGCCGGTGCCCCGGTCGAAGCGACGGAAGATGCGGTGGCGCACCGCGGGCGCGATTCCCGCGCCGTGATCGCGTACCCACAGCTGAGCACCGGAGGGATGCACGGCGCTGCCGATCTCGATCGCCGAGCCGGCGGGGGTGTACTTCGCCGCGTTGTCGGCCAACTGCAGCCACGCCTGCAGGAGGCGATCACGATCGCCGTGGATGATCCCTGCTGCGCGTTGCTCGACCCCCCAGTCGTGGTCCGCGATGACGGCGACCAGCTCCGCGACGCGTCGGGTCAGCGCGTCCAGATCGACATCTCCCATCGTGAAGCTGTCGCTTTCGACGGCGGCCAGCAGGTCGATGTCGCCGATCAAGCGCGTCATGCGATCGAGTTCGGCGATGCCGAGCGCACGCGTCGCCGCGACGTCGGAGGGGTCGGCGGCATCCATGAGCTCCAGGTGTCCGCGCACGATCGTGATCGGCGTCTTCAACTCGTGTCGCACGTCGTCCAGGAGCCGGCGCTGGGCGTCGAAGAGAGCATCGGGGCTCTCGAGGCCGTCAGGCAGCTCTGGCGTCTGGCGTCTCTCGTCCAGGAGCAGCCAGCCCACCAGTGCCGTCACCGCGAGTGTCAGAGCCGCTGCAGCGGCGAAGACGACGACCGAGACCCAGGTGGTCGGCGCGCCGGTCGCGGCGTGGACCGAGAGCAGCGCGACCGCCGTCAGTCCGAATCCCGCCGCGACCACGGCCAGGACGACGCCGAGCCCGCGTGCGCGCCTTGCCGCACGGGGAGGGCGGACGGCGCGATTCACCCTCTGATTATGAACCCGACAGGGGGAGCAGGCGATCAGCCGGGGTGCGTCATCGACAGAAGGTCGAGCTTCGTGTCGAGTTGCTCCTCGGTCAGCTCTCCTCTTTCGACGTAGCCGAGGTCGATCACAGCCTCGCGCACCGTGATGCCCTTGGCGACGGCGTGCTTGGCGATCTTCGCCGCCGCTTCGTAGCCGATGAGCTTGTTGAGCGGGGTCACGATCGACGGCGACATCCCGGCGAAGGCGGCGGCGCGCTCGAGGTTCGCTTCCAGACCGTCGACCGTCTTGTCGGCCAGCACGCGCATCGCGTTCGACAGCAGGCGGATCGACTCCAGCAGGGCCGTGCCCATGACCGGGATCGCGACGTTCAGCTCGAACGAGCCGGATGCGCCCGCCCAGGCCACCGTCGCGTCGTTGCCGATCACGCGCGCGCACACCATGAGGGTCGCCTCGGGGACGACCGGGTTCACCTTTCCGGGCATGATCGAGGACCCGGGCTGCAGGTCGGGGATGTGCAACTCGCCGAGGCCGGTGTTGGGGCCCGATCCCATCCATCGCAGGTCGTTGTTGATCTTCGTCAGCGAGACCGCGATCGTGCGCAGGGCGCCGGATGCCTCGACCAGGCCGTCGCGGTTGGCCTGCGCCTCGAAGTGGTCGTGCGCTTCGGTGATGGGAAGTTCGGTCTCCTCGGCCAGGAGCGCGATGACCTTCTGCGGGAAGCCGAGTGGTGTGTTGATGCCGGTGCCGACGGCCGTGCCGCCCAACGGCACCTCGCCCACGCGGGGAAGCACGGCACGCACCCGCTCGATGCCGAGGCGGATCTGGCGCGCATACCCCCCGAACTCCTGCCCGAGGGTCACGGGAGTCGCATCCATGAGGTGCGTGCGGCCCGACTTCACGGCGTCCTTCCACAGGAGCGCCTTCGCCTCCAGGGCGACAGCGAGGTGGTCGAGGGCGGGGATGAGGTCATCGATGAGCGCCTGTGTGACGGCGATGTGGACGGAGGTCGGGAAGACGTCGTTGGACGACTGCGATGCATTGACGTGATCGTTCGGATGCACCGGCGCGCCGAGCTTCTGAGTGGCGAGCGAGGCGAGTACCTCGTTCATGTTCATGTTCGACGAGGTGCCCGATCCCGTCTGGTATGTGTCCACGGGGAAGTGGGCGTCGTATCGACCGGTGATGACGTCGTCGGCGGCAGCCGCGATCGCATCGGCGATCGCGCCATCAAGGGTTCCGAGTTCCTTGTTGGCCAGCGCCGCGGCCTTCTTGATGCGCGCAAGCGCGGCGATCTGTGTCGACTCCAGCCCGGTGCCGGAGATCGGAAAATTCTCCACGGCGCGCTGGGTCTGTGCGGCGTAGAGAGCGTCCTTCGGCACGCGCACCTCGCCCATCGTGTCGTGTTCGATGCGGTACTCGGTGGTCTCGGTCATTGCGGTCACGTCCTCGTTTCCTCTGCGTCTTCGGTTGTGGTGTCGGGCGGGAGCCCGGCTCAGGCCGTCTGGAGGCCTACGGCGACGTGCGGCACCGCCGTGCCCTCGCTCAGCCGGTAGTTCGCGCCCACGATGCCCAGTCGGCCCTCGGCGACCGCGTCGGCGATGAGCCGCGAGGAGGCGAGCAGATCGTCGACCGTGTTCTTGAGGTGTTCCCGTCCCACGTCTTCGGCGTCCAGCTCGCGAGGATCGACCTCGCCGCCGGCATCGCGGAGCACGGTGCGTGCCGCCGGCACGATGCGCGCGATCAGGCGCCAGATGTGCGGGGGGAGTTCGGGGGAGCCGAGTGCGGTGGAGTCGATCGCGGCGCGCACAGCACCGCACGCGTCGTGTGCGAGCACGATGATGAGCGAGACGTCCAGCGCCGCGACGGCATACTCCAGGCTGGCCACCGCGGAGTCCGAGGCGACCTGGCCGGCGTTACGGACGACGAACAGGTCGCCGAGGCCCTGATCGAAGATGATCTCCGCCGCCAGGCGTGAATCCGCACAGCCGAACAGCGCGGCCCGCGGGGTCTGGGCGGCGGCGAGCTCGTTGCGCCGCTCGACGTCCTGTCGCGGATGGCGCGGCTCACCTGCGACGAAACGGGCGTTGCCCTCGAGCATCTCCTCCCAGACGAGCGAAGGGGTGGGGCGGGCGGTTGCGTTCATCTCTTCTCCTCGCGCATGGTCAGAATCTGATCGGTGACGCCCGACGCCGCGACGGCGGCCGTTGCGGCGTCGGTCGCCCCGTAGATCAGCACCGTGTCGGAGCCGGCCGTCGTCGAGATGGCGTACGAGACCGTGTCGGTGCGGGCGGCGGCAGGGATCGTGTACTCGTCCCAGGCGATCCCGTCGATGGTGACGGTGCCGGAGGGCGCGAACCCGCCCAGCACCTTCGTCGCCCATCCGGCGTCGGCGTCGACGCCCTGTGCCACGCGCACGTAGCCGCTCGGCGGTGCATACACGACGCGCCACATCGAGCCCTCCAGTCGCGCCGAGTTGGCGCGCCAGTTCTCGGGGACGACAGGAACCAGCAGCGGGTGTCCGATGGCTGCCGACGCGCTCTGCGCTGCCGCGGCCACGTCCGCTTCCTCAGGGTCGGGCAGTGAACCGCGCGGCACCCCGAAGTAGACGACGGCGACGACGGCCATGATGACCAGGAGAGCTGCCACCAGGTTGCGGAAGGTCTTACTCTGGCGGTACGCCCGCGAGGCGGCCGCCTTGCGATCGGCGGTCTCCGCGGGCGTCTCGGGTCGGCCGAGCTCCGCGACGATGCGAGGAGCCGATGCCATTACGACTCCGCGTCCGCAGGACGGGCGGCATCGAGAAGCCGCTTCGCGCCGAGCAGCCACTCCTCACAGCGCGCGGCGAGAGCTTCACCGCGGGTCCACAGGGCGAGCGACTGCTCCAGAGTCGGCGCGCCCTGCTCGAGTTCGGCTACAACGCGGACGAGCTCGTCCCGGGCCTGCTCGAATGAGAGATCGGCGACGTCGGTGGCCGTGTCGCTGGTCATGGTGTCCATTCTAGGCCGCCCCGCCGGCTTCTTCTGCGAGCGGACCCGCCGAGCGCGCGCTGAACGAGCCCTCGGCGACGGTGACCGTCACGGAGGTGCCCACCGGAACCTGACGAGCGTCGCGGACGATGACCCCGGCATCCAGATGGGCGATGGCATAGCCGCGTTCGAGTGTCGCGCCGGGGGAGAGGGCGCGCAGCGACGCGCGCAGCTGCGCCGTCGTGCGTTCCGCGGCATCCATCCGTCGGTGCACGATGTCGCGGCCGCGCGAGACGAGGGTCCAGAGCTCGTGGGCGCGGGGCGTGAGCAGAGACTCGGGCGTCCGCAGCACAGGACGCGAGCGCAGCTGCTCGAGCTGGGCGATGTCGTGACCGACCCTTTGCGTGAGGCGCGTGCGCGCGCGCGAGCGCAGCTGGTTCACGAGCGCCCGTTGCTCCGAGACGTCGGGGACGACCCGCTTGGCGGCATCCGTCGGTGTCGATGCCCGTACGTCCGCGACGTCGTCGAGCAGCGGATGGTCGTTCTCGTGGCCGATGGCGGAGACGACCGGCGTGGATGCCGCGGCCACCGCACGCACCAGGCGTTCATCGCTGAAGCCGAGCAGGGTCTGCGGATCGCCGCCGCCGCGGGCGATGATGATGACGTCGACGTTCGGGTCGGCATCGAGCGCCGTGAGCGCGGCGATCGTCTCGGGAACGCAGCGCTCGCCCTGGACAGCGGCATGGATCGTGCGGAAGCGGACCCCCGGCCAGCGCAGTTCGGCGTTGCGGTGCACATCCTTCTCCGCGTCGCTGCGCTCACCGGTGACGAGGCCGACGAGCTGGGGAAGGAACGGAAGGCGCTTCTTGCGGGCAGGGTCGAACAGTCCCTCTGCACGCAACTGGGCGCGCAGTTTCTCGAGCCGCTCGAGCTGATCGCCGAGGCCCGTATGGCGCATCGAGGAGACGGTGAAGGTGAAGTCTCCGGTCTTCACGAAGAAGTCGCTCTTCACGCACGCCACCACGAGGTCGCCGACCTTGAGGTCATCGGGCAGGCGCTGAAGGGTCGAAGACCACAGACGGAACGAGAGCATCGCGTCACCGTTCGCGTCCTTCAGGCGCCCGAAGACGTGGCCGCCGCGGAGGTTCCACGCGGTGATCTCACCTTCGACCCAGACGGACCCCCAGGTCGAGACGAACCCGCGGATGGTCTCGTTCAGCCGTGACACCGACGTCGGGGCATCGGCGCGTGAGTCGCGCGGAGCGACCGCATCGGGAGGAGGGACGTGCCCGGGGGCGGACGCGAACGATGCCATCGATGCCTCTCCGCCGCGCGCATGCGGCCCTCACTCAGCCCGCTCTCCCTAGAATCAAGGGGTGAGCAGCACAGCCATCCGTCTTCCGACGCCCCACATTCCAGGCCCGCGCGGACGGCTTCAGGATAACCCGGTCCCCGGACACAAGCGGGTCCTCCTCGCGTCACCGCGAGGGTACTGCGCCGGCGTCGATCGCGCCGTGATCGCCGTCGAGAAGGCGCTGGAGCGCTACGGTGCACCCGTGTACGTGCGCAAGCAGATCGTGCACAACATCCACGTCGTCACCGAGCTCGAGGCGAAGGGAGCCGTGTTCGTCGAGGAGGTCGACGAAGTGCCCGAAGGCGCCCATGTCGTCTTCAGCGCGCACGGTGTGTCGCCGGCCGTTGTGAACGCGGCCTCCGAGCGGGGCCTCCAGGCGATCGACGCCACTTGTCCTCTCGTGACGAAGGTGCACCGCGAGGCGGTGCGCTTCGCCCGCGACGACTTCGAGATCCTCCTCATCGGCCACGACGGTCACGAAGAGGTCGAGGGGACGGCCGGAGAGGCCCCGGACCACGTCACCGTCGTCAACTCGCCCGAGGAAGCCGATCGGGTCGTCGTGAAAGATCCGGCGAAGGTCGTCTGGCTGTCGCAGACGACGCTCTCGGTCGATGAGACCATGGAGACGGTTCGCCGTCTGCGCGAGCGTTTTCCCGAGCTTCAGGATCCGCCGTCTGACGACATCTGTTACGCGACGCAGAACCGCCAGGTCGCCATCAAGAAGGTCGCCAAGGACGCCGACCTCGTCATCGTCGTCGGCTCGGCAAACTCCTCCAACTCCGTGCGCCTGGTCGAGGTGGCGCTGGAATACGGCGCGAAAGCGGCCTACCGCGTCGACTACGCCCACGAGATCCAGCAGGAATGGCTCGACGGCGTCGAGACCGTCGGGGTCACCAGCGGAGCCTCGGTGCCCGAGGTGCTCGTGCAGGAGGTTCTCGCCGACCTCGCCGGCGCCGGCTACGCCGACGTCGAGCAGGTGCGCACGGCCGAGGAGGATCTGATGTTCTCGCTTCCCAAGGAGCTCCGCCAGGATGCGAGCGGGCGCCGGGACGACCGTGCACTGGGTGGGCGGTCGCGCGGATGAGCGACCCGACCGGATCGTCCACACACGCGCAGACGCCGCGTCCGCGTCCGCAGTACGGCGAGTATGCGAGCCCCGAGGAGCAGCGGGCGCGGATCCAGCAGCCCGAACCGGCCTCCGTCTCGCCCCACCCCGCGCTGCCGCACACGGCACCCAGCCGAGTCCACCCGCCCACCGCTCCGGCGACGACCGCCGCCGCGCGCCCGACGCGCACCGCGGACCGCATCATCACCTTCGCCCTGCTCGTGTACGGTCTCGTGACCGTCGTCAGTGCGGTGCCGCAGCTGTGGGACTTCTCCGGCTTCGCGCAGACGTGGATGCAGGTGGCGGGTATCGACGCGACGTTCACGAATACCGCGCAGGGCGAGCTGTGGGGCCGCATCGGAGCCTTCGTCTTCATCGGTGGGTGGATGCTCACCGCGTTGCTGTCGTGGGTGTCGCTGCGTGCGCGTCGCCTGTCGTGGTGGATTCCCCTCGTCGGGGCGATCGTGACCTTCATCCTCGCCACGGTGTGCTTGACGGTGCCGCTGCTCGGCGACCCTGCGATCGTCACCCACTTCGCCCGATGAGCGACACGGGGCGCCTTCTCGCCGTCTGCGTCGTACGGGCGCTGCGTCCCGACGCCGGATCACTCGGTGTGACAGCGATCGATAAGGCCGCGGTCGACGGGGCGGTGCGCCTCGGACGCTACGGCGCGTATGCCGATGTGCAGGCGAATCGGAAGCACCATGGTGGCCTGGACAAGGCTCTGTATGCGTACGCGCAGGAGGACGCCGAGTTCTGGGAGACGCAGCTGCGGGCGCCTCTCCCGCCCGGATGGTTCGGCGAGAACCTCCGTGTCGAGGGGCTCGACGTCAATCGTGCCCGTATCGGCGAGCAGTGGCGGATCGGGGAGACGGCCGTCGTCGAGGTGACGATGCCGCGGACACCGTGCCAGACCTTCGCCCGCTGGGTGCGCACCGTCGACCGGTCGGCGGAACGCGGCTGGGTGCGGCGGTTCTCGGCAGAACGGCGGCTCGGTCCGTACCTGCGCGTCGTGCGTACGGGCTCCGTCCGCGCGGGCGATCCCATCCGGGTGATCCACGTGCCCGACGGTGCTCCGGGACTGCTCGACGCGTACGTCGACCCTGCCTGATCGCAGCGACCGCACCCGCCTTCAGCGCGGCGCGGCACCGCACATCGCGGCACCGGATACCGACGAGAAACGCCCCCGGAGACGTGAGCTCCGGGGGCGTTTCTCGATGCGGATCAGAGGCTGATCGAATGCCCCGCCGAGCCGAGCTGCTGTGTCGCCTCGACGACGCGAGCGGCCATGGCCGTCTCGGCCACCTTGCCCCAGGCACGCGGGTCGTAGGCCTTCTTGTTGCCCACCTCGCCGTCGACCTTCAACACGCCGTCGTAGTTGCTGAACATGAAGCCGGCGACCGAACGCGTGAAGGCGTACTGCGTGTCGGTGTCGATGTTCATCTTGACGACACCGTTGGCCACGGCGGTCGCGATCTCCTCCGGCGTCGAGCCGCTGCCACCGTGGAAGACCAGGTCGAGGGGCTTCGCGTCGGTGCCGAAGCGCTCCGCGATGCCCGCCTGGATCTCGCCGAGCAGCTCGGGGCGCAGCTTCACGTTGCCGGGCTTGTAGACGCCGTGCACATTGCCGAACGTCAGAGCGGCGATATAGCGGCCGTTCTCGCCGAGGCCAAGGGCCTCGACGAATCGAGACACGTCGGCGGTGGTCGTGTAGAGCGCCTCGTTGGAGCCCTCGTGCTTGACGCCGTCCTCTTCGCCGCCGACCACGCCGATCTCGACCTCGAGAATCGCGTTGATGTTCTTCATGCGAGGCAGCAACTCCTTCGCGATGGCGATGTTCTCGTCGAGCGCAACAGCCGACCCGTCCCACATGTGCGACTGGAAGATGGGGTTGCGACCGGCGCGGACCTCTTCCTCGGATGCCGCGATCAGCGGGAGCACGAAGTCCTCGAGGGCGGGCTTGGGGCAGTGGTCGGTGTGCAGCGCCACCGTGATCGGGTAGTTCTTGGCGACCTCGGTCGCGAACTTCGCGAACGCGAGCGCACCGGTGGCGCGACCCTTCACGGTGTGGCCAGCGAAATAGTCGGCTCCGCCGGTGGTCACCTGGATGATGCCGTCGGATCCGGCTTCGGTCAGACCCTGCAGGATCGCGTTGATCGACTGCGAGCTGGCGGCGTTGATCGCGGGGAACGCGTAGCCACCGGCCTTCGCGCGGTCCAGCATCTCGGCGTATTGCTCAGGGGTGGCGACAGGCATTTCTGCTCCTCAGTTCTGCGGGGATTCCTGGCTCAGCCTACCGAAGCACCAGCGACGTCGGTGAGGCCCCCGCCGGGCAAAAGCGCCGGGTCGAGCTTGCCGCAGTGATAAGAAGTGCAGTTCCTTCCTCAGGCATTGGCTGAAAACACCGCACCCGCGGGGTGCGGCCGCCTAGGCTGACGTCATGGTGAGCCTGACCGCGGACATGAGCCCTTTGCACCCCGACCGGAACCTGGCGATGGAGTTGGTGCGCGCGACGGAGGCGGCGGCCATTCGCTCCGTACCGTTCATCGGACGGGGCCAGAAGGAGAAGGCCGACGGTGCGGCCGTCGACGCGATGCGGGCGTTTCTCACCACGGTGAACTTCGACGGAGTCATCGTTATCGGGGAGGGCGAGAAGGACAACGCTCCCATGCTTTTCAACGGTGAACACGTGGGAACGGGTCGCGGGCCCCAGTGCGACGTCGCCGTCGATCCGATCGACGGAACATCGCTGACCGCCGAGGGGCGCAACAACGCGCTTTCGGTTCTCGCGGTCTCCGATCGCGGCTCCATGCTCGACGCGTCGAGTGTGTTCTACATGGACAAGATCGTCACCGGTCCGGCCGGCGTCGGTGTCGTGGACATCCGCCTGCCCGTCGGCGAGAACATCCGTCTTCTGGCGAAGGCACTGGGCAAGCCCGTCGACGAGCTCGTGGTCTCGGTGCTCAACCGTCCCCGCCACGCCCGACTGATCGAGGAGATCCGCGACGCCGGCGCCGGAACGCGGCTGATGAGCGACGGTGACGTCGCCGGTGGAATCAACGCGGCACGGCACAACGCCCGTACCGACATGTGCATCGGCATCGGAGGCAGCCCCGAAGGTGTCGCGACCACGTGCGCGATCAAGGCGCTCGGAGGCCACATCCAAGGACGTCTGTGGCCGCGCGACGACGACGAGAAGCAGCGCGGGATCGATGCAGGTCTGAAAGTCGACGGCTACGTGTACGAGGCCGACGAACTGGTCACCGGCCGCAACACCATCTTCGTGGCCACGGGCGTCACGAACGGTGAACTGGTTGCCGGTGTTCGGCGTGACGGCGACTTCGTCTATACGGAGAGCGTCGTGCTGCGGGGGGCGTCGGGCACGCTGCGGCGTATTTCGTCGGAACACCTCACGTCGAAGTGGCTCTGAACGCGGACTGTAGCATCGGCGCGGCGCGCGCGGTATGGGGGACGTGAGAGCCTCCCCTCTGGCAGAATGGACAGCGGTGTCACCGGCGACACAGACGTTTCCACGCAGTCCGGGGGTCACATGTCCGCAGCATCCAGCAGTCCCAGAACGGGTCAGGTGAGCGTCACCGTCGACCCCGCACGTCGACCCGACGTGCTCTTGCGTCGCCGGATGCCGGAGGGTCACCAGGTCAGTGCCTGGTGGATGATCGGCGCGTTCGTCGCGGTCTCCGTTTCCGTCGTCGCACTCCTCAACCTGTTCCCGGCCTGAGCGCCCCTCGACTCACAGCCGGTCCCGGACAGAGCCAAGGTCGGCGGAGATGCCCGGTTCGGGATCATCGGCACCGGCTGCGTTCGGGATCAGTTCCGGGGCGAGCATCTTGCGGGGCGTCTTCTCAATGGATGCGGGCGCCGTCGCGGCATCCAGCTTCGTATCGTCGATCCCGGGAAACTTCCGCGCCGTCACGAGCACACGCGACTCGAGGGATCCGGTGAAGCGGTTGTAGCTGTCGACCGTGCGCTCGATGGCCCGACGGAGATCCTCGGCGTGTCCGGCGAGTCCGCCCAGCCGCTGGTACAGTTCGGTGCCCAGCTCGAACAGGCGGCGGGCCTCCGTGGATACCTCCTGCTGGGTCCAGGTGTAGGCCACCGTCTTCAGAACGGCCCAGAGGTTCACCGGTGACGCGAGTGCCACGCGCTGACGGAAGGCGTGATCGAGCAAGGTGGGATCCTCTTCGAGCGCGGTCGAGAGAAGCGCCTCGTTCGGCAGGAAGCACACGACGAACTCGGGGCTCGCGTCCAGTCCCGACCAATACGACTTCTTCGCGAGGGCATCGACATGCGCGCGGACGGCTCGGACATGACGTTGGAGCAGCGCTGCGCGCCGGACGGCCTCCTCGCCGGTCGCCGTGATCGCGATCGCCGACGCCTCGAGGTAGGCATCCAACGGCACCTTCGCGTCGACGGCCAGTGACATGCCGCCGGGGAGGCGAACGATCATGTCGGGTCTGCCGTCGCCGGCGTGGGAGGTCACCGACGCCTGCAGATCGAAATCCACATAGCGGGTGAGGCCCGCCGATTCGACCACGCGCCGCAACTGCGTCTCGCCCCAGACGCCGCGTGTGGCGTTCGAACGCAGCGCGCCCGCCAGGGACTCGGTGGTCGCTCGCAGGGCCTCATCGCTCGCGCGCGCGGCGCGCAGCTGCTCGGCGAGCGAACCGTACTGATTCTGGCGGTCGCGCTCGAGCTCGGTCACCTTCTGCTGCATCAGCTGGAGGGACTCCTGCACCGGCGCGAGCGCTCGGAGGACGAGCTGGTCACGTCGTTCACGTTCCTGCTGAGCGCTGAGATCGGCGCGGGCCTGGGCTCCGAGGTCGCGAGTGATCGTGCGCTCATGTTCCAGCTGCGCGCCCAGCGCGCGAGCCGACGTCTCCGCCGCCGCCAGGCGTGCCGACAGGTCTGCGGTCTCGCGTGCCGTGCGCTCCGCGGCGCGCGAGACCCCGGTGATCCAGCCGCCGGCGGTGCCGACGACCAGGCACAGCGCTCCGACGACGATGAGGGTGAAGGCGTCCATGCCTCCAGGGTGGCGCACGCCACCGACATCCGTGGGCGCCGCGCGGTGCGGTCTGCGGCCGTTCAACCGACCGCCGAGGCGACGGGCGCGAGCCGGTCGCTGCCGGCGAGCCGCGGGACGCGCACACCGAGCAGCATGGCGAGTTCGACGACGTCGTGCGCACCGGCGCGCGCCGCGGCGTCGATCATGATGTGCGCGCAGGCGAGCGCATCGGACGCGGCGTCGTGGTGGGCGAAGTCGAGGAATCCCGCGGCAGCGGCCACCGACGGCAGTCGATACGACGAGAGGTCGTAGGTCTTGCGGGCGACCTGGAGACTGCACAGGTAGCGGTACGACGGGCACGCGGCATCCGTCGCCTCGCACGCGCGCCGCAGGACGCTCATGTCGAAACCGGCGTTGTGGGCCACGACGACGTCGTCGCCCACGAACCGGTCGAGGGCCGAAAGCTGGTCGATCCACGTCGGAGCATCCACGACGTCCTCCGGGCGGATGCCGTGGATGCCGATGTTCAGCTCGAAGAAGCGGTCGTGACCGGCCGGGGGCTTGATGAGCCAGCCCGCCGTCTCCACGACACGACCATCGCGCACACGAGTGAGACCGACCGCGCACGCCGAGGCGCTCGACGAGTTCGCGGTTTCGAAGTCGATCGCGGTGAAGTCGAGGGCCACCACTCAACTGTGCGCGTCGAGGCCACCCGGCATCGGCAGGCGCGCCGGGGGAGCGCGTTGCGGACCCCGGCGCACGGCGGGGAGCGAACCTGCTGCGTGCGCTCCCCGCCGGACGTCGTGCCCGGGTCAGTAGCGCATGACGATCCGACCGTCGATCTGGCCCTTCTCCATCCGCTCGAAGATGTCGTTGACGTCCTCGAGGCTCTCCACGTGCACGGTGGGGTGGATCTGACCGCGGGCATAGAAGTCGAGCGCTTCGATCATGTCCTGGCGCGTGCCGACGATCGATCCGCGGATCGTGATCGCGCGCAGGACGATGTCGAAGATGTCGGCGTCGAAGGTCCCGGGCGGCAGGCCGTTGAAGACGATGGTGGCTCCCCGCCGCACGACGCTGAGCGCCTGGTCGAAGGCCCGGGGATGCACCGCGGTGACCAGGACACCGTGCGTTCCGCCCGTGTGCTCTTGGATCGCGATGCCGGGATCCGCGTCCCTGGCGTTGACCGTCACCTCCGCGCCGTGGCGACGAGCCAGTTCCAGCTTGGCGTCGTCGACATCGACGGCGGCCACACGCATGCCCATGGCCCGCGCGTACTGCACCGCGATGTGGCCGAGTCCGCCGATGCCGGAGATCGTCACCCACTCGCCCGGTCGCACGCCGGTCATCTTCAGCCCCTTGTACACGGTGACCCCGGCGCAGAGGATCGGCGCGACCTCGACCGGGTCGGCTCCGTCGGGAATCCGCGCGGCGTACTTCTCGTCGACGAGCATGAACTCGCCGAAGCTGCCGTCGACCGAGTAGCCGCCGTTCTGCTGAGCAGGGCACAGCGTCTCCCACCCGGTGCGGCAGTACTCGCACGTTCCGCAGGCGGACCACAGCCAGGCGTTGCCGACCTTCTGGCCGACGGTGAGTGTCGTGACGCCGGCCCCGAGGGCGACGACCTCGCCGTAGCCTTCGTGGCCGGGGATCAGATCGCCCTTCGGTGCGACCGGCCAGTCGCCGCGCGCGGCGTGGAGGTCGGTGTGGCAGACGCCGCTGGTGATCACGCGCACGAGCGCCTGGCCGGGCCCGGGCCGTGGCACGGGGACCTCGGAGACGGTCAGTGGCTCGCCGGGCGCGGTGACCACCGCGGCGCGCATCGTCGTGGCGATCGCGTCGGTCGCCGCGGCAGCAGGGGTGTCGGTCAGAGTCGTCATTGACATCACTTCCTCTCGGCGGAGCCGTTCCGCCCGATGCCTCGACGGTAGGAACGTCGAGGTTGCAAGAGGTTGCGGGCGTAGGGTCGGCTCATGGCGACGCGTGACGAGATGGCTGCGAGCTTCGGCTCGGCGGCCAAGGAGTACGAGGCGGGCCGGCCGACCTACCCGGCGGCGGCCGTGAGGTGGTTGCTGGCTCCGATCGGCCCGCGCCCGCGGGTCGCAGACGTCGGGGCGGGTACCGGCAAGCTCACCGCCGCGCTGGTCGATGCCGGTGCCGACGTGATCGCGGTGGAGCCGGATGCCGCGATGCTGGCCACCCTGCGCGAGACCCTTCCTGCCGTGGAGACGCTGATCGGCTCGGCGGAGCGCATGAACCTTCCGGACGAGAGCGTCGATGCCGTCGCCTTCGGTCAGGCGTGGCACTGGGTCGACGTGGCCGCGGCATCCGTCGAGGTCGGACGCGTCCTGAAGCCGGGTGGCGTCCTCGGTCTGGTCTGGAACATCCGCGACGAGACCACGCCGTGGGTTGCCCGCCTCGGCGCCATCATGAAGGGCAGCCACGCCGAAGAGCTGCTCGCCGGTGCGGGGCCGACCGTCGCCGCGCCCTTCGGGACGCTCGAGCGGAGGACCTGGCGGTGGTCGCGACGGCTGACCCGGTCAGAACTCGCGGCGATGGTGCGATCGCGCAGCTATGTCATCACGGCGGCATCGGGCGAGCGGGACCGCATCCTCGCGGAGGTCGACGAGCTCTTCGCCGCATCGTGTCACCCGGTCGAGGACGGCGTCGACGTCGTCGACCTGCCGTACCGCACGGAGGTGTTCCGCAGCATCCGCGGATGAGCGCGCGAAGGCCGCTCCCAGGGGCGGATGCCGCGCCGAGACCTCAGGCCGCGTAGAGGACGGCGCCGCCGTCGACCGTGACGCGGACCTGGTCGCCGAGAGCCGGGATCGGTGTGCCGATGGCACGCAACGGCACGGCGACGGTCGTGCCGTCGGCGCAGGCGAGGGTCGCGGTGGCCGTCGCGCCCACGAGCGCGATGGCGGTCACACGGGCGGGCGCCGCCTCGGCATCCGTCGTCAGCCTGAGCTGTGTCGGGCGCACCATGGCGACGCTCGTCGAGGCGCCGCCGGAGAAGTCGGCATCGATGGCGAGCGTGCCGATGGGACACCGGAATCCGCCGGCCGCGGTCTTCTCGCCCGCCAACAGGACGATGTCACCGAGCAGACGCGCCACGGCTGCCGACACCGGGCGTGCGAACACGTCGGCGCACGGGCCGGCCTGCTGCAGCCGTCCGCCGTCGAGCACCGCGACGGCCTGCCCGAAGGCGAGAGCCTCTTCGGGATCGTGGGTCACCAGCACGCTGGTCACCTGCGCCCGCGTCAGCGCTTCGACGACCTGTGCGCGCACCTGCGTGCGCAACTCGGTGTCGAGCGCACTGAAAGGCTCGTCGAGCAGCAGGACGCGCGGGTGCGGCGCGAGGGCTCGAGCGAGAGAGACGCGCTGCTGCTGACCTCCGGAGATCTCGTGGGGATAGCGCTCGAGCAGCTCCGGTTCGATACCGGCGAGCGTGGCGGCGGCCGCAACCGCGCCGGTGCGTTCGCCGCGCACGGAGCCTCGAAGCCCGAAGGCGATGTTCCGCCGTGCGGTGAGGTGAGGGAAGAGGGCGCCGTCCTGTGCGACGTAGCCGATCCGTCGCCGATGCGGCGCCAGATGGCGCGTGGCCGTGGCGGCGATCTCCTCACCCAGACGGATCTCGCCGCCTGTGATCCGTTCGAACCCGGCGATCGCACGCAGAAGCGTGGACTTGCCGCTTCCCGACGGCCCCACGATCGCGAGCCGTTCGCCGTCGGCGACGGCCAGCTGCACGCCATCGAGCACGAGGTCCGCGCCGAGGCGCACGGCGGCATCCGTCACGGTCAACGAGGTCATCGATCGCTCCGTCGTCGGGCGTCGGCGAGGAGGAGAGCGACGCTCGGAACCGACAGCACGATGAGCATGATCGCATACGGCGCACCGGCGACGAAGTCGGCGTTCGAGGTCTCAGACCAGAACTGCGTGGCGAGGGTGCGCGTCCCGCTCGGCGCCAGCAGGAGGGTCGCCGTCAGCTCGTTCGCGCAGCCGAGTCCGACGAGGGCCAACGCCGCGCCGAATGACGATGCCATGAGCGGAGCCGTCACCTGGACCGTCGCTGCGAACCGCGTCCGCCCGAGGATCTGTGCCGCTTCCTCGAGGCGCGGAGGCACCTGCGCCAAACCGCTGCGAAGGCTCACCAGGGCGCGGGGGAGGAAAACGATGACGTAGGCCGCGATGACGGTCGCGGGGGTCTGATACAGCCCCGGCACGACGCGAAGGGTCACCGTGACCAGGGCGAGAGCGACGATGATCGTCGGGAGGCTGCTGGCCAGGTACATCGCGCCCTCGATGCTGCGGGCGAGTCGGCTGGGGTGTCGCACACTCAACCAGGCGCAGGGGAGGGCGACGACGGTCGCGGCGAGCGCTCCGGCTCCGGACAGCACGAGGGTCTGCGCGAGCGCAGGCAGGAGATGAATGCTCTGCCAGCCCTCCGGGCGCAGTGCCCATCGCAGCAGGCTCGCGCCCGGGATGCACACGGCGAGGATGAGGATGCCGCTGAGCGCGGCCATGACGGGGATCGCTGCCCGTCCCAGCCGATGGGGGACGGCGGGGCGTGCGGCGCCGCGTCCGACCCTCGCGTACCGCAGTCGACCGCGTGCGCTCGCCTCGCCGACGAGCAGCACGAGACAGAGGGCCGCGAGGACGACGCCCAGCGCATTGGCTGCGGGACCGGCGAAGCTGGACTGGAACTGACTGACGATCGCCGTGGTGAAGGTGTCGAAGCGCAGCAGCGCGAACGCGCCGTACTCGGCGAGCAGGTGAAGTGCGACCACGAGGCCGCCACCCAGGATCGCCACGCGCAGTTGGGGAAGGACGACTCGTCCGAAGGTGGCGAGCGGGCCCAGTCCGAGCGCACGCGCCGACTCTTCGAGCGACGGATCGAGGCGGCGGAGTGTCGCCAGTGCCGGAAGGTAGACGAGCGGGTAGTAGGCGCCGACGGCGATCAGCAGTCCGCCGCCGAGTCCCTGCAGAGAGGGAACCGCGGAGATCCATCCGTATCCGCTGACGAAGGCGGGCATGGCCAGCGGGGAGGCCAGCGCGATCGCCCAGGCTTTTCGGCCGGGCAGTGTCGTGCGTTCCACGGTCCATGCCGCCCCGACCCCCACCACGACGCACAGCGGTACGGCGAGAACGAGCAGGCCGGCGGTGTTGGCGAGCAGTTCGCCCACCCGGGGGCGGAACACCTGAGCGCTCAGTTGCGACCAGCCCTCGGAGACGGCCACCCAGACGACGAAGCCGACCGGAATGAGCAGCACCGCTGCCGCGATCAGGGCGAGCACCAGCAGCGGCACCGGCGCGGTGAACGCGCGGTGCCGCTGCGTGGGTCCGCTGACCCTGGAAGGGTCGGCGGTGGCGAGGCTCAGATGAGCCCCGCGGCGGTCATGAGGTCCGTGACCTTCTTGCTGTTCAGCGTCGACGGGTCGATCGCCGGCGGCTGCAGCGAACTCAGCGGCGGCAGGGCGGGGTTGGAGGCGACGTCGCTGCCGATCGCGTACTCGAAGCTTGTCCCGTCGCGAAGAATCTGCTGCCCGTCGGGGCCGGTGATGAAAGCGAGGAACTGCTGGGCGGCAGCCGCGTTCTTGCTGGAGGCCAGCACTCCTCCGCCCGACACGCTGACGAAGGCCCCCGGATCCTGGGCGCCGAAGTAGGCCAGCTTCGTGTTGGCGCTGTTCTCCTTCGTCTTGGCCTGATCGATGAACCAGTAGTAGTGGTAGATCACGCCGAGCGGAATCTCTCCGGCGTTGACGGCCTTCATGACGGTGCTGTTGCCCTTGTACGCGGACGCGTTCTCTTTCATGGCGGCGAGCCACGCCGCCGTGGCGTCCTCGCCCTTCTCCTGCAGGATGGCCGAAACGATCGCCTGGAAGTCCGCTCCGGTGGGCGACGCGGCCCATCGTCCCTTCCACTCCGGCTTCTGCAGATCCATGATCGAGGTGGGCAGCTGGTCGGCGGCGATGAGTGCGGGGTTGTAGACCATCACGGTGGACCGTGCGGCGATGCCCGTCCAGTCGCCGCTCGCCGGACGGTACTGCGCGGGGACGGCGGCCAGGGTCGCGGCGTCGATGGGGGCGAGCAGCCCCGCGTTCTCGACCAGGGACATCGCGGGGGAGTTCTCGGTGAGGAAGACGTCCGCCGGTGAGGCAGCTCCCTCCTGAACGATCTGGTTGCCGAGCTCGGAGTCGCTGCCGTTTCGCAGGACCACGTCGATGCCGGTCTTCTTCGTGAAGGCGTCGGCCCACGCCTGCGTCAGTTCCTCGTGCTGCGCGTTGTAGACGGTGATCGAGGTGCCGCTCAGGGAGGACGGATCCGTGGATGAGGAGGCGCCGGGGGCGGCGGAACCCGCGCAGGCGGAGAGACCGAGCGCGGCGATGATGAGAACGGATGCCGCCGCGAGGCGGCGAGGGACGGACACAGGCATGACAGCACTCTCTTTTGAAGATAGGTAACCCTTACTTTAGTCGCGCGTCAGGGATGGTGAGGAACCACGCGGTCGCGGCGGGGACGGCCTGATCGCCCCCGTAGACTTGACGCCCGTGGCTCTTACCATCGGAATCGTGGGTCTTCCCAACGTCGGCAAGTCGACCCTGTTCAACGCGCTGACGAAGAACCAGGTGCTCGCGGCGAACTACCCGTTCGCGACGATCGAACCGAACGTCGGGGTCGTGAACCTCCCCGATCCGCGGTTGGGCGCGCTCGCCAAGGTCTTCGGCAGTGAGCGCATCCTTCCCGCCGCGGTCTCGTTCGTCGACATCGCCGGCATCGTGCGCGGAGCGAGCGAGGGCGAGGGCCTCGGCAACAAGTTCCTGGCGAACATCCGCGAGGCCGATGCGATCGCTCAGGTCGTGCGCGGATTCGCCGATTCCGACGTCGTGCACGTCGACGGCAAGGTCGACCCGGCATCCGACATGGAGACGATCAACGCGGAGCTTCAGCTCGCCGACCTCGAGACGCTCGAGAAGGCGATCACGCGGTATGAGAAGGAAGTGCGCGGCAAGAAGCTCGACCCGGCCGTTCTCGATGCTGCCGTCGCCGCGCGCGACGCGCTGCAGCGGGGAGTGCTGCTCTCGGCATCCGGGATCGACCTGGCTCCCATCAAGGAGCTTGGCCTTCTCACCGCGAAGCCCTTCATCTTCGTCTTCAACGTCGATGAGGCGGTGTTGACCGATGCCGCCCGCAAGGCGGAGCTGGCGGCGCTCGTGGCACCCGCCACCGCAGTGTTCCTCGACGCGAAGATCGAGTCGGAGCTGATCGACCTCGATCCTGAGGAGGCGGCGGAGCTGCTCGCCTCGACCGGTCAGGACGAGTCCGGTCTCGATCAGCTCGCGCGCATCGGCTTCGACACGCTGGGTCTTCAGACGTACTTGACGGCGGGCCCGAAGGAAGCGCGGGCCTGGACCATCGGCAAGGGATGGAAGGCTCCGCAGGCCGCTGGCGTGATCCACACCGATTTCGAGAAGGGCTTCATCAAGGCCGAGGTGATCTCGTTCGACGACCTCGTCGCGCTCGGGTCGGTCGCCGAGGCGCGTGCAAAGGGCAAGGCGCGCCTGGAGGGCAAGGACTACGTCATGCAGGATGGCGACGTGGTGGAGTTCCGCTTTCAAGCAACATCTGGACAGAAGTAGTCCGAACTTTCTCGAAAATCGCTGCAAACATCCCAGTCACAGGCGTATAGGAGTCCATGCCCCGCAGCGGGCAGGCTCCTCCGTCCGATGCGCACTGGGCAGAGTTCACAACTCAACAGCAGCGGCGATAGCGCACACCCTGGCGGGCATACATAGACGCAGGCGTGCGTGAATCTCGCGGCATGGACTCAGCTACCCGTGCGTGACCTCTCCAGCGCTGCCTCGAAAAAGCGTCAATCGCCAATGGTTAAGGAGAACTCTGCCCAAAATCAGGCCTACGGCACGAAATCAGGGCCAGGCGGTTCCTAGGTAGCAAGTCCGCGCCGACCGGCCGGACCGATGACGCGGTTCGTCCGGGCACCGTTCCTCGTGTCGGCACTCTTCGATAGATTCTTCGTACTAACAGTCTCGTTCGGGGGGAACATCAATGAAGCTTGTGTCTGCTGCCCTGCGGCGTTACCGGAGTATCGAGGACGCGGCAACCTTCGCTATCCAGCCGGACGTGACCTGCCTAGTTGGCAAGAACGAGTCTGGGAAGACCGCCGTCCTCCAGGGGCTTTACAAGTCCGCTCCTGTTGACGCCGCGAAGTTTGACGAAGGGTTGGACTACCCGAGCCGGCTCACGCGGGAGCGGAAGACGCAGGACAAGATAAAGGTCAGCACACTCACCTACGCGTTGGATGACGAGGATGTTGCCGCTATCGAGGAGCGCTTCGGGGTTGGTGTAGTCGCTGACCGCGAAGTCGTCGTCACGACGGGGTACCGGTACGACGCCACCTTGTGGACGGTGCATACGAATGAGCAGGCGGCCGTCAAACACTTGCTGTCCCCGCTTGACCTGCCCGCGGGTGTACAGAAGTCTGCAAGCGCCGCTTCTTCTGTCGCCGGGTTGGTCGCGGTGCTGTCCGCGATGGAAACGCCCACGCCTGCGGTGACATCGGCCTTGGCCACTGTGAGTGGATGGCGGGGAAGCGACCTCGACCTCGCGGTCATCAGCTTCCTGGGGAGGCGCCGCCCAAAGTTCGTATACTTCGGTGACTACGACTCGATGCCAGGCAAAGTGTCCATCCCGGACCTCATCCGGAAGCAGGCCGCCGAGACTCTCTCCCGCGGAGAGCAAGCTGTCCTGGCGCTGCTGGATATGGCCGGGGTCAAGTTGGAGGACTTCCAGGACCCAGAGTCCCACGAGCACTTGGTTCGTGACCTTGAGAACGCGTCGAACAGTATCAGCGATGAAGTGTTCGAGTACTGGACGCAGAATAAGAACCTCGCCGTGCGGCTGGACATCATCGCGAAGCCTGAGGCAGGTGCACTCGCGCCGCTCAATGAGGGACCACTACTTCAGATTCGAGTGGTCAATCAGCGCCACAACGTGTCCGTCCCTTTCGATGAACGCTCACGCGGTTTCGTATGGTTCTTCTCGTTCCTTGCTTACTTCACTCACCTGGAAGAGAACGAGTCTCAGCCTCTCATCCTGCTTCTCGATGAGCCTGGATTGAATCTGCACGCAACAGCCCAGGCAGACTTGTTGCGGTTTATTGACGAACGCCTCGCGCCGTCCCATCAGGTCATCTTCTCGACCCACTCGCCCTTCATGGTGGACGCGCACCGGTTCGAGCGCGTTCGCACCGTTGTGGATGACGAGAAGCGCGGAACGCTCGTGTCGAGCGATGTCTTGGAGGCGGACGAGGAGACGGCGTTCCCACTGCACGCAGCGCTCGGAGTGGAGCTTTCCCAAACGTTGTTCGTCGGTCCCCACGTGCTGCTTGTGGAGGGACCCGGCGATGTGCTCTATCTAGAGGTACTGTCCGCGGCGTTGAAGAAAGCAAATCGGACTGGACTCGATGAGCGACTAGTCGTGACTCCTGCTGGCGGCATCGCGAAGCTACCCGCGTTTGTCGCCCTTCTGGGCGCCAACAAGCTGAATACGGTGGTGCTCGTTGATTCCTCGGGAGGGGAAAAAGCGACCTTCGACAAGCTTCGGCAAGCAGGGCGGCTGAACGGGGGAGGCCTGGTCCAGATTGCGGATGTTCTCTCCGGCGAGAAGGCAGACATCGAGGACCTGTTCGAACCGGGCTTCTTCGTGGAGCTTGTGAATGACGCGTACCAGGGATTGTTGAAAGCCAAGAAGCTGACGGTCAAAGAGTTGCCAGACGATACACGGCTCATCCGTAGGGTGGAGCGCGCGTTCGAAGCTCGCGGTTTGAACGAGGGCCGCATCAATCACTTCTCTCCAGCCGCAGCGCTAACGAGAGGTCAGGCGACTTACATCGACAAGATTCCGGCCGTCACTCTCGACCGAGCGGAGGAACTGTTCAAGCTCATCAACGCGCACGTTTCAGATTGAAGCGGCGTGACAGCGCGCTACCGCACACGACCCCAGGTCAAGTTCAAGGCCTTTAGGGAGCTGGAACGCCGCCGCGTGCAGGCGAGTGACACCGTCTGGGCCGTCCTCGTGGGTTCCAAACTGGCCGCATCTACGATGGCGAGCGAGCCGAATCAGAAGGCGTTGCTAGCCGACCAGTACCCGGACATCCCGCACGTCGAGCGCATGAATCAGCGACTCGACCGGGCGAGCGCACTTCTTCACGCCGCCGAAGCCGAGGTTTGTACGATGGCGCTCAACTACACCTTCGGGCTACACGAAGAGTTCTTGCGGGCATGTCTTCGCTTCCTCGCTCCTCAGGGACTCATCACGCTCGCGAGGGTGGAGAAGTTGAACGCCGTGGAACTGCACGAGACGATAGAACGCAAGACCGGTTCGACCGTGGACCCGGACGCCCTAGCTCTCTTCCACCTGACCCGGCACATCAGGAACGCGCACACACACGCCGCAGGGTTTGTCCGTGAAACGCTGGTCGACTATTTCGCTCGCTTGACGTCGGACCAACGTGCGCTGTGGGAGTCCGTGACGTCGGAGCCATTTCGCGTGCCGACCGTGGGCGACTCGGCTACCGTCGGCGTGAATGGGCTGGTTGGGTCGCTGGCGATTCAGAAGAGGCTGGCCTACGACGTTAACCTGGCACTCCAGAACGTCGTCACACGGTCACGGTGGGCAGACATTGCGGCCGAAGAGTACTTCGCTGAGAGCGGGAAGTCGCTGAAATACCCCACCGCTGTGCGGAGTCTGCGTGGCTACGCGCGGCCCACGTTTGGTGTCCTGAAACTGACGGACGACGAATTGAGCGCTGCTATCGAGCGGAGAAGATAAAAGTGGGATGCTCTGCCATTGAGCTACAGCGCCGCGAAGCGCCGCCGGGAATCGAACCCAGGTCTCCCAACTCTGTGCACGGCTCAGTCGTGAACTGAATGTGAACCTAGCGTTCTACGTGCTTGGAGCAGGATAGCAGCACCCTCGCGGGCATCATCGCAGTTGCCCCTGTGCTCGTCCGGCAACCGCCACCGCGCCCTTGAAGGGCATAGCGTCTGGCCTTCACTCCGGTTTCCCGAAGTACTCGTAGTGAGCTTCGCCCGCCTCGTAGTTGGCGTCCTCAAGCTGGTAGATGCCGCCCTCCCACATGAGGTTCTGCGGGTAGTAACCATCATCAGGGATAGCCAGTGACGAAGAACCATTGTTGTGGTTGTTGCGCTTGTAGTACGCGGTGAACAGCTTCTCCATGATGCGGATGCTATCGCTACGCAGCCATCGGCCCTTCCAGGAGGGTGAGAGATTTCCGGCTGAGCGTGGGCGCGAAGCTACCGTCCGCCTGTGCCACCAAGCGCCGGAAGTGGATTCCCACACTGTCATCTTGAAATCCGCGCTGACCCTGCCTGACCGGATTCAGCCGAACAAGAATCATGGCGTCGATGACAGCCCGCTTCACGTCCAGGGATGCGGCCTCGAATCGCGCAGCAGGGTCAGCAGCGGTGACGATGCTTCCTAGGGTGCGGTCGCCCTGAAGGGCCATCCGCCGAGCATCAATTTCGCGTAGTCGTGCCTGTGCTTTTGAGGTCGCCACACGGTAGCGCTGGCCATCAATCAGGCCGTTGTCGTAGTCGGCTTCGATGACCGCCAGTCGGCTTCTCTGCCGCTTAGCTTCTTCGTCAAGCTTTTTACCGGCGTCGGTGTCACTGGGAGCCACCAGCGTGACAACCTCAGGCAGGGAGAGCACTGTGCGGACGAACGTCAGTACCTTCTCGTCAATGGGTGCCATCGTGCGGATGAGGCACCCGTTCGACTTGCACCAGTAGCGCTTACCGTTCGTCTGCACAGGCTGTAGGCACACGTTGCAGACGAAAACGCCAGAGCCTAGATGCTTCCTAGCGGTACCCTCTCGGTTCGTGATTCGTCGCGGGTCGGTGAGCCTGGCCTGTATCGCGTCGAACAGTTCGCCGGTGACGATGGGTTCCCAGTTGCCCGCTTGTCCCGTGGCCTTGCCCCGGTAGACGGCCCGACCGGCGTACCTGGGATTCTGAAGCATCGTACGTACCGTGCTGGAAGACCACTTCTCACCACGTGCCGGTACACCGTCAGCGTTCAACTGAGCAGCGATGGAGTACAAGCTGTCGGAGTTGTCGAAGCGCTCGAAGATTCGCCGCACCACAGCCGCCTCTGTCGGATTAACAGACCCGTCTTGGTTGTACCCGGTGAGGCGAACGCCGAGAGGATGCTTCCCAAGCTGGGAGCGCTGGAGGAGGGCGCGGGCCTGGCGTTCGGATTTCCGGTCTACCTCTGCGCGAGCCACAGCAGCCTTGACGCGCGCGTACATTCTGCCGCCGTCTGTGCTCAGGTCTGCCTCTCCGTTGAGGGTGACCAGCTTCAGCCCCTTCTCCTCAGCCCACTCAATCCAGTCTTCAAGCTGGCGAGGTTGGCGGGTGAGGCGGTCCAGGTCGTAACAGATGATGGCCTCGAACCTGCCCGCGAGGTAGTCGCTCACCATACGGTCGTACTCAGGACGACGTACCTTACGTTTGCTCGCACTGATGCTGTTGTCCTGGTAGATGTCCACGACATCCCAGCCCTTGAGGTTGGCCAGGTCCAGCGCATCCTCACGCTGACGGGCGACGGCAAGACCCTCCCCGGTCTGGTCCAGGGAGATTCTGAGATAGATGGCTGTGCGGGTCATGATGTCCTATACGCCTCTGAACGGCAGATGTTTAACGGGGTCATCATGTCGTGGAGTTCCGCTTCAACGTCTGACCCGGGACGGATCAACCGCGACGACACCGCCGCTGCCGGTCTGCCCCGAGGGAGGCGAAGAAGCGTGCGTCGCCCGGATGGCCTCAAAGCTCTACAGTGAGCGCATGAACTCCGCCGCACCGGCGCCCGATGTCGGTCAGTCGCGCGCGGGAGTGACCTGGGCGCTCCTCGGCGGGTCCTTCCCGAACCTCGTGCAGTGGTACAACCTGTACGCCTTCGCGGTGTTCGCGCCGTTCTTCCGGACCGAGTTCTTCGACCCCTCGGACGGCGGTTCGCTGATCTACGTCTACGCGATCTTCGCGCTTACGTTCGTCATGCGTCCGATCGGATCGTGGATCTTCGGGCGTATCGCCGGGCGCCGCGGCCTGCGATTCGCGCTCGTGTCGAGCGTGCTCCTCATGTCTGCCGGCTCCGCCGTCCTGGCGATCAGTCCGACGCAGTCCCACGTCGGCGCCTGGTCCGCCGGCATTCTGCTGCTCGTCGGCGCGGTCCAGGGGATCGCGACCGGCGGTGAGTATGGAGCCTCGGCGGTGTACCTGGCGGACGTCGCGGCCCTCGGCCGTCGTGGCTTCTCATCGTCGTTCCAGACGGCGACGATCGTTGCGGGCCAGGTCCTTGCGCAGGCGACACTGCTCATCCTGCTCTCGGTCGTGGATCGCGCGCAGATTTCGGCGTGGGGGTGGCGGGTCGCGTTCGGGCTGGGTGCGCTCGCAGGGGTCATGACGTTGGTCCTCGCCCGACGGATGCCGAGCGAGCGAACGCGTCCTGCGGCGACGGGGCTCGCGGATCTCTTTCGTGACGGCTGGCGACCGTTGTTGTGGGTCGTGCTGATGACGTCGGGTGGCACGGCGGCGTTCTACACGTTCACGGTGACGGTGCCGTCCGTGTCGCGTGAAGCGGCGTTCGCTGCCGGAGGGTTGGATGCCGAGCGCGCGAGCACGACGGCCATCCTCATCGCGATGATCGTCCTGATGCTGCTCCAGCCCGTGGGTGGCGCCATGAGCGACCGCATCGGGCGAAAGCCTCTGCTGGTGTTCTTCGGGGCCGCCGGCGTCGTCGTGATCGGACCCGCTGTCATGATCGCCCCCGGGCTCACGGCGCCGTCGACGCTGTTCGCAGTGCTGCTCGTCGTCTTCGTCGTGCTCACCGGATATCTGGCGACCAACACGATCGCCAAGGCCGAGGCGTTCCCACCGGGGTTGCGGACTCTGGGCGTCGGGTTCGGTTATGCGGTGTCCAACTCGCTGTTCGGCGGAACGGCGCCGCTTCTGTATCACGCGACGGCCACGGTGCCGTGGCTCTTCTCGGCGTATGTGACAGTGCTGGTGGCGGTCACCCTGGCTGCGGCGCTCGTCATGCGAACCCGTGCTCCGAGCACGGAGGTCTAGGACTCGGAGCTACGCGGGTTCCGTCGTGCGGATGGCGCCGCAGGTCACACACGACCATGCGACGAGGAATCGCTCGTCGTCCAGAATCTCGAAGCCGAGGCGATCGCCGCACAGAGGGCACCGTGGGCCTGCATCGGGGAGCATGCGCATGGAGCCAGTATCTCGCCGGAAGGAGGGAGGTGGTCAGGTGGCCTGGCAGCGCGACACGCCCGGGATGTGGGTGTGATTTGCCGGATGGTGGTGTGCCGCGTAAGTTATTACTTGTTCGCCCCACAGGGAAGAGCGAAGGACCGGAAGGCCTCGCCCCCTCAAGCGGAGAACCGAATCCCATCCCAAACCTCTCGCTAGAGAGAACAGGACTTCTGGTCTAGGATGGGAATCCCCTCGCGAAGGACGTCGTCGGTCGCCACTGTGGATCTGAGATCCCGAAGCGCCGACTTGACAAGCTGCGCGAGAGGGATAAGATTGTGAAGTTGCCCTGCGGGCGAGGCTGGAAGGCCGAGCTGCGGGAGCGTCCGATCCTTGAGAACTCAACAGCGTGCACTTGTCAAATGCCAAATTACCTCGTCCCTGCCTTTTGGTGGGGTGAGATTCCTTTGGATCAAAGTCCGGTATTTCGGTGCCGGCATTATGGATTGTCAGTGATGGCATCCTTTTTGGTCAGTTTCGAACTCGCTGCATTGTCGTTTTCCCGATGGTGTATGCATTTTTTCTTTTTGGAGAGTTTGATCCTGGCTCAGGATGAACGCTGGCGGCGTGCTTAACACATGCAAGTCGAACGGTGAAGCCCAGCTTGCTGGGTGGATCAGTGGCGAACGGGTGAGTAACACGTGAGCAATCTGCCCCTGACTCTGGGATAAGCGCTGGAAACGGCGTCTAATACTGGATACGAACCGTGGAGGCATCTTCAACGGTTGGAAAGATTTTTTGGTCAGGGATGAGCT